>JAURWR010000090.1 GCA_030654805.1 Burkholderiaceae bacterium
AAGTAAGGCAGATTGAAAATGAATTGAATGCAGGAATCAACTTACTAAGAACAGTCAAGAGCGAAGAAAAACTATGGCAATTTCGCAGTAAAAAATTAATTGAACGGCAATCAAGAACACTTTTTTCCGCGGCATACTACTTGCGCGATAAGGCTTGGCTAAGTGGCATGCAGGCCCTCTGGAAATCCTTTTTCTTGAGTCCAAGCATAAAGCACCTGAAGTTGGCTTTGAAATATTTTCTTCCAATGTACCTGCTCAAGAAAAAGAGTTGCGAAGATATACAATCATGAACCCTTGAGCTTCTTGATGTAAAAAGTTTTTTATAATCGGATCGCGTTAATATAAGAAATCGCTTGCACGTCACAAATCAAATTTATCAGGTGACATCTGCCATTTTCCTGACAAGTAAAGATTGAGGTTAACTCTGAACGGTTCCGTCAGTCTATAATCCCGATCACCGAGCAGTTGTCCTACATTATTCGCCAAACTGCGAATCATGACGATAATGGGAACATAAAGGCTTGATCCACTGGTCTTGGTTCTTAACCGAACGGATACTAATACCGGTTTGACCAGCGTGAAGAAAATGAATGCCAAGATGCCGGCCGCGACTAGGAAGAACCAAGGATACACAGGCGTGAGCAGAAGGGGCAAGATCCAGAGCGCATGGTTGCGCAAGTGGTAAGTGATGGTTCGAATATCCGCGCTCCCGATACGACCCGTACCTCTCCCGTACAGGTAGTACTGCTTGCAGAGCTTGCGTAAGTTCGGGCGCGGGCGCCAAGACACGACCGCTTTCTCGGCGAGTGCGACTCGGCAACCAAGCGCCTTGGCGCGCAGCGAGAATAAGGTGTCTTCAGCGGTGTAAAGCCACTCAGGATAGCCCCCCACTCGTGTCCAGACCATCTTGCGAAACGCCGAGTTTCGGCCGTGAAACATTCGCTCACTCTCGGTCGCCGGATTTACCGAAGTCGATAGCAGGCCCGCGAACTCCTCGAACCGGTTCGCACCGATGATCCTTCGCTCGCCAGTCACGGCGTCATAGTCCGAATTGACCAGCAGGGGGTTCACCAGTTCCTCAAGCCAATTCGGCTCCGGACGACAGCCTCCATCGGTGACCGCAACGATGCTGCAGTTGGAGCGGTGGATCGCAATGTTTCGGCCGCGCGCGATGTTGACTCCTGGCTCGACATGCAGTTTCAGGATCGGGTGCGCTTGCGCGTATGTCTTGAGAAGATCTACTGTCCCGTCGGTGGACCCGCCATCGACGACAACGATTTCGTCGGGCTGCCGTGTCTGAGCCAGAAAGGCGTCCAGCAACACACAGATGCTGTCGCGCTCGTTGAGCACGGTGGTGATTACGGCAATGGTTTCTGCGCTCATGTCTCGTTCTTTGCACCAGCTTGGTCGCTGGGTGGCCGAGTGTCGAAGTAGTCCCCGTCCAACCCACTGCGAAACCAGCCGTGGATAGCTTCTTGGCTCAACGTGGACTGGCTGTGAACCTGGTACCGGTTCCCATTTGAGGGAATAGGCTCGTAGCCCAACGACTGGAACAGCGGGGTCAGTCGATTGGAAGCGACCTCTAGGCTCACCCATGTCATCCCGGTGCTCCGCCAATTCCGAACGGCGAGGAAAAGGAAGGCTCGCAGCGCCGCTTCGTCATAATTGTCGAGAAACAGATCACGCAGCACGGCGCAGGAGACGTGATTCGAGTATTGCTGTTGGTGCCAAACCGCATAGCCGCGCAGTTGGTGTCGCGCATCACGCAAAGCCACCAAGGATAAGGGTTGGGTCGGAAAATCGAACACACGCCAATTCAGATACTTGCTGCTACGCTCCAGACACGACGCATGGTTGAGCCGTGCGCGGGCCCACAGTTCGTCAAACTCTTCGGTGCACACGTTCATGGGCTCCAAGCGGAAGCCTCGCGCATCGCCCAAAGGAATCTCCACACCGTGTAGAAAGGCATCCGTGGCGCCACCGACCAGCGAGCCCAAGGTGCTGCCTAGGCGTGACTGCATCGACCCCACGAAACTGACCCGAAGGCGAAAGAAGTCGTCCGCCACCCCACCTACCGCGACAAAACCCTGCTTGGCATAGATCTTCTGAGTGATGTTGCCTGCGGAAGTGCTCCCGGTGAGTGAGGCAACCTCGCGGCTATTGGCGATCATCCTGCCACCCAAGCCGCAGCCACGATAGGCTGGCTCAATGCATGTATGCGCAGCAAAGGCCATCACGGTGGGCTGCCCGCCGATCCACCATGGCTGAGCAAACATGGCCCGGAAAGCGATTAGCTTGCCAGCATCCCGGACCGCCACACCGATGCCATCCAGCTGGTGCTGCCATGGATTGTTCAAGACTCTTGCGTCGAACCAGTTCTGAACCGCGCTGACGTTGCCTTCGAAGTGATCGAAGGAGCGGCGAGCGATGTCGATGCACTCGGGGATATCCGGCACACGAAGGCGGGATATTTCCAACCTGGCAGTCGATGCACCTCGATCAGACATGTGAAGGCTTGACCGAGCACAACGCCCACCGAGTCAACAATTCGCCGGGCAGCGCCAGGCCCGAGAGCTTGAGCAGTTTCCACAAACGACCTGAATGACGCAGCCGGCGCCAGAAACACGGAAACCGTTCATTGAAATGCCGGGCGACCCATTGGGGGTCTTGCTCCTTCAGCACCCTCAACAGTTCACAAGATGAAAGAAACCTGATCGTCGGCATCAGGCTCAACGCTCCTGCAATCAGCTTTTCCAGCTCTTCTAGGCTGGTCCTGTGCACGGCAGTATCCCGACAGAAGTTGACGCGATGGTTCTCCAAGATGCACGGACGTCCCTCGGAACTGGCGCGACCAAGGGCATGCAACGCGTAGCCAGCATCACGGCCACGGGCTGGCTCAAAGTAGTCGTAGCGCACAAGATAGGTGATGTCACCGGAGCAGTCGCCGTTGGCAAACTTTGCTCCGTCCGCGATGTGTGAGCCATCAGCAGCAAGAAACGTGTAGCGCTGGCCCGGCGTGACGATGCACTGAATGCCGTTGGCTGCCCAGGCGCGCTCGACGTAAGGCGTCCAGATGAAAGTGGGCGGCACAACGACGCGCGGCGTGCTACCGATAACACGCTTGTAGATCTCGATCTCTTCCTTCACGGCTAGATCGACAGCATGTTGCGGCAGCGACCTAGACGGGAGGGATGAAGCGTCTGTCCACCTACTCTGAAGGTGAGGTGGCAGTTCCTCCGTCCATGCAGGCACCGGCTGGCTGAGCCAGGACCGGACCTTCGGATCGACACTCCCCATCAGCGTGTTGGGCCAGAAATGCTCGCTGGCGTGCAATTGAAGGGAGAACACTCCTTCGGCCTCGCCTTGCTTGAGCGCATCAAGAACCGTGGAAAGTGATGGCTCATCTAGACAAGTTCGCTGGTAAGGCCCCTTCTCTGCAGCAATGGCCTTGCCATCGGGCACGGACAATACGACGGCCAGACTCATGACCGGGACCTGACCCGATGTGTCCTGGAAGCCCCCAAGCAGCGCAGCCATGTCATTCAAGGCGGTCGCCTGCGCCGGAGGACCGGCACCCCAATCATCGCTTTCGAGGACCAAGACGGGGCACCGCAGGACGGGCTCCCGCCACAGTCGACCGATGTCGCGCAGATACCAAAGCAGTATCGCCGCAAGCGCGGCAAGCCACAGCACCGGCAAGGTCCAGAGCAACAGAAAGCTCAAGGCACAGCGCCCATGCGTACGTCTGGCTTGGCCACAGCTTGCGCAGCAGCATTGGAGCCGACACTGCGGCTAGGCTCGACGACGACCATGTAATGAACGACAACGACAATCGCAATCAGATGGTAGAGGTAATCGAAATAGGCGAGCCCCAAGAATGCGCCCGCTGACATATAAGCAACCATCGAAACTTGGATCATCGCGGCAAGATCCTTCGCCCACAATAATTCAGGTTGGTTCTTGGCATAACGCATGGTCGAATTGCACGTCATCCAAGTCAGTGCTAGCAACGACAGAAAAATGATCAGCCCGGGCCAGCCATGCTCCCCCAGCACCTCGAAATAGATGCTGTGTACGTCCCGCACGTTGGTGGGGTCCGGAGCGTACCGTTGGAACACGCTCGGTATCCACGTCTCGAAGCCGCCACCAAAGATGCGGTCAGTCGCGATGTGCACGGCGGTCCACCACGAATTGATCCGCCCCTGCGCAGATTGGTCCTGATCGTAGGTTTCGATGGTGTGCATGCGCGCGTACCACTCTTCCGGCATGATGCTCATCCCCGCCAACCCAGCGAATGCAACCATCGCTGCGGTCCTGATCTTGTTACGACTCTTCAGCCAGAACATGATCCCGGTGAGGATGAGTGCAACCAAGGCGCCGCGAGATTGCGTGCCGAAGGCGGAAATAGCCGTCAAGATCATGCCAACCATCAACCCGGGCTTGAGCCACTTGTGCTTCTCGTGCAGATACAAGTAGTACATGAGAGGAATGGTCATCACCATTGCCAGCGCTAGTTCATTGTTGCCTGCGATGAAGGTCCCCTCCGGCCCCTGCACTCTGTGCACCCCACCCTTCGCTATCGTGAAGATTCCACCTTTGACGCCATAGAAACCCAGCGAAAAGACGATCGCCCAAACCAGAAGGTTCACTTTTTCGCGCGAGGTCAACAGCAACAGGGTCATGAATGTCAGGATCTGAATCTTGATGACTTTTTCATACTGGAGCCCAGCCTCATTGGAGTTGAAAGCCTGGGTCGTCGTGATGCCCATCCATACGATGAAGATCACCAGCACGACAATCTCGCGGCTCCAAACCATGCGTTTGGCTTCCTTCGAGACCAGCATCCCGATCAGAGTGACTAGCGCGACGATCATCACCACCGGCATGGTGAGCATGAAGCCGTAGCAAAGCCTGTGCGGGTTCATGTAACCCAGCCCGGCCATCAGTACGATGCCCCAGAACGGGCGCTTCAGAATAAACGGCAATGACCCGAAGACGATGAACGCTACCAGCAGGTCACGCATGACTCACCTCACCCTGTGACGCAATCTCGACGCGGCTGACCACGTAGCGGAATTTTCCGGAACGCTCTGGCGGGATGTCATCCACTTGCTCCACTGCCACGTGCACCGCATCGCCCAGACGAGCGCGAATCTTGCGCGGGAGGTCTTCCAGCAGCGCGGCATCAAAGCCGGGGTCGGTGACGAGCAAAACGCGGGTCTCCAGTTGGCTTTCCTGGATGATCTTGAACTGGCGAAGCCCCGGAAGGTCACGCAGAACGTAGATCAGCGCCAGTCCGTGCATCACTGTACCGTCAGCAGCCACGACGAAATCGGTGGTGCGGCCCTGGATTTCTCGCAGCATTGGCAGGCCACGCCCACAAGCACAGCGGCTGTCGTCCAACACCGCCACGTCGCCAGTTCGATACCGTATGAACGGGTACTCGCGCGTTGCAAGGTGTGTGACAACGACCTCGCCGGCCTGACCGGGTGGAAGCACTTTGCCTTCTCGGTCAACGATTTCGACGATCACATCCTCGGTCGTGAGATGCATGCCGCCGTGCGGACACTCATGGGCGATGAATCCTGCGTCCCGTCCACCGTAACCGTTGGCTACCGGGCAACCGAACACGCGACTGATGGTGGCGCGTTGCTCGTCGTACAAACGCTCGCTGGTAACGAAGGCCACCTTGATGCCGAGGTCGTCCATTCGCTGGCCGCAGCGCTCGGCGTGACGGGCAATGTGGGTCAGGGCGCTGGGGTAGCCAAACAGCATCTTGGGCCGACGCGCACGGATCGCAGCGATAAACCCGTCCAGCTTGGCTTCACTCATCTCGAAAGCTGGCAAGAGTTCGGTACGCAGCAGTCTGTCGCGCAACGCGCGGATGCGGTCCTGACTCCCCAGTTCGATGGGCGAGCCCCAGACGACGATTTCAGGATCGCCAATGTCCACACCCCACCAGCACGTCGCCCGCCACTTGGCGGCTACGTCATGGCTGACACGCTCATTTCCGATGAAGAAAATCAGCGGCTCGCCAGAGCTTCCTCCCGTGTTGAAACGCGCCAAGCCGCGAACATGCGCGTGCTTCAAGTGTTCCACGTGAGTGCGGATCAACGGCTTCGTGAGAAAGGGGAGTCGCTGGAGGTCAGCCACGCTGCCAAGCTGCGTCGGATCGAATCCCTGCGTGCGAAAGAGGTCTCGGTAGTACGGCACATGGCGCCCTGCCTCCGAGAGCAGCGATCGCAGTCGCTCCAATTGAAGAGACAACAGCTGGTCCGCAGACCACCACTGCGTTTCTTCCAGCTGCCGGTGCGCTGCCACGGTCGAATGATCCTTCAGTCGCTCGTGCAGCGGGAACAGCACTTTGGATATGAACGCGGTGTAGAGGCCGGACATGTTCATCTGACCTCAGTGTGGTGCAACGCGAGCGCCGACTGCATCACCTTTGGAGTGCCAATGCAGGTTACGAAAAAGACTAACCAGTGCTTCGACACGCTGATCCCACGTGTTGTCTTCAGCGTAGCGCCGGATAACCTGTGTATCCCACCGGGCTCGCAAAGCTTGTTCTATCGCCACCTGCAGGCGATCGGCCTCGCCGAATGGCACCACCATGCCAAGTTCGGGGCGACACACCACCTCGGAATTTCCGCCGACGTCCGTCGTGACGACCGGCACTCCGCAGGCCATCGCCTCGAGGAAAACGTTGGCCCAGCCTTCATTGCGTGTGGACAGCACGAACACGTCGGCGGCAGAGAGCGGCTCGCGTAAATGTTCTGGGGCCAAAGGGCCCATGAAGCGCACTGCGCCGACCAAGCCGAGCTCCGCAACCTGGCGCTTCAGCTGGGCACCCATGTCACCTTCGGGGCTGGGGCCACCGACCACCAGATAGACAAGCCCCGGAAAGTGCGCGCGCAAGGCGGGCAGCAATTCGATGACTCGATGAAAGCCTTTGCGCTCCACGAGCCCACCGACGGTCACGAGTACGGGTCCACTGTCGGGCAGACCGAGAGCGCGGCGAGCCTCGGATCGTCCCAATGGACTGAATTTTTGAAGGTCTACACCATTGCCAACGACGAGTACCTTCTCCTCGGCAACACCCAGTCGGATGGCAACACGGCGCAGCGACTGCGAAACTGCAATCAAGCGGGTGGCTCGTTGAAGTGCGAGCGCAAGTCGCGGAGCCAGTGAGGCATCTTGCGCATGGCGCTGCTCGGTACCGCGCAGGGTGATGGTGACGGGCACGTTCAGCCAGCGGCCCAGCATCGTGGCCGCGTAGCCGTCGGGGTATCCAAAGTGAGCGTCGATCAGATCGAGGCGGCCTTTGCGCTTGAGCTGCCAGAGGCGGGGAAACGTCCCGAGGGCCATGGAAAAGCCGTCCAACCCTTTCAAGAAGCCGGGTACAGACAAGAATCTCGGCAACCACACATCGACCCCGGACTGCCTCTCATACGACGGAGCAGCGGGCCGAAAGCCGGGACGCCAACGCCTAAGCAAACCTTGAAACGGGAACCACGGCCTGGGAGAAACCACGCTCAACGGCACATGCGAACCCACGCGGAACATGCGCTCGCGGATGAAGAGGCCGGCTCCGGGCTCGGCGCTGTTCGGAAACAGGCTGCTCAACACCACGACGTGAGGTGAAGCAGTCTTGTTGAAATTCGAAGCTGTAGACATGTGCCGATTACCCTGCTTCCTTGCGGAAGACCAGCCAGAAGCCGAGCCAGCACAGATCCTCATCACTGACACCACGAAAAGGATCGGCCAAGCGGGGCCGCACCGCAGCAACATCCTCAATCGAGGCAAGCTTGGTGGCTTCAAGCACGAGCAGCTTCACTGGCAATTCGGCAACCAATGAGCGATATCTGTCGATGCGCCAGCGATTGGGGACACCCTTCTGCGAATACATCAGACTCCAGAGCCTGGACGACCACTCAAGGAAGTCGAGCGGATTGGACTTGTGAAGTCCGTGGCTGCGGAGGTCGACCAGATGCACGGCCGTGGCACCTGGGCGCATTGCCGTCGACATGTCCTTGAAGGTGGCGTCAAGGTCGTTGACATGCTCGAGCACGGCGCGCGAGAACACCAGGTCCACGGCATTGATCAAGCCGGAAAGGCCTCCAGGTCGAACCAGATACTCGATACGGCGGGGATCGAAACCAGCCTGAGGATCGTTCTTGTCCTTGAGGCATCCGACGAGGCGGTCGCGCTCAGCACCCTGGCTGCCGTCGATCAAATGACCCAGGACGCGGGCGTTCTTTTCCGACAGGTTGACAAGCGGGAAACGGTCAACGCAATAGAGCTTCTCTGCACCCCGAGCAATCATGAGTGCAGCCACACCAGGCAAATCGCCAGGTCCGTACTCCATCAGCGTCTTGCCAGCAAGGAAGGAGGCATGGCTTGCCTGAGGAATGGCCAACTTCTCGAAGTAGGCCTCCGCACTCTGGCGAAAGTACTGCGAGATATCGCCCGAACTTTCCTCCGCTGCGTCGCCCCGTCCGGTCTGGCCCGTCAGACGCACATAGGCAGCCGGCGCAAAACGCGCCAACTGATTCGTGGCTGCGGCCCGCGCAATGCGCACCGCATCGCTGACCGACAAACGGCCACCATTGCTGGATCTGTCGAGCGATGTAGCAATTGACATGTCAGGCGGCCGCCTCAGTCAATAGCTCGAATACTGGTCGATACCGTGCGACTGAGCTCGACCAGCTGCGCTCACGCTCAACGAACTTGCGCCCTGCCAGCCTCAAGCGAGGCCAATCTGCCCGGTGCTCGAGCAGCGTATCAACCGCATCGGCCAGGGCATCCCGGCTACCCGCCTTGAAGAGCCAGCCCGTTTCTCCATGGCATATCAGTTCCTTGTGACCGCCCACGTCGCTGGCCACAAGCAGACGGCCTTGCGCCATCGCCTCCAGCGGCTTGAGCGGCGTCACGAGTTCGGTCAGGCGCATCGAATGCCGCGGGTAGACAAGGACATCCACCAGGTCGTAGTAACGCTGCACTTCGGCATGCGGGACGCGTCCGGTGAACACGACCTTGTCGGCCACTCCGAGCGCGACGGCCTGCGCACGCAGCGCCGCATCCTGCGGCCCGCCGCCGACCAGCAGCAGGCGCAGCTCGGGACGTCGGCGGAGCATCTGCGGTAGTGCGTCTAGAAGCAGATCGAGCCCTTCGTAGGCATAGAACGATCCGATGAAACCGAGCACAGTCGCCCCCTGCAGACCCAGATCGGCCTTGAGCGATTCATCGGGCGTGCCTTCGGTGTCGAACGCGTCGATATCGACAGCATTCGGAATCACCGTGACCTTCGATGCAGGAATGCCACGCGCGGCGATATCGCTGCGCAGGCCTTCACAGATGGTGAACACATGTTGTGCCTGACGCAGCGCATGGGTCTCGAGCCGGCGAGTCAGGCGGTATCGCAGGCTGCCTTCGATCGTGGTGCCGTGATCGACAGCCGCGTCCTCCCAGAACGCACGAACTTCGTAGACGACGGGGATGCCGAGCTGGCGACCGACACGCAGCGCGGGGATGGCATTCAGCACGGGGGAGTGCGCATGGAGGATATGCGGACGAACCTGCTGCGCAACTTCCAGCAAGCGGGATTGCGTCTGTTTCATCATCGCGATTTCGGCCAGGCCCGGCAGCCGGGCTCCTGACGGCACAGACGTGCGATAGAAATGCCAGCCGTCGACGGTTTCCTCGGGAGCCGAAGACTCCGTGTGCTTCGGGCTGGTCAGATGATGCGTTTCCCAACCGAGGAGTCTCTGCTCACGAAGGATGGACAAGGTGCGGAACGTGTACCCGCTGTGCAGCGGAATCGAATGATCCAGCACGTGAAGAACTCGAAGGGTCATGCCAGTGCCACCGCCGCGTGCATGTCACCGATGCTCGGCGCCGAAGCGTCATCGACCACATTGCGCAAGAAGGCCTCGAACATCAGCAAGGTCCACAGCGGCGCGCTGTGGTCGCTCGCGCCACTCTGATGTGCCTCGACCAGATGCTGCAGGTACGGCCGATCGAACCAGCCTGTCGATGCCAGACGTTCGCCGAGCACCGCGTCGCGAACACGCTGCTTCAGCGGACCGCGGAACCAGCGCGCGAGCGGCACGCTGAATCCCATCTTCGGGCGGTACAGGACATCGTCCGGCAACTGCGGCTCCATCGCCTTCTTCAGCAGGAACTTACCTTCCTGACCACGGACCTTCATCGATGACGGCAGGGTCGCCAGCCATTCGATCAGCTTGTGATCCATCAGCGGCTCGCGCACCTCAAGGGAATGAGCCATGCTGGCGCGGTCGACCTTGGTGTTGATGTCGCCGACCAGGTAGGTCTTCAAGTCGAGATACTGGATCAGCGCCAGCGGGTCGTCAGTGCGTGCACGGCCGGCGTGGAAGTCGAATACCTCTTGCGCGCTGTAGCCCGCCAGCTCGCGCTTCAGCGCAGGACTGAATAGCTTGGCGCGCATCGGGCCACGCAGGATCGACACCGAGTGAAAGTAGGCCTCGACCGCAGTACGAGACATACCTTCAAAGGTGGTTTTTGCCCGAAGCACGCGCGGTGCCCAGTCGGCCTTCGGGTAGACGCGACCCAGCAATCCGAACAGCGGCTGGCGGATCCCGGCAGGCAAGGCCGAGCGCATGCGTTCTTCCATCAGGTGCAATCGGTAACGCCGGTAACCGCCGAAAGTTTCGTCCCCGCCATCTCCCGACAGCGCGACGGTCACGTGCTTGCGCGCCAGCTGGCACACGCGGTAGGTCGGGATGGCGGAACTGTCGGCGTAAGGTTCGTCGTACAGGCGCGCCAGGGTGTCGATGAGATCGAAATCGTCGGACTTCACCGTCTCGACACGATGATTGGTGGCATAGCGCGATGCCACCATCGCAGCGAATTCGCTCTCGTTGAATTTCGGGTCGTCGAACGCGATGGAGCAGGTATTGACCGGACCGTCAGACAGCCCCGCCATGGTCGCCACCACCGCGCTGGAATCGACGCCGCCCGACAGGAATGCGCCCAGCGGCACCTCCGAAATCATGCGCAGGCGCACGGATTCCTGAAGCTGCCGCTGCAATTCGGCGCAGGCATCCTCCTGGCCAATGGGGTTGTCCAGCGTGAAGTTCACATCCCAGTATTCACGCGGCTCACCCACCGGCTCGCCGCGACGAATGGCCAGCGCGTGCGCAGGTGGCAGCTTGCGCGCCTGGCGAAACACGGTGCGCGGCTCGGCAACGTAACCGAGCGCGAAATACTCTTCGATGGCGAGCGGGTCGATGTCGCGTTTCAGGGCGCTGCCCTGCGGCCCCCGATAGGCCAGCAGCGACTTCAGCTCGCTGCCGAACAGCAGGGTGCCGTCGTCCAGCAGCGCGTAGTACAGCGGCTTGACGCCCATGCGATCGCGAGCCATGAAGAGGGTCTGGCGATTGCGGTCCCACAGCACGAATGCGAACATGCCACGAAAGCGCTCGACACAAGCCTCGCCCCACTGCTCCCAGGCGTGCACGATGACCTCGGTATCGCTCTTGGTGTGAAAGCGGTGTCCGGCGGCCTGCAGTTCGGGGATCAGCTCCTGATAGTTGTAGATCTCGCCGTTGAAGACCACCACCACCGAACCGTCTTCATTGAACAGCGGCTGTTGACCCGTGGCCAAGTCGATGATGGACAACCGCCGGTGGCCGAAACCCACACCCGGCTCGGTGTGCAGGCTGCCCTCATCGGGGCCGCGGTGAAACTGGGAGTCGTTCATGCGCTGCAGGACAGCTCGGTCGAGTTCGCGTGAACCCCGAGTGTCGAAAATGCCGGTGATGCCGCACATGCTGTTCAGTTCCGATTCACGTCGTGAGGTCCTCTTTCCGCAAGCAACTGCTCATAGAGGCGTTGATATGCACCCACCATCGCCGGCAGACTGAACTGCTGCTCCACGCGTCTGCGCCCTGCTCCGCCCATCGCCTGGGCACGGGCCGGTTCGGCAGCCATTCGAAGCAATCCGTCAGCCAGCAACTCGGCATTGCCCGCAGCCACCAGATCGCCGGTGCTGCCGCTGAGGACCAATTCGGCATTGCCGCCGACATCTGTAGCCAAAACAGGCAGACCACAGGCCATGCACTCAAGGATGGTATTCGACACACCCTCTGCCAAGGAAGGCAGCACGAAGCAATCGAGCCCGCGCATGACATTTGGCACGTCCGCACGCTCGCCGGGCAACCAGGCCAGATGACCCACGCCCGCCGCGTCCAGCAGCGCCTGCGCCTCCGTGCGCAGCGGACCCTCGCCGACCATCACCAGGCGCATCCGATCGCGTTGTTCAGGCTGCAGCTGAAGCGCACGCACAAAAGCCTGAGCGAGCAGCGTCTGGGCCTTGACCGTCTGCATGCGACCCACCGTACCGAACACAAACAAATCCGGACCTGAGAAGGGGCAACCGGGAATCGTGGGGCGCAGCCCGCTGCGTGGATGAAAGCGCTGGACATCGACGCCGTTGTAGATCTGCGCGATGCGCTTTTCCGGCACGCCGACCTTCTGATGAAGGTAGCTGCCCAGATCACGCGAAAGCGCCACATAGTGGTTCACGAAGGGCCGGTAAACACGACGCATCCACTGGTAACGGCGCCGGGTGCCATCCAGGTCATCGACATCGCGGCCGTGCTCTCCATGAATGCGAACCGGCACCCCTGCCAGCGTGGACGGCACCTGACACTCCAGGGCCGCCAGGTTTCGGGTATGCACGACTGCGGGCCGCATTTCCGCGAAGAGACGCTGCAGCCTGGGGTAGAGCTTCAGGCCGTGTCCCGGCGCCTTGTGCAGGGAAATCAGTGCAACGTCATCACGCTGGATGCGGGAAGCAAACTCGGGGACCACTTCGGTGAGGGCCACCACCGCATGCCTGAACACCGACGCGGGCATGTGGTTGATGAGGTTCACGACACCGTTTTCGAGACCCCCTGTGTCGAATCGATAGACCAGGTGCAGGACCAGGGGCCGCGAATCGAGTCGGTTCATTGACAGTTCCGCTCGCTGTAATTCAACGCAGCCGGGATTCAGCGTGCATCACGAGTTTTCTGCAGGAGTGCATTCAATGGTTCTAGGTTGTCTTGGACGAATGCCTTGAGCGTCCCGTTCGAGGCCTCCACGCTGTCGCCATCCGCATACAGGACGATGGCAGCGCCTTCGTCACCCCGGCCCTCCAAGCGAGCAAGCCCACCGTGGATCTTGGCAGCCACATCGCCCGCAACAAACTGCCCGTCGATCCAGTAGACGCGCCAGACGACGAGATGCGGCCGGCGCTCGGTGGCGGACTGAGACTTGCCAAGGATCTCGGCCGTGCTGAAGGTGATTGATTGCGTCCCGAGGGTCATGCCCCGGGGCCCGCCAACCATCAGGTTCCAGTCGCTCCTCATCGGCACCAGCACATTGGTCGAACTGACCAGTTTGCGTTCATCGCTCTGACCACGGTAATACGCGATGTGCAGTCCCACCGTGCCCGCCGGAGCCGCATAGGCCTGCGCAGCTTCAGAGGATGGATTGATGAAGATCGGCGCCCAGGAGACGATATTCGCTCCGTTCTCAGACCAACCACCTCCCAGTTGAGCGGGCAACTCGATCACCGCTTCGGAAGCGGAACTCTCGGATCGCTGCACGCCAAACAAGGCAATGTGAGGCAAGGCCGCAACGAAGACTCCGGCGAGCATCCATGCGAACAATGGGCTGGCGCGCCCTGCAGATGCTTGCCCGGAGTGACTGCCCTTCGTGGACGATTGAACTCCCGATGGTCCTGGATCCGGCTCGGACCACCGTGATCCGACCAAGAACATCAGGAAGATGATCACGCCAAAGAAGACCCAGCCATAAACAATGTGATCCACGCCGGTGGCGAGCTTGTTGCCCGAGAAATGAGCCAGCATCACGATCATGTAGGCACGCAGCCAGTTGGCCAGCACGGGCATCACCAACGAGAACAGCATGAAGGCAGCACGCCGCCCATGCGACTGGTAATTGAGGTAGGCAAACAGCGTCCCCACCATGAAGGACGCCATCAAATAACGAACACCGCTGCATTCGTCGATCACCGACCAGTTGCCGCTCGGTATGACGAACTGCTGGCCTTCCCGGAACACCGGCACCCCGGAGATCTGCAGCGCAGACACGGTGAAGTCTGCGGTGAGGTGCATCATGGTCGGAACAACGAACTCGCCGAACGGCACCGCGAAGAACAGGAACAGCAACGGAAAAAGGATCGCGGAAGCCACCTCGAGCCCCAAAACGAGCGGAACGGCCATCAAGAGCATCGCCACCAGCGCGAACTGCGATGCAACATCGACGAGGATCAGATCGGACAGCAGCCAGATCAGGGCTGTCGCCAGCATCGGCACCAGCAGCCAGGGCTGCGGACCAGGCGTTAAGTCGGCCAGGCGGTCACGCTGGCGCCAGACCAGCCACAAGACGATGGGAACAACCAGCAAGCAGTGCGCAAAAGTCTCCGATCGCCACCAGATGCCCGTCATGACCAGAGCGGTATCGCGATAGAGCAACAGGATGGCAGCCGCAAGCAGCAGGAACGCAGGCAGCGCGGTGCGCCATCCGGAAGCGATGCGAAGGTCGGCAGGTACGGCACTCATGGTGATGATTCCAGTCGGTCAGGCCGCCAGCGATTGCCGGACGCACAACGGGGCAAGGTGGCGCTCGAACGCCGACAGGTGTGCATCCCAGCTGTAGTCACGCTGCACACACAGCCGGCCGGCAAGGCCGATGCTGGCGGCTCGCGCAGGTTCGCAAAGCAACGCATCCACCTCGCGAACAAACGCGTCGGCGTCGGCAGCACAGACCAGTTCGACGTCAGGCCGCGCCGCGATGGCTCCGGCACATTCCTGCGCCGCCACCACCGGCCGGCCCATCGCCATGGCCTCGAGAATCTTGTTCTGGATGCCCCGCGCCAGGCGAAGCGGTGCCACGACGACGGCAGCGTGTTGAAGATATGGACGCATGTCGGGTACGGTGCCTGTGACACTGACGGCGGGACCAGCCAAGGCACGAACAGCAGGGCTCGGATTGCGGCCCGCAATGTGCAATCTCAGCGTCGGCCATCGATCTCGAAGTCGAGGCAGCACGTCGCGGGTGAACCAGGTAACGGCATCGATGTTGGGCCAATAGTCCATGGCGCCGGTGAAGACAAGTGGGATTTCGTCGACAGAGAAAGGCGATTCGCGCGCTGGATCCGGCGAAAAATATTCGGCATCGACCCCGTTGCACATAGCTTCGCACTTGCCGGCACTTTCGGGCGCCATGCTGCGGAAGAGTGCAGTTTCCTTCTCTGTCACGAAGAACGAGCGTGTCGCGCGTGAAGCGAGCGTCCGTTCGTAGGCGAGCAGTTCCCGACCCTCACGCCGGTAAAGCCACGACATCGGCCAGCGGTGATGCGCTGCGTATTCAGTCCACTTGGCTGAGTCGACATCGACAAAATCGACCAGCATCGGTAAGCCCGTCCCCTCGGCGTGCTGAGCCATGGACGACGAGAAGATCACCGCAGCATCGATGCGCTCTCTGCGCGTGGTGTTGCGCACCCATTGCTGGAGAGCGGCATCGCGGTAGTAGCGCAGTGTGAGTGCTTCACCATCCATCAGGCCAGCCAGACTGGAGATGCGGGCGCGTGCCGGATGCAGCCTGGTGACATGCAATTCGGCACACAGGCTTCGCAGCGTTTCGACGTGGGCCTCATCCTCTGGATCGTCGACGAATGTCCCGACGAAGACACGATGGCTCGCAACCAGGTGCTTCAACAGGTGGTACGACCGTACCTTGTCACCCTTGTTCGGTGGATACGGCAGTCGGTGCACCAGGTACAGCAGATTGGCCACGCCGACTACCCAAGATTGCGAACGACGAAGGGCCCGAGCCAGTTCGCCAGGCCGATCGGCATGCGACGCCATGCTTCGATCATCAGACGAAACTTGGCATTGGCCGGGTTGTTCTGCGGCACTGCATCGCGCTTGTAGAGGCGATATTCGTAATGCAGTGGCGAGGGTTCGAAGCCCCAGTTCTTCTTGAACGAGAAAGAACCCGTTCCCTGCTTGCTGCGGCCGTAATCGAAGACCTTGATGCCTCTCGCGCACGACATCCGCATCAGTTCCCAGTACTTGAAGTCGTTCGCCGCGAGGTCACGTGCAGATTCATCGTCGCCGGCGTAATACGGGAGGACTTCGTCACGAAAGTAGAAGCTGAGGACCGTGCTCAAGGCCCGACCGTCGGGAGCGCTGACGGTCAGCACGTCGCAGTCCGCACCGAACTGATCACGCAAGGCCTGAAAGTACTTCTTGGGAAGCGCCGGGGTCCCGTGGCGGTGAACGTTGTCGGCATACAGCGCGAAGAATCGATCGACGCCTGGATCGATGTCGCTTCGCAGTTCATTCTTGATGCCCTTGCGCACCATCGCCCGCTGCTTGCGAGGGATGGCAAGCATGTTGGCCTCGTCTTCGGGCAGGATGGCCTTGCGAAACGTGACGTAGAGGTCCTGCTTGGGCCAGTCGTCATGTCGGGCGTCGACGTGCCGCAGCTCAAGGTGATCAACACCCAATTGCTGCGCAATTCGTTGAGCCTCGTCTTCCAGGGCGCTTGCAGCGGCCGAGTCCGTCGCCGCCACACCGCCGTAGACCGCAAACGGCAGGCTGACCAGCGAGTTGCCGAACAGCATCGACTTGACATGCGCAAGTGGCAGCACTCCGTCGATGGTCCCGTCGGTTTCCGAATAGAGAAAGTAGGTGTCGTGGCGAAACACGGTCGCCATGATCTGCTGCCAGCCTGCGCGATGAAAGAAGGTCGCGGTCGGACAGGACAGGACGAATCGATCCCACCGCATCGCGGTCTCGGCATCGTGCAGGGACAGACTCTTTACGCTTGGCACGGATGGGACACCGAGGGCTGGCTGACTGCAAGCGGAACAGCTCGATTCAGAAAAATGTGATCCATTCGACCCCACCGGAAATCGCTCAACAGGCAATTCAGACGCTGCTCCATGCGGTCGATGTTCACGTAGTGTCGAAACCGCGTCTTGCTGTCGATGCCATCGATGCGAGGCTGATCTATGTCGATTTCCCAAGGATGAAAGTAGAAGACCGCAGACTCCCCATCGCGGGCATGAACCTGCCTCAGCATCCAGCGGGACACCGCATACGGCAGCAGCCTGAAATACCCACCACCGCTGGCAGGCAAGTTGCGGCCGAAGAGACGCAAGGTGGTGATCGGGATTTCCATCAAAGTGTCGTTGACTCGGTACGCGAAACGCGGCGCGTCAGGCATGCCGTAGTGATCGTGCTGGATCGGATAGATGCTGGAGCTGTAGCGGTAACCCGCACGGGCCAGGCAATCGAACGCCCAGAGGTTGTTGGTGCCGATTGAAAAACTCGGCGCCCGGTACCCGGTCACTGCGGTCCCGCAGACATCCTCGAGAACCTGCTTGGCGCGCTCGATATCCGCCTTGAAGTCTGCCTCATTGAGGTCCGTCGCGCGTTGGTGCCCGTAGCCGTGGCTGGCAACTTCGTGACCTTGGTCCGCAATCTGGCGAATCAGCCGGGGGTAGCGGTCGGCTATCCAACCCAGGGTGAAGAACGTGGCCCGGGTCTGGTGCCGATCCAGAATCGAAAGGATGCGATCGACGTTGCGTTCGACCCGGCATTCCAGAAGATCCCAATCGCTTCTGGCGATGTAGGGAGCGAAGGCGGAAACCTGGAAGTAGTCCTCGACGTCGATCGTCAGGGCGTTGCTGATGGGAGCGTCCCGACTCGCGGCGGGCGGCTGCATCACCGACTCACGGCCAACGGGCTCAGCCAGCGCCAAAGATCGCTGGCGATGCGATCGGCTGCATGGCCATCCCACAATTCGGGGACCCGTCCGCGTTTGCCTTGTCCGTTCAGGATCTCGGCAACAGCTCGCAGGATCGCCTGCGAATCGGTGCCGACCAGGGTATTGGTGCCCTGCTCGATGGTGATCGGACGCTCGGTATTGGCGCGCAACGTCAGGCACGGAACGCCGAGTGCGGTGGTTTCTTCCTGCAAGCCTCCGGAATCGGTCAGTACCAGCGTGGCAGCGGACATCAGCCCGAGCATTTCCAGATAGCCCTGTGGTGGCAGCAGCACGAATCGCTTGGGATCGATGAGATTGCCAAGTTCAAACTTGTCGATGTTGCTGCGGGTGCGCGGGTGCAGGGCGAAGACGAGCGGCAGGTCATGCGCGACCTGCCCCAGCGTGCCAAGCAGCAGACGCAGTGTCTCTGGATCGTCGACATTCGACGGACGGTGCAAGGTCACCACGCCGTAGCCCTTGGGGTGGTCGAGGACCGCAGGATCGATGTCGTGCGCACGCAAGGTATCGGCAGCACTTCGCGCATGCTTTAGATTGGCCATCAACGAGTCGATCATCACGTTGCCGCAAAAAATCACCCGTTCGGCTGGAACGCCTTCGGACAGCAGATTGCCTTCGGCACTGCGCTCGGTCGTGTAGAGACGATCGGCGATCTGGTCCGTGACGACACGGTTGATCTCTTCCGGCATCTGGCGGTCATAGCTGCGCAGCCCTGCTTCAACGTGGGCAACAGGCACGCCTTTCTTGACCGCAACCAGCGTGCACGCCAGCGTCGAATTCACATCGCCCACCACCACCACGCACGACGGTCGATGCGCGTCGAGCACGGGCTCAAACCGCCGCATGACCTCGGCAGTCTGAACCGCATGACTGCCCGAACCGACGTCCAGATTGATGTCGGGAACGGGCAAACCCAAGTCGGTGAACAACCGACCGCTCATGTCCTGGTCGTAGTGCTGCCCCGTGTGGACCAGCAGCGCGGGCAGCGGCGGAACGTGACTTGCCAGCGCGCGCAGGATCGGCGCCATCTTCATGAAATTGGGGCGCGCACCGACGATGCACATCACCGGTCCGAAAGCCTTATCTGCCGATTGAAGAGTCATGTGCTGGACTGATCGGAAGTCGACCTGGTCGAACTGATCGCACCGACCAGCTTTTGAAGCAAGCCCAGGATTTGAACATTCTGCCGCTCCAGCCGAAGGATGCTTCTTTCGACGCGCTGCAACTGGTCGAGTCGTTGCTCCGCGACCAACGTGGCCAACTGACCTGACATGGCCTCGCTGGCTTCAGCCGTCAGGTCGAGCTTGGACAAATCGACGTCTGGCGGGACATCCAGGGCCACTGCTTGCGCAGCAGAGCCGACCGCAGACATGCCCTTTGGCTTCACAGGAACCGCCGACTCCTCGGCGGTCTCGCTCACGACTTCGTCCACGTCCGAGCGGCTGAAATGAGTCTTCTCGGACAGGAAACCCAACAACAGAAGGCGATCGCAGAGTGAGTTGATTCGGCGCGGAATACCTTGAGTGGACTTGTAGATACCCTCGAACGCTGCCGGCTCGAAACTGGGCTTGCCGCGCGAGCCTGAACAGGCCAACCTGTGCTCGATGTAACGCTGGGTTTCTTCCGCATCAAGCGGACCGATGTGGCAGGTGGCTGCGACACGCTGCCTGAATTGCTCCATTTCCGGGCGCTGCAGGATCTCGCGAAACTCTGGTTGACCGACCATGAAACTCTGCAGCAGCGCTTGATTCCCGAACTGGAAATTCGACAGCATGCGCAACTCTTCAACGGCCTGTGGCGTCAGATTTTGGGCCTCATCGACGATGAGCAGACAGCGCTTGCCTTGACTGGTCTGGCTCACCAGAAACGCTTCCAGGGTGATCAGCAACTCCGCCTTGGAAACGTCCTTGACATGAAAGCCGAACGCAGCACCAACCATTCGAAGCGTGTCTTCAGCGCCCAATTGAGTGGTGACCAAATGGCCGATCACCACATCACTGCCATGCAGACTATCGATCAAGGTGCGCAGAATCGTCGTCTTGCCGGCGCCGATTTCACCGGTGATCACCACAAAACCTTCATGGCGTGATACCCCGTATTCGAGGTACGCCTTGGCACGGCTGTGCTGCTTGCTCCCGAAATAGAAGCTGGGATCGGGGTTGAGTTGGAAGGGCTTGCTGGTCAACCCATAGAACGCTTCGTACATGACTAGAACCTCACCCTCACATTTGCGATGAGAGCGCTCTCGTTATAGGGGTTGGTTGAGCTACCGAATAACGACCTGCGTGCTGAAAGCGAAAAGTCGACAAACGGACTCCATCGATTGGTCCAGGTTGCCGTCAGCGAACGAAGATCTGTGCTGCGGCTGTCCACGCTTCCGCTGGACTTGGACTGAGATACATCAACACTCAGCGCCTGCTGCGGTGTCAGTCGATGCGACGCATTGATGCTGAAACCGTTCTGATGCACGATGTTGCCGTTTGCCAAATCGCCTGCTCCCGATGCGGTTGAATTTACCGCTCGCGATTCACTGCGAAACGCGGAAAAAAGAAGTGTGGTTCGCAGTCCGAGCAAAGCCACAGAAAAATTCTTGTGCCGTTGGATAGACGCGGTAGAGGTCAACAATCCACCGTTTGCCAAAGTCGCTCGAGTCAAACCGTTGTTCTGCAAGAACGCATCGACGAGTGCAGCACGCTGAACGGGATCAGGGGCGATCGATGCGAACTGCGCGAACAACAGGTCGAAAACGGTCACTGGGTTTGCAGCCCCGGCGGTCAGCGGGGTGATATTGACATCCTGCCCGTTGGTGAATGTCCAGACAGTACGGGGCGTACGGTGCTCGAAGCGCACGTTGTAGGCATTACCAAAGAATCGGTGGTCTCGGGTAGCCTCCAAACGGGTTCGCTGAGTTGGCGCCCAAGTGCCACCCCATCCCCATGTGTTGTACTGCTCGGTGCCGACTGTCGCGAGGTCGTTGCTCTCGCGGCCAGCGCGAGCAGAAAGTTGCACTTCCGGCGTGACCGTGTAGAACAAAGTACCATTCAGGCTGTCGTTCTTGCGACTGCCTCTGTTTCCGAACTCCGAGGTTTGTCGTGAATAAGCCGCAGACCACCCAAGTCTTGCGAAGGTCGCCGAGTCTGAACTGAAGCGCAGAGATGTCGTTTGACTCGTGGAATCGGCATTGGAGCTTTGGCTGCTCGTAGATGCCCATGACCAGCGTGCCTCGTAGTTGGCGATACCACCCAACCGGCCACGAACATAAGGCGCGACCGAATAATTGAAAACCTCGGACCGATTGGAGTCAATCAATGCCGAGTCGGACGACCTCGTGCCGAAAGCCGAGGTGCTTTGTTGCGACACGCTGGCGCTAGCATTCACAAAGGCCCAGTCATCGACTGCTTCATAAGTACCTTGGGCACGCAACGCCTGCTGCACTTCATTTGATGAAGATTCGCGCGCATAGAGGAGCCCATGAAGCGAGTAATCGAATGATCCTTTGAGGCGGCCGGAGCTGCTGCTCAGACGAACCTGTGGCGAAACTTCAGTGATGAGGTCAGAGCGTGCATCGGTACTCTGCATTCGCACGTTGCTGGTCAAGGTTTCACGCAGACTGACTGAAGGCTCTACTGAAAAGCCACGGCCCTCCAGCGCATTGACGGCTGGGGAGACCGCTCCGAGCATGCCGATCATCGAAGGCAGTATGCGTAGTCCCAAGCACCTGAACAACGGCCGGTAGGAAGGCTGAATCTGCCCCCCACTTGAACAATCACACGGTCGACTTACCACTTGGTGTCCCGTACCCGTACCCGTACCCGTACCCGTATCCGCTCTCAGCGGCTCCGCGAACCTTGTTGAGAACCAAACTGATGTTGGAACAGGTCTTAATCGTCGAAAGCGCGTGCTGCACATCGGATTGCAAGGTCCTTTCAGCTTGAACGATCACAAGAACCTGCCCCATCTGGGTAGCAAGGACGCGGGCTTCTGTCGTGAGCAGCAAGGGGGGCGAATCGAAAATGATGATCCGATCTGAATATCTCTGCGCCATGTCATCAAGCAGAGAGCGCATTGCATCGCTTGCCAGCAACTCGGTTGCTTTCGGATGTGGTGTCCCGCTGGGCAGAATCGTCAGCTTGTCGATGTTGGTCTTCAACAAGACACTCTGCATATCAACTTTGCCTTCGAGTAGATCGAGAAGCCCCGGCCCCGGCGGAATCCCCAGCATACGAAGCACAGAAGGTCGGGCGACGTCCGCATCTACCAGCATCACTGTGTTGTCGAGCTCCATCGCGAGGCTCATCGCCAAGTTCACCGAGCTGAAACTCTTGCCCTCTCCGGCGAGGGAACTGGTCACCATGATCAGATTGCCGTGCTTCAGACCCCCTGCTTCCTGTGCTTTCACATTCGCAAGGAGCGGTCGCTTGATCAGCCGGAATTGATCCGCAAGGTGCGATCGCGGCGAATTGGGGGTGACGATGCCCGCAGCACTGAGAGAGTCGAGATCGAGAGTCACCTGTTTCGACGTCTGACCAACTGACTCCACTCGATGTTCGACTTGCCTATTCACGGACTGCGCAAGCGATCCCGGCGTCGCGGAAAAAGCAGCTGCTAAGGGCAGCGGGTCGGGAACGACAGCCCCAGCACGGCGCAGTTGCTCCAGACGTTGTGCTGCCTGTTCAATCAAACTGGTCATGTCGATTCACCCTTGCCTTGCCACGATCAGCGACATGCCGATCAATCCGACCAAGAAAACACCGACCAGCCCGCCCGAAGAAAGAATAAATTTAAGGCGATCCACCCTGCTGCGCTTGTGATCAACATCGCTAGCGACCATCGAAACCATGCCCAAAAGAGGAAAATCGAACTTGGAGCGCAATTCACTGGCGCTGTGAAAGACAGGACGGAGTTGGCTTGCACCAAAAGCCACAAGAAAACCGGAAGCGATAGCAGCGACCATTGCCATCAGTACAAGGATCAAACGGTTGGGTGACACCGGTTTATCCGATACGCGAGGAGGATCAATCAATCTGAAATCTACGCCACCGGTCGCCGAATCAAGATCACCCGACATTTCAGCTGTTTCACGACGCTTTACCAAATCTTCGTAATTTCGCTTATTGATTTCATAGTCTCGATTTAGTTGGGTTGCTTCAGCCTCGATTTGCGGAGCAATCTTTAGCAGCTCGCGCGCCTGCTTATAGCGCGAGCTGAATTCAGCCACCCGCGCCTTGAGCGCCGCAACTTGAAGCTCCGAGTTCGCCATCATCTTGTTCAATTCTTGATAAACAAGATTGTTGCCAACAGGAGACGCAGATGGATTTGCTGTGGCTGCCTTGCGCAGCTCACTCAACTCCTTCTTTTTCTGGTCTTCCAATTCGCGAATCAACTTGCGTGTGGAAACCACATCTGGATGCTGCTCGGTGTAACGCTGCAGCAGCATGTCAAGATTTCTCTTTTGAGAATCAATTCGAGAATCTATTTCTGGCGTCGAAATACCGAACGTGGAGTCATCTGCTGGCGACTCTGTTGAAGCAGCATTCGTATTTTGAGACTTTTCGTTCTCTATTTGCTGGCGACTCGCTTGAACAGCCTGCTCGGCTTCACGCAACTCCAACTTGGCTTGCTCCAACTGCTCTCTCATCTGGCCGAGACGCCCGACAGAGTCCATCCCATCTTTGCTTTGCATTTCTATATTTCGAATTCTGAAATCCTTCAGTCGAGCTTCAGCATCTAAGAGTTTCCCTTCATAGGCCTTGATTTGATCATTGATGAAAGCCTTGGCCGAGTCAGTATCTTTCCGAGCCGACCCCAAACTGGATTCAATGAAAATAGAAACGAACGACTGAATGACTTTCTGCGCCTTTGCCGAATCAGAGTCCCGATAAGCGAGCGTATAGAGATTGTCGCGCCCTACTGATTTGATTTGAAGTGACCCCATCAGATCAGTCACCAAAGCGTCTTGCTGGGTCTTTGACTGCGCCTTGAGATCCAAATCGGCCATTCGAACCAACTTCTCGACGTTCGGGCGACTGATTAATGTACGACTCAACATGGCCACCTGCTGATCCACATTAGGCTGGACGGCAAGGCCGGACATCAATGGCTTCAATATGGTGTCGGTATTGACGAATACGCGAGAAGAAGCTTCATACTGGTCTGGGATTGCAAATGCAGCGACAGCACCAGCTATTCCAACCAGCCAAGCCACTCCGACCGATAGCCACCGAAATCGCCACATGCTCCGCGCGATTGTTGACAACTGAGCAAGCAACTCTTCCATTATTTAATTCGTCTATATCTAATTAATTTAGAAATATCTTATTGGAATTGACCAATAAACTCTGAATCATCAATATTTCAAAAGAAACTTTGGGGGATTATAATAATATCCCCCGGTTTCATTTCAACATTGGCAGAAACATCACCTCGCTTAACCAAATCTTTTAATCGAACCGAATACTGCTTATTGGATTCGCCTGTGCGCAAGATGATCGCATCATTTCCTGCAGCAAAGTCCGTGAGTCCACCTACAGCGATCATTACATCCAACACGGTCATTTTTTGCTTGTAAGGAAGAGCCTGCGGCCGAGCGGCCTCACCGACGACGCGAATCTGTTGGTCATAGGGGCCAACAAAGCCCGTCACGATGACAGTAACGACAGGATCTCGAACATATTTGCCGAGCATTTTTTCTATTTCGCGCGCTATTTCGACAGGATTCTTCCCCTGTGCAACGAGTTCATCGATCAGCGGCGTCGAGAATTTCCCATCAGGCCTCACAGGAACCGACATTGACAACTCAGGATTGCGCCAGACGATGATGTTGAGGTTGTCACCCGGGCCAATGATGTAGCTGTAATCCTCTGTCGATGCTGTTGCAGGCGCAGGTTGCAGCTTGTCCGAAAGACTTCCACAACCGGACAAGATGGCGACGATAAATACCATCGACACATCGCGAAGCAGTCGTGACCGCAGTTCGAAAAAAGCACTCATCGTCTTTCCCTTCAATCGAAAAATAACTTGTACCGTGCAGAGGACATTAGTGATTGATCCCAGCTGACATCCCTCGACACATGAATATGCGTGATTACACAGAGTTACCATGATGACACGACGCAAGGGCACCCTGCAACGGAGAAGGCGAGCGCACATAGCAAGTTGCCGCCTATCGTGAATTAGGCACGTGGACTGTGTCAGGAGGACGCCAACTTGCCGGTTCGGGTTTTGTCGGGCCTCATTTTGGCCTCATGACTTCTAGATCGGAGCCCCCACGGCCACCGAACAGCGGAATCAGCAGGGTCACTTCAGTCCCCCTATCGGGAACACTCACAACCGAAATTTTTCCGCCCAATTCCTGGATGTATTGCGAGCTTTCATAGGCACCAATTCCCATGCCTGTGGGCTTGGTCGACTGAAAGGGCTTGAACAACCGTTCGCGAATGAATTCTGGCGTCATTCCATGCCCGGTGTCTCCAACAACGACACGCGCCCGATCACCCTGCTTGTCCACTTGAAGCCAAACGCGTCCTTTTGTATCTGTGGCATCAATCGCGTTGTGCACAAGATGTCCAATAACGCGTTCGATCCGGTCTTCGTGTCCACGAGACACGACGGATTCGGCGCAGCGCACTTCAAGATGCCGACCTCGACGGTTAGAAACTGACTCTATTCGATTTATGACGCTTCCCAGATCGACACCAAACGTCGTTCCCGCCGGGGTAGTACCTTCCCGCAATTGCACCATCAGTTGACGCATTTTCTCGAGAGAATTTTCAACCGTATCGAGCATGTCCTTTTGAAATTCCGGGTTTGCATGCAAACGCTTTGCGTTCTTCATCATCAGCGAGAGCTGAGTAACGATGTTCTTCAAATCGTGCACTACAAATGCTGACATTCGGTTAAATGCATCGAATTTACTGACCTCCAACAACGCCTCAGTGGCCACCATCTGAGCGAGAAAACTTGCAGCCTGTCGGCTTGCAGTTTTCAAGAGATCATAGACTTCCCAATTCGTATCAAACGGTATGCGTGCTCGTTGCAGAACGACAAATCCGATCATTTTCTCGCTAACGATGAGGGGAACAACCAACCATGCCTGATCCATTGATTGAAGCCAATTTGGCAACGGCATTGATCCATACCGCCCAGGAAATGAACGGTACTCCTCTATATTGACTATAGTATTCTTGCTTTCCAACATCCTACACAGATCCGAAGAAGATTTCTCAACTTCAAGCTTAGCGTCCAAATTCAAGCGGGCAGTCTGTTGATAGACGGAATCAGTCGCGTCCTTCATCCAAAGCCCGCCACCTGGACTTTCAACCAAATCGGCAAGTCCCTGAATCACCTGTCGACCCATTTCCTGGGGGGTATTCTGAGAGCACAGGGCTTGGGTAAACTTAAGCCACTCTTCCCTGTAGTCATAGCGATAACGAAAGAAATTCCTGCTCAAGATAAAACGAAGCTTGGCGCGGACAGAGCCTGAGATCCCCAGCAAGATCAGTAGCATCAATGATGCAAACACAACGCCAATCTGCAGCGCCCTCCCCCAATCCCCGCCAAAGAACTTGACGTAGTAACCGACTCCAGAGATAAAAAGTAAATACGCGCCACAGATGAGCAATGTTGCGGAGTGAAAGGCTGCAGTCCTAGAAATTCGAAGCTGTGACGTCCAGTCTCGCAAGCGCGTGGTCGAGATAAACAAGAGTGGGGTCATCAACCCGTGAATCACACCTCGGATGCTGTAAGAATCCACATCTACTTTGCCGAAGATCACAGCCTGTGAATACATATACAGATCAAAGGCAAAGAAACCCGCCAACCCAGCACTGATTGGCTTGACACTCCAGCGGGAATCCAACGGGACGTTACGGAACACCTGCTCGACGAGAACCAATCCATAGATGGCAAGCGCCATGGAGGTCATCGGGATCAGGCGTGCTACGACCCACGGCAGGTTGCCCCCCCAAGCCTCGATGCACTGAACTAGCGTTGCCGTTCCGACGAGGGTGAGTGCTCCCGCAGTGAGCGCAGATGTAGTCGACGCGGCGCCCATCGCTGGCCGCCGAATCGACAAGAGGAACGCAAACCAAAGGCCATAGCGGGCCACATCTAGCAGAGATGAAAGCGCTGCTAGCTGCGGTTCGTGAAACACAACGCCGGCAGCCGCGCAAGCCCCCCACAACGCAGTGGACGCAACGGCGCCAACAAGCGATAGCGCAGCCCGAGTACGGATCGAACGCCCATATCCGACGCCGACAAGGTGCAGCGCAAACGCCAGATGCGCCACACCCACCACCCCGAAGCTCCAAGCCGTAAACATAGCGCTGCGTGAATCCATAGCATTTACAGAGAAAGCG
Source organism: Burkholderiaceae bacterium (assembly GCA_030654805.1). GTDB lineage: Bacteria > Pseudomonadota > Gammaproteobacteria > Burkholderiales > Burkholderiaceae_C > PBB1. The sequence continues at coordinate 27,201 of JAURWR010000090.1, forward strand.
TTCCCAGTAGGTTGATAGTTGAGAGCGATCTCTACCCTGGCATCGCAAACATCACTGGAGATTCTCACCAATTCGTCGAATATCGATCGTTGAGTGATTGTCCGGGACGACCTTCAGCAGGGTCCGGTGCGAACGCACAGCGACATGATGTGCCTCTACGTGACCGAACCCCAGTCATCGACACGACCGGGCGTGCATTAATTCTTCGCGTACGTGCGAAACGTCTCGCCAGACCCCCAACTCAGGGGATGCCTGCACAGGGTCGGCAAACAATAATGAACCGACCAAAAGCTCACATTCGTGAGCGTGTCGATTGGCGTTTTCCGCCAGCTCGACACGAGCTGTGGCCCCAGGGAGACAAACCGCCATGCGCGTATACCAGCACAACGTACTGCCTAGCGCGCCAGCAGGGATGGTGGTGGATCTGTCTCTGTGCTTCGCTGCAGTCCTATTTGCAGCGTCGACGCTGACGAGCAGGTACATGACGATTCCAGACGCCGTCCCGGAACTGCCGTTGATATTGTTCGGTGCCACCTTCTTCTCGTTGATTATGGCCCTGATGTATGCGCTCGTTGGTTTGTATAGGCCGAAAGCCATCTCCCTTTCGGCGAAAGCCACCCGCACTATTCTTGCCGTTTGTGTTGGAGGTTACCTCACCAGCCTCACGCTTCGGATAGTGGCCGATCGGGGTTACATCGAACAACTCATTCCTGCAGCAATAGCCTATTTAGCAGTTGGAATCGTACTTTCGCGAGGATGTTTTTTTGTAATGCAACGAGTGACCACCCTGCCTTCGGTTTTGATTGTCGGGACTGGCGAGGAAGCACAGGCCATAGCTTCTGACTTACGTGCACCAGGTCGCACTGCACGCAATGTCATCGGATTCTTTTCGACTTCAGACGAAAATAAAGTTTCTGAAACAATGCCGCAAGGTGGTCGCATTTTTTCAAATAGATCCTCCCTCATTGATATTGCAAATCGCTACGCAGTTTCAGAGATAATTGTCGCCGTTCGTGAACATCGAGGGGGCGGCATTCCAATGGATCAATTATTGGAATGTCGAATTCGCGGTATTTCAGTTCTCAATTTAGCTGGTTTTTGTGAAAGAACCAAACGCGAAGTTCGACTCGACAGCCTGAAAGCGAGCTGGTTGATCTATGAAAAAGGGTTCATTCAAGGTGGTTTTCGCCGATTTATAAAGCGATTGTTTGATATTCTCACATCAACTATATTGCTTATTATTACGGCGCCAGTAATGGTGTTTGCGATCATTGCTATTTGGTTGGATAGCCCTGGGCCAATAATTTATCGTCAGACCCGTGTGGGGCTGGGTGGTCGGGTTTTCATGTGCATGAAGTTTCGAAGCATGCGAATCGATGCCGAGAAGGATGGAGTAGCAAAATGGGCATCGAAAAATGACCCTCGAATCACACGAGTTGGGTCATTCATGCGAAAAACTCGTATTGATGAATTGCCTCAACTCTTCAGCGTCTTAATGGGCGAGATGAGCTTGGTGGGTCCGCGTCCGGAGCGTCCTACCTTTGTGGATCATCTGAAAGTAGAAGTACCATTTTACGAATTACGCCACTCCGTGAAACCAGGTATCACAGGTTGGGCCCAAGTACGCTATCACTACGGCGGTTCGTTAGACGACGCCCGAAAGAAACATCAATTTGATCTGTACTACGTCAAGAATAATTCTCTTTTATTAGATATAATTGTCCTAATAGAAACAGTCAGCGTTGTATTGTTCCGAGAGGGTCAATAAAATTATATTTAACCTCATCAATTAGTATCAATCGATACTGCGCGAACCGTTCACTTCACACGCCAGGACCGAATCAGCCGCTTCAACGTGATGGAATAAACGCATTCGACACAGAAATCACAGGCGACCCAAGAGCATCCCCACCAACTCGTCGTTTCATTTTCTGGTTAACAGTCGCTCACCTCTATTGGGCGGCACAGCGGAGTAGTCTGGAAATGAAGTCGCTTGGCGTAGCGCTGTCACCTGCGTTGAAAGGCCTTCTGGGCTTAGCCATCCTTGTCGTGTCGCTCGTTGTGGATGCGGCGGACGAGCTTCCGAATTTGATCGCCAGGATCAAGCCATCGGTCTTGGCTGTAGGGTTCTACCAGGAAACACAGAACCCACGTTTCGCCTTCAGGGGCTCGGGGTTTATCGTGGCAAGCGGAAACCTTCTGGTGACAAACGCCCACGTCATTGCTCGTTCGGAAGAAATCGACCGTGAGAGCGTCCTGGTAGTCCATTCGCGAGGAAGCGCGGGTCAAGCCGGAATTCGGCGCGCCGTGGTAATCCACCTCGACAAAGCTCACGATCTGGCGTTATTGCGTTTCGACGGCAGCCCGTTGCCTGCTGTTGACCTTGGCAAGCCAGATTCAATCCGCGAGGGTCAATTGGTGGCATTCATGGGCTTCCCACTGGGCAGCGCCCTGGGCCTAACGCCAGTGACCCACCGCGGCTCGGTGTCGGCTATCACCTCGGTGGCGCTGCCAAGCCCAACAGCGCGGCAACTCGATGCACGAGCAATCAACCGCATCAAGGAAGGCGCCTTCGAATTCATTCAACTCGACGCCACCGCATACCCAGGCAACAGCGGTGGGCCATTGTTTGACTTGGACACCGGGACTGTCGTCGGCGTTGTGAACATGGTGGCTCTCAAGGGCACACGTGAATCTGCATTAACTCATCCTTCGGGCATCAGTTACGCGATCCCGGTGGAATTCGTGCTTCAAATGATGGCCGCAGCACGTTGAATCGCCAGATTACTTGGCGATAGGCGGTTCGACACCCTTCCACTGGATCGCCAGGCGACGCATCAAGTCGTAAAGCGTCGGGCGTGTGACGCCCAGTATTTCTGAGGCTTTCACGAGATTGCCGTCCGAGCGCGCCAGGGCCACGACAATGGCGCCCCGCTCAGCCTTGTCGCGCACAGCGCGCAGATCCAGACCTGCCTCGTCATCGGACTCGGCACCTGAGATATTCGGTAGTCCGAGATCTTCGGAAGTCACCCGGTTGCCTTCCGCCATGATCGATACCCGCTTGATGGCATTGAGCAACTCTCGAACATTGCCCGGCCAGCCATAGGTCTCGATCGCTGCCAGCGCGTCGTCGGTGTAACCCATGGTGCTGCGATTCTGTTCGCGCGCAAATCGCCGCAGAAAGGCCTGCGCCAGCATCACAGCATCTCCCTGGCGTGCACGCAGCGGAGGAATGTCGACCACGATCTCTGCCAGCCGGTAATACAGGTCCTGCCGGAAGCGGCTGGTCTTGATGAATTCAGCCAGATCCTGATGGGTTGCGCAAACCACCCTCACGTCGACCGGAATCTCCTGGCGGCCGCCAATGCGCTCGATCGTCCGCTCCTGCAGGAAGCGCAGCAACTTGGCCTGCAGCGCCATCGGAAGATCGCCGATTTCGTCGAGCATCAGCGTGCCACCGTGGGCCGTCTCGATTCGTCCGACCGTGGTTTTTGCGGCCCCAGTGAAAGCGCCCTTTTCGTAGCCGAACAATTCGCTCTCGAGCAGGTTCTCGGGTATCGCTGCGCAGTTGATAGCAACAAACTTTCCCGTGCGCTTGGACGCGTGATGCAGCGACTGCGCGAGCACCTCCTTGCCGGTACCGCTTTCGCCGAGCAGCAGCACGGTCGCATTGCTAGGGGCGACCTTTTCTATGGTCCGGCAGATCCGAAGCAACCCTTGATCTCGCGTGATCAGTCCGCCCTGCGCGTCCGGCTGCTGCATTTCCCGCAGCCGGCGGTTTTCCCTTTGCAGATCAAAAAGGCAAAAGGCCCTGCTGATGATCAGCCCCAGCACGTCGGGGTCGAAGGGTTTGGCCAGGAAGTCGTAGGCACCGAGATCGATCGCCCGCAACGCGTTGGATTGGTCGTTCTGCCCCGTCAACACGATGACTTTCACGTCCGGGTTGAGCTCGATCATTTGTGCCAATAGCTTGAACCCTTCATCCACGGAATCCGGGTTGGGCGGCAGTCCCAGGTCCATCGTCACGACGGCCGGAGAATGACGTCGAAACTGAGCCAGCGCGCCAACCCGGTCGTCGGCAGTAACCGACTCGAATCGATCCAGCGACCACTTGATCTGCTTCTGAAGCGCAGGGTCATCCTCCACAATCAGCAGCAAGGGTCGCGTATCCGATGTCATGGCAATGGAAGAGGTAGTGGGCGGTTTTGCACAACAAAAAACGCTGCCGAGCACAGTCTTTCGCCAGCAACGAGAAGCGTACACGGCTCTCTTGCCATGCAGAGCAAGTCAGCTCGGCAAGAAGAGTCAACAATCGTGGCATATCAAGCATATGCGGGGCCGGCAACGAGTTGCCAGTGGTCAGGCCGACAACCGGGGAGTCAAACGCCGATGCAGCAAGCAGGCAGTCTGTTCGTGGTCGCCGCGCCCAGCGGCGCCGGAAAATCCAGCCTGGTCAAGGCCTTGCTGGAACTCGATTCTCATTTGGGCGTGTCGGTGTCGCACACCACACGAGCCCCGCGGGGCCAGGAGCAGGATGGCCGTGAATACCATTTCGTCGATGAGCCAACCTTCCGCTCGAAAATCGTGGCTGGAGAGTTCCTCGAATGGGCGAAAGTCCACGGCAATCTCTACGGCACTTCCCGGGCGGCAATCGAAAGCCGCATTTCGCAGGGCCACGATGTGGTTCTGGAGATCGACTGGCAAGGTGCCCTTCAGATCAAACGGCTTTTCCCAAGCGCGGTACTCGTGTTCATCCTGCCACCGAGCTACGAGGAACTTGCTCAACGCCTGAACCGCCGTGGCGAGGATCACCCGGATGTGATCGCGCAGCGTCTCGTGAACGCACGGATTGAGGTTGCCCAGGCCCGACATTTCGACTTTGTTATCATCAACGCCCTGTTCGAGACGGCGGTTTTCGACCTGAAAACCATCGTTCATTCGCAGCGACTGCGTTACGCGGTACTGGCGAAGAACAAACCGGCCGTCTTCCGTGCGCTGAACCTACTTGATTGAGGTCTCGCCGGGGCCGCGACACCGTCACCTATCTGGAGCACTGCATGGCCCGCATTACCGTTGAAGATTGCCTCGTTCATATTCCCAACCGTTTTCAACTGGTGCTCGCCGCTACCTATCGCGCCCGCATGCTGAGCCAGGGGCACGCACCCAAGATCGAAACCAAGAACAAGCCAGGCGTGACCGCGCTGCGCGAGATCGCTGCGGGCGAGGTCGGCATCGAGATGCTGCGCAAGGTCCCGGTCTGAACGACCGCTGCCCTGCCCGCTGCGTCAACGGCCCTGTGGGGCCGTTTTTCGTTGTACCGCCTCACGCTTCATGGCAGTTGAGCGTCAGATGCGATCAATAAGCGATAAATTCGCAAAATGGGCATCCCGACCATCGAAACCGTCAAAGAGGCTCTGACTTTCAAGGCCTCCTGGCGTCGACCGCCGGCCGACGCCGTTCCGACCGATGCCGCCGCCGCGTCGTTCGATGCGCTGACCAACAAGCTCGATTACCTCGACCCGGCAGACATTCGTCGGGTGCGGGATGCCTATCGCTTCGCAGACGAAGCGCACCTCGGCCAATTCCGCGTCAGCGGCGAGCCCTACATCACACATCCGATCGCCGTGGCCGGGCTGTGCGCCGAATGGAAGCTCGACGCCCAGGCGATCATGGCCGCGTTGATGCACGACGCGATGGAAGACTGCGGCATCACCAAGGCCGAATTGATCGAGCGCTTCGGCGCGCCGACGGCCGAACTGGTCGACGGGCTGACCAAGCTCGACAAGCTGCAGTTCTCCACCCGAGAGGAATCGCAGGCCGAGTCCTTCCGCAAGATGCTCCTGGCCATGGCTCGCGATGTGCGCGTGATCCTGATCAAGCTGGCAGACCGTCTGCACAACATGCGCACGATGGAGGCGATGGCTGCGGACAAGCGCGCGCGCATCGCACGCGAAACGCTGGACATTTACGCGCCGATCGCGCACAGGCTCGGCCTGAACCAGACGTATCGACAACTTCAGGAACTCTCATTCCAGCATCTGAGTCCTTGGCGACACACGACACTGTCCAAAGCGTTGCTGAAGGCGCGTGGCAACCGCCGCGATGTTGTCGAGCGCATCCAACGGGATGTCGAGAAATCATTCGCCCAGGCAAAGTTGAAGGTCCAGGTTTTCGGCCGCGAGAAAACCCTGTTTTCGATCTACCGAAAGATGCTTGAAAAGCACCTGAGCTTTGCCCAGGTCAGCGACATCTTCGGCTTCCGCATCGTGGTGTCCACGCTGCCCGAGTGCTACCTCGCACTCGGCGTTCTGCACCAGTTGTACAAGCCATTGCCAGGGCGATTCAAGGACTACATCGCCATCCCGAAGGCCAATGGCTACCAGTCGCTGCACACCACGCTGGTGAGCCCGCTGGGAACGGCGGTCGAGTTCCAGATTCGGACAGAACCAATGCACGCCGTAGCCGAAAAAGGTATCGCGGCGCATTGGATGTACAAGACCAAGCACAGCGGGCAGACCAACGCCCAGGAAGCACAGCGACTTGGCGCGATGTGGTTGCAGTCGCTGATCGACATCCAGGATGAGACGCGCGACGCCACCGAGTTCCTCGAGCACGTGAAGATCGATCTGTTCCCCGACGCGGTCTACGTGTTCACGCCGAAGTCGAAGATCCTGGCGCTGCCGCGCGGCGCCACACCGGTCGATTTTGCGTATGCCATCCACTCCGATGTCGGCGATCACTGCGTGGCAGCGAAGATCAATGGCGAACCGGTGGCGCTGCGCACCGAACTGCGAAGTGGTGACGTCGTCGACATCGTCATCGCGCCCGGTGCCCGGCCGAATCCGGGTTGGCTGAACTTCGTTCGCACCGGCCGTGCAAGATCAAAGATCAGGCACCACCTGAAAACCATGGAGCAGGAGGAATCGCAAGACCTCGGCTCGAAGATGCTGGCGCAAGCCCTTCGCGCCGAGGGCATGGAGATGCCGCCAGACGATGCCGCCGGCACCATCTCGCCGCTCTGGGCGTCGATGCTGCGATGGAGCGGAAACCGCACCCGCGATGAACTGTTGACCGACATTGGGGTGGGTCGCAAGATCGCCTCGATCGTGGCCAAGCGCCTTTCGCGGCTGCTGACCGAACGCGGCGTACGCCCTGATGCGGTGACGCTCACGCTGGGTCGCTACGGTGCAGACGAGGCCCCTTCCCAGGGCATGGTACTGATCGACGGCAGCGAAGGCGCATCGGTCCAGCTGGCCACCTGCTGCCGACCGATTCCGGGCGACTCGATCCTGGGTTATCTGGGCCGCGGAGAGGGCCTGCAGATCCACACCGCAGAGTGCTCTGTCGGAAAACGTTTGCTTGGGCGTGACAGCGAAGGCTGGCTGAAGGTCGACTGGGCCGAACAACCGACGCGCTCGTTCGAGACCGGCGTCTCGCTGCTGCTGAGAAACGGCAAGGGCATCCTGGCCGAGGTGGCCACCTCGGTCGCTGCAGCCGAGGCCGACATCACGCACATCGACATGGGTGAACAGGCCGCAGCTGAACTCGCCGAGTTGAAGCTGCTGTTGGCTGTACGCGACCGATTGCATCTCGCCGACGTGATTCGAACGCTGAAACGCTCGCCAGCCGTCTTGCGGATCAACCGCATCAAACCCTGACTGCGCTCGCGAGTCAGGCGGAGCCGGCACCAGCGATCGGGTAGCTGACCGCCAGAACCTCGACGAGGTCTACCCCGGCAGGGGTCTGCACCTTCACCTCGTCGCCCACACGGGCCCCCAGCAGCGCACGCGCCATCGGGGCAATCCAGCTGATTTCGCCGGCTGCGCTGTCGGCTTCGTCGACGCCCTTGATCGTCACGGTGCGCTCTTCGTCGCGCGAATTCACGTAGCGCACGGTGGACCCGAAAAACACCTGATCGGCACCGTGATGCACGGATGGATCGACCACCTCGGCAATGTCCAGCCGCTTGGTCAGGAAACGGATGCGGCGGTCGATCTCGCGCAGGCGCTTCTTGCCGTAAAGGTAATCGCCGTTCTCCGATCGATCACCGTTCTTCGCGGCCCAGGACACGATATCGACCACCTTGGGACGCTCGACATCAAGCAGGTTCAGCAACTCGGCGCGCAGCCGGGCATACCCTGCGGGTGTGACGTAGTTCTTGACGCCAACCGGCATCGCAGGCGCACCGGAATCGTCCTCGTCCTCGGCGTCATCGGATTCTCTGGTGAAGGCTTTGTTCATGGAATTGAAATGCCCGCATGATTTGGCGCTGGCGCCGAACAGTCCGCCCCGCTCGATCGCGCGGAACGGGAGACAGGAGCAGGGGCCGCGCCATCTGTCACAGCGAGCCCGGTCACCACACAACCCAGACGCTGCTGCGACGGGATGTAAACAATAGTAAGGACAAACTTGCGAAGCTGGACACGCACTGAGCGTGCTCTAGACTGACCGTTCCCGCCGGACTCGGACATGAATATTGCTTAACCGGTGTGTCACTGCTCAGTGTCGGCAAGTCAAGAACGGACTGTTATCGCATGAGCCTCTCTCAATTGACCTTGATTCTCCGAGCCCGATGGCGTTCAGCGTTCATCGTGTTCGTGCTGGTCGTCGGACTCGTCGTGGCCTTCACGCTGACCCAGAGCAAGACGTACACCGCCACGGCTGCTGTCGTTCTCGACGTCAAGTCACCCGACCCGATCGCCGGCATCGTGCTTCCCGGGATGAACGTGTCCGGCTACATGGCGACCCAGGTCGATATCCTGCAAAGCGAGCGCGTGATGCTGCGTGCCATTCGTGCGCTGCACATCGACGAAGACGCCCATTTTCGCGCCGCATGGCAGCAGCAGACCGAGGGGAGAGGCAACTTCAACGCCTGGCTCGCTGACGGGTTGGGCAAGAAGCTGGACGCGAGACCGGGGAAGGATTCAAACGTCATCCTGGTGTCGTACACGTCCCGCGACCCGCATCTGGCTGCACGCATTGCCAATGCCATCGTCAAGTCCTACATCGAGACGACCCTCGAGTTGCGCACCGAGCCCGCCAAGCAGTTCAATGCCTTGTTCGACGAGAGCACCAAAGAGCTGCGTGAATCGCTGGAGGTCGCCCAAACACGACTGTCCAAGTTCCAGCAGAAGAAGGGCATCGTCGCCACCGACGAGAGACTCGACATCGAAAACGCGCGCCTCTCCGAGCTGTCGACTCAACTCGTGGAACTCCAGGCCGTCGCCAACGACTCTCGCAGCAGGCAGAACCAGGCGAGCCGGATGGCCGATCAGATGTCGGAGATCGTGAGCAACCCGATGGTCGTGTCCCTCACCTCCGACCTCTCGCGTCAGGAGGCGCGGCTGAACGAAATCAGCGAACGCTTCGGTCCGCAGCACCCGCAGGTTCAAGAACTGCGCGCGAGCATCAAGCAGATGCGGGATCGACTGGCGCTCGAGAAGAGTCGCATCACCGGCAGCCTGACGGCCAACAACTCGGTCAATCAAGCGCGACTCGAAAACCTGCGCAACGCACTGGACGCCCAGAGAAACAAGGTGCTGCAGATGAGAGGCCTTCGCGACGAGGCCGCCGTTCTGCAGCGGGACGTCGAAAACGCCCAGAAGGTGTACGACGCCGGCTTCGGCAAGCTCAGCCAGAGCACCCTGGAAAGCCAGGCCACGCAAACCAATGTGTCGGTGGTCAAGGTCGCGACCGAGCCGCCCTTCCCGTCGTCGCCGCGCGTGATGCTCAATCTGACCGTCGGGCTCCTGCTCGGCCTCGTCCTGTCGATCGCCACGGCTGCGCTGCGCGAAGTCCGCGACTGGCGCCTTCGCAGCGAGGCCGATGTCACCGACACGATGAAACTGCCGCTGCTCGGTGTCGTGCCGGATCGGCGCAGCGGCAAGCTCCCGCGTGAAGCACGCTCGCTGCGCGCCGTGGCCGAACGCGTGCTGGGCCGGCCCTCCCTGATCGGTAACTGAGCATCCATGCGCGGCATTCGCCCGAACGGGCTCCCATCCCTCACTTCCGCGCCATCGAACGAGCCGGTGGACGACAAGGACGATCGCGTGCTTGATCGGTCCATCGGTGACTTCATCCGCCAGGTTCGCGACCTCAGCGAAGCACAGGTCGAGCAGATCCTCAGTCACCAGCGCGCGCATGGCATCCGCTTCGGCGAGGCTGCGGTGGCGCTCAAGCTCGCCACTCGCGACGACGTTCTGTGGGCGCTGTCGCAACAGTTCCATTACCCCTACGCGCCCGGTGACGGCGCCACCTTCAACTCTGAACTGATCGCTGCAGTCGATCCTTTTCACAGTCAGACCGAATCGTTCCGGAACATTCGCAGCCAGTTGATGCTGGGCGCCATGGCGCCCGATCAGCCGAGGCACGCACTGGCGGTGCTGAGCCCGAACGTCGGTGACGGCAGGAGTTTTTTCGCGGCCAATCTGGCGGTGGTCTTCAGCCAGCTGGGCGCGCGAACGCTGCTCATCGACGCTGACATGCGCACACCCCGGCAGCATGTCCTGTTCGGGCTGCCCAACGATTACGGCTTGAGCAGCATCCTGTCCGGCCGAGCCGAATCGAACGCCATCCACATGTTGCAGGACCTTCCCAGCCTGTTCGTGTTGCCGGTCGGTACGCTGCCGCCGAACCCGCTCGAGTTGCTGCAGCGGCCCGCGTTCGGCCTGCTCATCCATGAGCTCCTCGGCAAGTTCGATCACATCGTCGTCGACACGCCGTCGAGCACGCACGGCGCCGATTGCCGTGTGCTGGCAGCCAAGTGCGGCGTCGCGATGATCGTCGGACGACGCGGCACGACGCGCATGAAGGCACTGCACGGCCTGGTCGGCGAAGTCACCCGCGGGCCGGCGAAGTTTGCAGGAGTGGTCATCAATGACCACTGAGTCGGTACGCACCGTTCTGGTGGTCATCCCCACGCTCAACGAAGTTCGCAACTTGCCCGATGTGGTGCGCTCTCTTTGCCAGGACCTCCCCACCCATGCACGGGTCACCTTGGTGGTCGCCGACGGCGGCAGCACCGATGGCACCGTGGAACTGACCCGTCGAATGAGCGAGGCCGATCCGGTCCTGCACCTGCTGGCCAACCCGCGGCGCATCCAGAGTGCGGCCGTCAACCTCGCCGCGCAGGTGTTCGGCCGGGATGCGGATGTGCTCGTTCGCTGCGATGCGCATGCGCACTATCCGGTCGGCTTCGTGCGCCAGTTGCTGGAGACGCTCGACCGCACGCAGGCCGATGCCGTGGTCGTCCCCATGGATTCCTCCGGGACGACCTGTTTTCAACGGGCTGTCGCCTGGGTCTCGAACACCTGGGCCGGCACCGGCGGTTCGGCGCATCGCGGTGGACGGCGCAGCGGCTTCGTCGACCACGGGCACCATGCCGCGTTTCGCATGTCGTCGTTCCTGCGCGCAGGCGGTTACGACGAGAGCTACACCCACAACGAAGACGCCGAACTGGACTGCCGGCAGCGCAAGTTCGGCAGCAGGGTGTACCTGGATTCCGAGATTCGGCTGGGATACCACCCACGTGACACGGTTCGAGGCCTGGCGAGGCAGTATTTTTCGTACGGCAAAGGGCGCTCGCGCACGGTGAGGCGCCATCCGGGTTCGATGCGCGCACGTCAACTGGCGCTGCCGGCCAACCTGGTGATCTCGGCATTGGCGGTTGCGTTGGCGCCGATGTATCCGCTGGCGCTGGCCTGGCCGCTCGCCTATGTGGCGGCGCTGGCATTCACATCCGTTTCAATCGCATGGCGGCAGCGGTCCGTGTGTGGCCTTCTCAGTGGATTCGCGGCAGGCACCATGCACGTGTGCTGGGCTGCCGGGTTCTTTTCGGGGCTGGTCTTCGTGCGGGAATCGGCCTGGCAGCCCGAACCCGCTTCCGCGCGCTCCATGAGCCCCGGTGAGCGGGTGACGCCATGACCGATCGACGTGCGCTCAGCGTGCTTCTGGTGGATCCGTCGCTGTTCACCGCGCCCTACGATGCCGCGCTGACCGAAGGCCTGATCGCAGCGGGCGTCAGCCCGATCTGGGTCACCCGGCCGACGCGCGCGGGAGATCGACAGGAACTGCCCGTCGAGCGGACCGACCCGTTCTTCTACAAGCGTGTCGACGAGGCCACGTGGCTGCCTGCAAAGCTCAAACCGTTGGCCAAGGGTGCGGCGCACCTCGCCGGATTGATCACGCTGCTTCGAAAGATCAGAGCGGACCGGCCCGACGTCGTGCACTTCCAATGGACCGTGGTGCCGCCGCTCGATGCACTGGCGATGGCGTTGATCCGTCGCTGGTGCCCGCTCGTGCTCACCGTGCACGACACCGTGCCATTCAATGGCGAGCGTCTCTCGTTGCTCCAGAACCTCGGTTTCGACCTGCCGATGCGGCTGGCGCACCGCGTGATCGTTCACACCGACAGCGGCCGCCAGACCTTGATCGCGCGCGGCATACCGCCCGAAAAGATCGCCACCATTCCCCACGGTGCATTGCAGCTTCAGGTGCCGCTGCCGCCACGCACCGAGCGACCCGACGGGCGCTACAGCTTTGTTCTGTTCGGCGAGATCAAGCCCTACAAGGGAGTCGACGTGCTGGTCGAGGCCGTCCACCGATTGCCCGACGAGGTCCGCCGCCAGACGAGGTCCGCCGCCAGACGCGTGTCGTCATCGCGGGCCGTCCGCGCATGGACCTCGCGCCGCTCGAAGCGCGCATCGCGGCGCTCGGCCTCGCAGACACGATCGAGTTGCGGCCGCAGCGCCAAAGCGAAGAGGCCATGGCAGCACTCTTCGTCGAGGCCGACAGCTTCGTGTTTCCGTACCGCCAGATCGATGCAAGCGGCGTCTGGTTCCTGACCCAAGCGCTGGGCCGCTGGATGATCGCGAGCCGCGTCGGGATCTTTGCGGCCGACCTCGCCGAAGGCCGACAAGGCGTGCTCGTACCGCCGGGAGACGCGGCCGCACTGGCGGCAGCGATGGAGCACGCCGTGCGCCAGCGGCTCACAGGGCACGGCATTCCTGCGGGCGACCAATGGGCCACGATCGGCAACGCCACCCGCGATGTGTATGAAGCCCTGCTGCCGGCGCGAAGTAGCGCCGCGCTCGTCGAGGCCCGGTCATGACAGAGCGTCTGCCGCATTGGCTGCATGCCTGCATGGCCTTGATGCTGGCCGGGTTCGCGGCCAGCTCGCTCGCCGTCGCCATCGATCCCGCGGTGCCGACCCCGATCGCCGATCAGGGCTACCGCCTCGTCAAGGACTGGACCTTCGGCCGCACGGTTCGCAACGCCGACGAGTTGCGCGACAACTTCCACACCCGCTTCATCTACGAGAACGGCACGCTCGACACGCTCAAGGGCGAATGGCAGCGCTACCGCGACAACGACAACCACGAGTTCAGGGGCGGGCGTTTCGCGCTGGTCGCCCGGGTCCCGAAGGATCTTCAGCCCGGGCAGATCGAAAGCGGCCTGCTGCGCTCCCGATGGAGCGGCCAATACGGCTACGTCGAAGGCCGCATGAAGGTGCCGACCGGCCGCGGCCTGTGGCCCGCCTTGTGGCTGAACCCGCAGGACCAGGTCTGGCCGCCCGAGATCGACATCGTCGAGATCGTCGACAACGGCCGCGACACCACGAAGAACAGCTTTCATTTCCTGCACAGCGGCGATGGCAAGGGCCAGCCGGCGCAGGCCTCGCTGCTCGACAAGTTCGGCGCCTATCGCCCGGGGTTCGACTACGCCGACGGTTTCCACACCTTTGCCGTCCTGTGGGAGCCCGGTCGCGTGCGCCACTTCGTCGACGAGAAGCTCGTCGTCGATCGCCCTTTCGACTGGAAGCACAAGGGCGGCGCCGACGCCGGAGCGGCACACGTGCTGGTCAACCTGGCCGTCGGCGGTGAATGGCCCGGGCCGCCGTTGCGCATCGACGATTTCCCGGCCCGTCTCGAGATCGACTTCATCCGGGTCTGGCAGAAGTGAGGCGCTGCCATGGCTGAAGGCCTCCACCTCCCCCTGTTTCGATGGCAGCCCTCGCGGGACGCGCAAGCATCCCGCGCGCAGGCCGCTGCGACCGTTCCGACGAGCGAGGCACGCCCCCCGACCGCCCTGCGCTGGGCGATGACGGCCCTGTTCGCAGGCATGGTCATGACAGACCGCTTCGGCATCGCCATCGGATCGTTTCCACTCGGGCTGACCATGCCGCTCGCCTACGTGCTGCTGGCGGTCCTGCTGCTCAACGGCAGGCTGGCGCTCGACGCCCTGTCGCTCGCCCTGTTCGCTGGCCTCACCACGGTGGGCGTCCTGAGCTTCCTGCTCAACGCCACGATCGACGGCGGCAACCGAACATCGGTCTTGTCGCTGTGGCTGATGCTCGCCATCTACCTGCCCTTCGTGTTCAACCAGGTGCGACAGCCCGACACCCAGGGACACTGGCTGTGGATGATGCGCACCGCAGGCAATGTGCTGCTGATCGTGGCGATCGCCGGCATCGTGCAGTTCTATGCGCAGTTCGTCATTCGCACGCCCTGGTTGTTCGATATCTCGAAGCTGATCCCGGACCCGATCCGCGCGCAAGGCATCTACAACAGTGCGATCCCGGTCGGGTCGATCTTCAAGGCCAACGGCCTGTTCTGTCGCGAGCCTTCCAATTTCTCCTTCTGGATGGCCTTCGGCCTGCTGATCGAACTGGCCTTGTTCAAGCGTGTCAAGCGCATGCTGTGCTTCGGGCTGGCCCTGCTGCTCTCCTATTCGGGCACCGGCCTGCTGACGCTCGCGTTCGGCCTGCTGTTTCCATTCCGGCCCCGGCTGCTGGCCTGGGTGGGCGCCGGGCTGGTGTTGATCCTCGGCAGCAATGCCCTCGCCGGAGACCCGCTCAACCTGGCCTTCACCTTCTCCCGATTCGGCGAATTCAGCGCACGCGGCAGCAGCGCCTACGCCCGCTATGTGGCACCGATGTTTCTCGTGGATGCCAGCTTCGAGACCACCCCCTGGGCTGTCTGGCTGGGCCATGGGCCGGGCACGATCCAGCAGAGCGTCGCCGCGTTCGACTCCCACGACCCGACCTGGGCCAAGCTGTTGTTCGAGTACGGGATCGTCGGCTTCGTCGTTTGCGTCGGCTTCGTGGCCTATCGGCTCGGCCGGTTTCCGGCGCCATTCCAGTTCCGTTCGGTCCTGTTCGCGAACTGGCTCGTCATGGGCGGTTATCTGCTGACCCCGGAGACCGTCTATGTGCTCTACGTGGTGCTCGGGATGTGGCCGGGTCCGGCGCAGCAGGGTCTGGCGCTGGCTTCGGCGGACGCCGCATGACTTCGCTCCACGACAACAAGCCAACGCAGCCCGCGAGCGGGAGCGAACTGCGGCTCACGGTCATCATCCCGAACTACAACTACGCCGAGTTCGTCGGGCAGGCCATCGACAGCGCCTTGGCGATCGATTGGCCTGCGGTGCAGGTCATCGTGGTCGACGACGGTTCGACCGACGCCTCGCGCGAGGTCATCGCCCGGTATGCCGGCCGCATCGAGACGGTGCTGCAAGCCAACGCCGGGCAGTACATGGCCTACAACGCCGGCTACCGGCTGGCCCGTGGCGACGTCGTCATCTTCCTCGACTCCGACGATCTTCTCGACCGCTCGGTGATGCGAGAAATCGCCGCGATCTGGCGGCAAGGCCTGAGCAAGGTTCAGTTCCGATTGCAGGTGGTCGACGGCGCTGCACGGCCGCTCGGCAGCACGTTCCCGCAGTTCCATGGCGTGCCCCCACCGGACGAGCTTCGTCGCTGGGCTGCTGCGACCACCACCTACCCTACGCCGCCCGGATCGGGCAACGCCTACTCCCGCACCTACCTCGACCAGATCCTTCCGCTGGATGAGGCCTGTGGTCGGCCCGGCGACTCGTGCTGCGTCGCCGCCGCGCCGTTCCTTGGTGACGTGGCCACGATCGACGCGCCGCTGGGCAAGTACCGCGTGCACGGGCGCAACGACGGCGCGGCCTCCCGGCTCGACGCCAAGCAATTCCACCTGCATGTCGTGCGCGCGCGGCAGCGAAGCGTCTATGTCCAGCGCATCGCACGCCGCGTGGGGATCGATATCCCCGACAGCGCCCTCGACCTCAGCCTGCACTACCTGCCCTACCGTCTGGCCTCGCTGCGACTCTCGCAATCGACCCACCCGATCGAGGGCGACAGCGCTTCGGCGGTGTTCCGCGATGTGCTGCGCGCACTGCCAACGCCACAGGGCCTGTCACCGAAGGCGCGGCTGATCATCGGCTTGTGGGCTGCGCTGGTCGTGCTGCTGCCTCGCAAGGCCGGGAACCGCCTGATCCTCTGGCGGTTCGTGCCGGCCGAACGGCCGCAGACGTTGCGTTCCACGCTGTTGAAGCTCGGGGTGATCCGATGAAGGCCGAAAGCCTGCGCGTTCTCTTCGTCTCTGCGGTACCCACCGATCCGCCGGACGCTGGCAACCGGGTGCGCATCATGACCTTGACGCAAAGCCTGATCGCAGCGGGACACGAAGTTCACTTCGCCTACTTCCCCATGGAGTCCTGCGATCTGCCGGCCATGCAGGCGCGCTTCGGCCCTGACCGGCTGCATGTCTTGCATTCACGCCTGCAGCCGCCGATGGGTGGAATTCTTTCTCGTGCAGCACGAAAGCTGGGCCGCCTCATGAACATCGAGCAGGCCTTCGTCTGGGGTCTCGACGATTGGTACGACGAGCGAGCCAACACCGAATTGGCTGCCCTGCATTCGCTGCATCACTACGACGCGGTGTTCGTCGAATATGTCTTCGCGTCGAAAGCGCTCGAAGCTTTCCCACCGGATTGCCTGCGGGTGCTCGATACGCACGATTGTTTCGGCTTGCGGCACCGGCTCTATCTGAAGGCCGGGATGAGACCTCAATGGTTCTCCACCAGCGTGGCAGATGAAGACTCCGGGTTCCGCCGAGCAGACATCGTGCTCGCCATCCAAGCGAGCGAGGCCCGCGATTTCAAAGCGCGTGTTGCAGGAAGCGAAACCCGGGTGCTGCAAGTCGGCCATCTGATCGACATCGCTGACGCAGCCCCCCCTTCAAGACGCGAAGCAGCCGTTTTTCTCGGATCTGGCAACCCCATCAATGTGGCCGGTGCTCGCTACTTCATCGATCGAGTGCTGCCGATCGTGCGTCGAACGAAACCGGGGTTTGAGCTGTTGCTCGCCGGCGCAGTGTCGGCTGGATTCGAGATTCAAGACGGGGTCGTAAAGCTCGGTTTCGTGCCGAATCTGCAGGATGCATTCGGTGCGGCCATGATCGCCGTGAATCCTGTGCTGGTGGGTACCGGAGTCAACATCAAACTGCTTGATGCGATGGCAGCGGCCATGCCCATCGTGACCACTCGGTCGGGGGCGCGAGGCGTCGAGGAACTCGACGGCCATGCGCTCTTCGTTGTCGACGATGACGACCCTGAAGCGTTTGCCGATCGAATCCTCGAACTGATCGACGACGCAGATGCGTGTCGCCGGCTCTCCGCAAGCGCACGTTCAGCAGCAGAACAGTGGAACGCTGCGCAGGTCAGCACGCTGGTGAACGCCCTGGTCAGGAAGTCGGCTCGATGCGCCGTACGTGACGCAGCCGAACCTTCGCGGGCACGGCACGCCTTCGATCCCTTCAACGTGGGAGGAACGTGATGCCGAAGGTGGTCTGTCTGCTGCAGGCAATCGCTCGCACGCTCTGGTCGGGCACGGGTGAACGCACGGGCATCAAGGGCTTTCATGCATTCGACGGTCTGCGCGGCTACATGGCTTGGTGGGTCGTGATCGGTCATGGTCTGCACTTGTGCGGCCTTCAGAACATTGCACCGGCCTTTCTTTCCAGCGGTGACCATGCCGTGAACGTGTTCGTGAGCCTGAGTGGCTTCGTCATTTCACATCTGCTCCTGGAAAGGCGCGAGCCTTATGGCAGATATCTGGTGCGACGGGCATTTCGCATCTTCCCCATCTACTGGTTCGCGCTGGTTTGCGCCCTGTTGCTGGCGCAGATGTATGGCACTGTGTATGCAGGCGACTGGGTCTTCCAGCACGAGATGCGAGCGGCGCGCGCTATCGCCACGGAAGCAGAGTTCAGCAAGTACTTTCTGCTGCACGTCAGCCTGCTGCACGGCTTGGTGCCCGATACTTGGTTGCCATTCAGCTCGACGGCATTTCTCGCCCCGGCGTGGAGTCTGTCGCTGGAATGGCAGTTCTACCTCGTCGCCCCGTTTGTGGTCGCTGGCCTCGCAAGGCCAGGTATTTCAAGGCTTCTCACGCTTTTACTTCTGAGCGCGGCGTGGGTGTTATTCAAGAAAGTGCTTCCTTTGCAATGGCAGTACCCGGCAGTGCTTCCACTTTCCATACATTTCTTCATGCTCGGCATCCTGTCGCGGGTATTCCTTCCGGTGCTGTCGAACATCGGTTTCTGGTTACTTCCCGTCGTCCTGCTGATGGCTGGGTTGGCTCCCCATTCAGTGAGTACAGAGGTGGCTGTATGGGGCGTCTTCCTTGCCGCTGCTTGCCTTCAGCTGCGCACATCGCAAGCGAAGGGAGACATCCAGGCCCCCTCCGGGTTCTCCAGGCTCTTGGAATTCGTCACATCAAACTCGGCAGCGCGTTGGCTGGGAGAGTTTTCCTATTCGACGTACCTCATTCACATCGCTCTTTTTTCGCTGGTCGGCGGGATTGCTGCGAAGCTCGGCGGCGCATGGACTCAGCACCTTGCCATGGTCAGCACGTCCATTGCCATCGTCCTTCTCATACCGCTGAGTTACTGGCTGTACCGGTTCATAGAAAAACCTTTCATCCGCTGGGGCGCCGCGTTGGCGAAACCCAAGGGCATTTCACTCAAGGCGGGGTGAGCCGATGCTGAAATCGATGCTTCTCGGATCAGTCGACTGGGCCGTCAAGCCGTTTCCAAGCGTCCAGCACCGGTTGACTGACTGGAAAACCAACGTCAAGCGTTGGGCAAAGCTCAAGTACTTTGCGAGCGACGTCGTTCACGCCAAGCGGTTCATGTTCTGGTCCGAGCGCGATTCGTCTTACGCGAAGCTCAGTTCCGAGTTGCTTTTTCAGTTTCACAAACTCGAAAAAGGGCTGTGCATCCCGGGCAAAAAGCGCTTCTTTGGTCGCGACCCGGTCATTGCGACATGCCTTCTGGTGAAGCGTTGGCAAGAGCGTGGGTTCTCGATGCAAGACCCGGTTTTCATCGGTGCGGTCGAAACATTGAGGGCCTATCGGACGCGCTTGGATGAAACACCTGCGAACGCGGAAGATGCGCCGCTGATTCACCGCCTGTTGAGCAGTTGCTTGAGCCTCACGACCGAGGCGCCGCAGTTTTCCACACCACAAGCCCATCGCAGAACCGAGGGCGCAGCCGATGTATTCGACCGACTGTGCCGGGACCGCCGGAGCGTGCGTTCGTATGCCTCCATCGTGGTACCGCTGCCCTTGTTGCACGAGGCCATTGCAACTGCACAGCTCAGCCCGAGTGCATGCAATCGGCAACCGTGGAGAGTGCATGTCTACCGCGATGCTGCGCAGATCAAACAGATGCTGGCCTTGCAGAATGGCAATTCCGGCTTTGGTCACCTGCTGTCAACGCTGCTCGTTATCTGTGCCGACAGTCGTTCCTTCTTTGACGCATCCGAGAGGCATGAGCCCTATGTGGACGCCGGCTTGTTCGCGATGAGTTTGATCCTCGCTCTGCAGGCCCGCGGATTGGCCAGTTGCTGCCTGAACTGGTGCGTCGCACCGGACGTCGATGCCGAGGCGCATGCGAGGGGTGAATTGCCTGAGCATGAGAAGGTGATCATGTACCTGGCTGTCGGCTATGCATCGCCGGATGCCCTGGTACCGAGGTCGCCAAGGCGCGACGTCGGTTCCATGATGACGATCCACGGCGCATGAATCGGCCCTCACCCAATCGCAAGGGGATCCATTGACCAACGACTTGCGCGCCAAGGTCAGATCGGGCGTCTTGTGGTCCGCCGTCCAGAACTGGGGGGTGCGGCTGAGTTCGCTCCTGCTGTTCATGGTGGTCGCACGCTGGTTGTCTCCGGAACAGCTTGGTCTTTTTGCGGCAGCGACCGTGGTGATCGCATTTCTCAACCTGCTGGCCGAACAGGGCCTCGGTGAGGCGCTGGTCCAGCGCGAAGAGATCACGCAGGAACAGATCAACTCGGTGTTCTGGCTCAACATGGGTGCGTCGCTGCTGATCGTCGGTTTTCTGTGGTTCGTTGCGCCGCTGATCGCAGGGTTCATGAAGCTGCCCGAACTGGTCTCGATCCTGCGCGTCGCTTCGTTGTCAATGCCACTGACCGCGGCTTCGTTCGGTCAGTTGGCCATGCGCAGGAGGCGCTTCGAGTACCGATGGCTCGCAAAGACGGTGCTGGCATCCACGATGGTCTCGAGCGCGGTAGCCCTGGCGATGTTGTTTGCCGGCCTCGGCGTCTGGAGTCTGGTGGCCCAGAGCCTCACCACTGCCGCCGTGATCACTGCCTTGTTGTGGATCAGGCCGAGCTGGCACCTCACGATGAAGACCGATTTCTCCGCCACGCGTCCCATGATGGGTTACGGCGCGAAGCGGGTCTCGACTTCCCTGCTCGACTTCGCCAATACGCGATACATCGAACTGTTCCTGGCCTCCACCTTGGGGCCTGCATCGCTTGGGCTGTACACGGTCGGCGTGCGTGTCTATCAGGCGCTCATGCAGGTCTTCAGTTCGACCATTCTCGAAGTGGCGCACAACGGTTTCTGTCGCATGGCAGCGGACAGGCCAGGCTTGATCCGTTCCTATTTTCAGAGCATCGCAGCCACTGCGGCGATCGTGATGCCGGTGTTCATTCTGATTGCGGCGGTGGCCCCGTCGCTGACGGTCACGCTGTTCGGTGCACGCTGGGTCGCCAGTGCAGAGGTCACTCGATGGGTGGCCTTGCTGGGTGCCGTTCAAGTCTTGCAGGTCTATAACGGCACGGTCTACAACGCCATCGGCCGGCCTGGCGTGGGGCTGCAGTTCATGATCGTCAAGGTGATGTTGACTTTCGGTGCGCTGTTCCTTGCCAGGGACGCCGGCCTGCAAGTCCTTCTCCACGCCTACGTGGCCAGCCAGTTGGCAACCACCCCCCTGAGTTTCTGGCTCGTGCGGCGATTGATCGGTGTGTCGTTGACGGAGCTGTTTCGGACTCTGTGGCCATTTGTGCTGTCCAGCGCAGTCATGGCCGTCATGGCGCTCGGCGTCGCTTCGCTGCTCGAAGCGAGGTCGGTCCCCGCTCCACTGGTCTTGCTGGTTGCATGCGCTGCTGCTGTCAGCGTGTACCTCCTCTGCCTGCAATTTTTCGCACCTGCGGCACTGCAGACGGGCCTTCGGTTCCTTCGACCAGGACGGCAGTCCACTGCTGTCGCTTGAATCTTTAGCCAAACCAGCGCTGAACTCTCAACACGCCATGCCCCTCGAATACCTGAAACAACTCCGCCGGCGCTTTTTCGCATGGCGTGACATTTCCGCACTGATAAGGCAACTCGCTCATCACGTGCGCGGCATGCCCGAGCCGAGCGAATCCATGGCGCTGCGGCGCCTGTTGATATTGCCCAGCGATCCCTGGACGCTGGTCGGTGCCAAAGGTGACGAAGCCATGATGCAAGCGGTGGTCGGCCGTCTTCGGCAATACAGCTCCGACCTGCAGGTCGGCGTGATCACGGCAACGCCAGTCGCTCATGCGGCAGCGGGTCAACTCGGATTCGTGTCAGTTCCCGCGTGGGACTGCAGCCTCGGTGAAGTAGCAAGCCAGATCGAGGCATTCCATCCCGATGCGATGGTGGTGCTGGGCGCCGACGTACTGGATGGCTACTACAACCCGGTCACGACAAGCCGAATGCTGCTGATGGCTGATGCCGCTGCTCGGCACGGTGTTCGCGTTTCGATCCTGGGCTTCAGCTTCAACAATCGACCGAACAGTCTGGTCAAACCGGTGTTCGAGGGCCTGAGCAAGCGCATGGCGATCAACGTACGGGATCGTGTTTCATTCGATCGCTTCCGCGCATTCTGCAATGCGCCATGCCGCCTCGTTGCGGACTCTGCCTTCATGCTGGAAGCAGACTTCAGCGGCGACACCGTGCAGGCGGTAGAGCGTTGGTCGACGAGTCGGCGAGCGGCAGGCGATGTCATTTTGGGTTTCAACATGCACCCGATGCTTTTCCGCCATGCCAGTTCGGCACAGATCAATGCTCTGGTGGGCAGCGCCGTGAGCGCACTTCGCGCTGTGGCGCAACGCCGCCGTGTGTCCGTGCTGCTGCTGTCTCACGACTACCGTGGGCACGATGGCGACGATGTCTGTCTGGCCCCGATTGCGCTGGCGCTGGCTGACGAGCTCGGCCCGCAGCTGAACTACCCGACTACTCAGTTCTCGGCAGCACAGCTGAAGGCCATGGCCAGCTTCACCGATGGCGTCGTGACCGGTCGCATGCATCTGGCGATCGCGACGCTGGGCATGGGCCGTCCGGTCGCTGCGTTGACCTACCAGGACAAGTTCCAGGGACTGTTCGCGCATTTCGAATACCCCGAGCGCTTTCTGCTAACGCCTGCAGCCGCTGCACAAGCCAGCAGCCTGACCGCCATGGTGGAAGAGTTTGTGGACCGTTTGCCGGAGTTGACAAAGTGCGTGCGGGATCATCTGCCCGCAGTCAGAGAGGCATCCTTCCTCAATCTGGAGCGTGTGCTGCCGAGTAACGCGGTCGCGTGA
Source organism: Burkholderiaceae bacterium (assembly GCA_030654805.1). Classification (GTDB taxonomy): domain Bacteria; phylum Pseudomonadota; class Gammaproteobacteria; order Burkholderiales; family Burkholderiaceae_C; genus PBB1. Next base: position 49,920 of record JAURWR010000090.1, read on the forward strand.
AGCCATCGTGATTGGCGCATGGAGAGGCCGCCGACGCCGATGGCAACAGCGCGTCACTCACCCGCGAGTGCGCAGCAGCGAGTCGACCGCCTCCCCGACGATCTTTCGAAAGCGCTCCTCTGTCAGCGTGGTCGTGATGCGCTGGTAACCACAGCGCGCGATCTCACTGGCTCGTTGCGGTGTGCGCAGCATGGCCACGCAATGGCGTGCCAGCCCGGCCGGGTCCGCCGCCGTCAGCACGTCGTCACCGGGCCTGAACAGCGGGTGGTGACCCTCCACCACCAACGGCGTGGCGATGACCATGCGGCCGTACAGATACGGCTCCAGCGCCTTGATGTTCGTGCCCGCGCCGGACCGCATCGGCACCACGCAGGCGGTGGCCCGCGCATAGGCGTCGGCCAGCGAATCGACAAACCCGAGCGTCTCGACGCTGGGGTGCCGGCGCCACCGCTCCAGGCGGTCATCGGCGCCGCTGCCAACGATCAAAAAATGCGCCTCCGGTACCTCACGCAACACGATCGGCCAGATGGCGTCGAGAAACCAGTCGACCGCATCGTGATTCGGCATGTAGTCCAGCAGGCCGACGAACATCAGAGCCGGTTGTTCCGGGGGTGAAAAGTCAGGCGGTCCTTCACGATCGGCGGCTGGCGGCAGGTTGGGCAGCACAGCGCCCGGTAGCCATCCGAACACCTCACGCTCGGCATCGCGACAAAACAGATAGTGCGCGTGGCGCCACGACGCTCCTTTGAGTCGCGTGCGCACGATGATTCGATCATTGAACAAGCGAAGCAACACGCCGACCCAGCTTTTCACAGTGCGCAACGCGTACCAGGGCGGGTCGTAGACGGCATCGTCGAAGTCGACGATCAACGGCACACCGCAGGGCAGTTCGAGCTTCATGGCGGGTCGCACGTAGCGACTGACCAGCAGGTCATATGCAGCCAGGTCGACATGCTGCGCAACCTGGCTGCTGACATCGCTGGAGGTCAGGTCGAAGCGCGGGCGACTGAGCAAGCCGCGCTGCACGATTTGCAGGTCCATCACCTTGACACCGTCCAGATCGGTCACGGTCAGAGACGCCTCGGCATCTGCGACATCCACGAAGCTGAGAACAAGCACGTCGACGGTGCCGTGGAGCTTCAGGGCATCGACAAGAAAACGCGAGCGTTTGGCCGAACCCCACCTTTGAAGCGGAGAGATGTAGGTCAGCAACAGTATCTTCGGGCGCCGCGCTGGTGTGTCCAGCACTGCGGCAGGGTCGGTGAGCGACGGCTTCATCGGGTCCCCCAGCGGCCCACTCTCGATCGGCGACGCTGCACCCGTCGTGGCACGGCCCACAGCGTCAACCGGTGCAGGCCGCAGGATTCCGTTGTTCCGGCCGCTGGGGTCGAGGAGCTCATCTTTGGTAATCAGTCAGTCAGTATCAAAAGAAAAATTGAACGTTGGCTCAGGCTCAGCCGCACGCTGACGTGGCCGGTCACGTCAGCGCGAGCGGCAAACCGGGCACCCACATCAGGGCAAGCGCCAAGACGATTGTGTGCAAATGCCGGTGCAGCCGAGCCCTTCGCAACATTTGGTATCCATAAAGCCCGCAACTTCGATGCCGGGATAGGGCACATTCGGCGCCCGAGGCGCCATTGGGTGCTTGGCGGGGTGCATTTCAGCGACTTCGTGTTCGGCGAGCGCGGTAGCCATGCTCCGAGACGTCACCTGTGGGTGAGTCGTCGGCCTCGTGGCGAGGGCCGACCACAGCACATTGGCCCGCATCCTGCAACCGGTCCGGCAAACTCCTGTCAATGGTCAACATGAATTTTTTCGCGAAGCCATTTTTCCTCTCGCTGTCATTGGCCTCGTTCCTGGTCATCGTTCATGCCGAGACCGGTGCGAATGCGCCAGACACGTTCGCCGCTCCAGCCTCAGCAATATCGGCCTCCGGCCCCACCCCCTTCCCCACCGACGCCAAGGATTGGCCCGGCAAGGGCGTGATCCGCGTCTTTGGCTGGATGACCGACAACCGCAAGGCGTTCTGGCTCGAGCGCGAGCGCAAGCAGGGCAGCGTGGTTTTTGCGGGCGATTCGCTGATCGGCGGCTGGAGCGGTCTGGCCAGGGATCTGCCGGGTCTTCCCGTGGCCAACCGGGGCATCGGCGGCGAAGTCACGCGCGGGTTGCTGTTTCGCTTCAAGGAAGACGTGCTGGACTTGCACCCCCGGGCCATCGTCCTGCTGAGCGGCACCAACGATCTGAGCGCACTGCAAGACGTTCAGCAAACACGCAGCAACCTCGTCGAGGTGCTGGACCGGGCCGAGCGCTCGTCACCCGGCGTGCCGATCGTGCTGTGCACACTGCCGCCGCGCAACCAGCCGAAGGCTCCGGTCGATCCGAAGCGGCTGATCGAACTCAACTCACTCATCAAATCGGCAGCACAGGGCCGCGCCCACGTGGTGGTCCTCGACCTGTACGCGCTGCTGGCCGACCCGGATGGCACACCGCACGCCGAGTATTTTGCGGCTGACAAACTGCACATCTCGCCCGCTGGCTACAAGGTCTTCGGTGATGCGCTGGCGCCGCTGTTCAAGCAGTTCAAGCGGGACTGAGAGACGCGACCGTGGCTTTCACCTCGCCGAGCTTCATCGCTTTCATCCTGGTTGTGGTGCTGCTCACCCACGCGCTGCCGTCTCCGGCCGGTCGCAGCGGCGTCTTGCTGCTGGCCAGCCTCGTGTTCATCGGCAGCTATGTCGACAGCATCGGTCAGGTCGGCCCGCTGGCGGCCTTTCTGCTGCTTGGCTATCTCGTCGTCGAGGGCGTGCGGCGGAGCCGCTCTGCGGCCAGTCTGTGGTTGGGACTGGTCGGCGTGATCGCGAGCTTCATCGTGTTGAAGAAATTCAGCTTCCTGGGCGACTCGCTGGTGCTGCCGTTCCCCTACCTGATCGTCGGGCTGTCCTACGTGCTGTTTCGCGTGCTGCACCTGATGATCGATGCGAAGCAGGGCGAACTCGCTGCGCCCATCGCACCGCTCCATTTCTTCAACTACACCTGCAACTTTCTCTCCTTCATTGCCGGTCCCATTCAGCGATACGGTGACTACGCCCTGCAAAAAGACCGGGCACGGGTGCTCGATGAAGAGACGGTGTTTCACGCCTTCGCCCGCGTGATCAAGGGCTTCCTGAAAGTCGGCGTGGTGTCGGCGATCTTCAATTACCTGTTCAGCAGCATGTCGGGTCGGTTGCTGGACACCGGGCTGGCGCCCGCGCTGCCGCTGATGTGCGGCCTGTTCGTGGCTGCGGCGCTCTTCTACACGGTCTACCTGTATGCCAACTTCGCCGGCTACATGGACATCGTCATCGGCGTCGGCACGTTGATGGGCCAGGAGTTGCCGGAAAACTTCAACCGGCCTTTCACCGCGCGCAGCTTCCTCGACTTCTGGTCGCGCTGGCACATGACGCTGTCGGACTGGTTCAAGACCTATGTCTTCAATCCGCTGATGAAGGTGCTGGCCACCCGCTTCACGTCTCCCAAAGCAGGCCCCTACCTCGGTGTGGTGGCGTTCTTCGTGACGTTCCTGATCATGGGGGTCTGGCACGGCACGACATCGGTGTTCGTCGTGTATGGGTTGCTGATGGGCGCGGGCGCCAGCGTCAACAAGCTGTGGCAGGTGGTCATGACGAAGCGGCTGGGCAAGAAGGGCTACAAGGCACTCGCCGACCGGACGGCCTTCATCTACCTGTCTCGCGGCCTCACGCTGGCCTACTTCGCGCTGGCGCTGACCTGCCTCTGGGTGGACATGCGCCAGTTGTCGTGGCTGGCAGGCCATCTCGGCGTCTTCGGCCTCGCATCGTGCTACCTCGGCCTGGCGGTCGCGGCAGGGGCCGCCTTCTTCGCCTGGGACAGGTTTGCGGCGCTGTTGACGCCGTTCAGCCAGGCCGTGACGCATCGGTCCGGCGGCGTGATCGTGCGCAACCTGTCGCTCGCCTTCCAGATCCTGCTGATCGTCACCGTCGCCTCGTTCTTTCACAAGGCGCCGGAGTTCGTCTACCGGGCCTTCTGATGAAGCTCGTCATCAAGCAGATCGTCCAATTGATCGGCGCGCTGATCGCGTTGTACGGGGTGTTGCTGGTTGTCAGCCTGCTGCTGGTGCCACGCTCCGACACCGGCCCGCGCCTGAATGCGGGGCAGGCTTCGTCCTCGCTGTTCCTGACCGAGCCGAAGTACGTGTTCATGGCGCGCAGCCAGTTGAACTCGGTCGCTGACAAGGTGCTGTTGCTGGGCGCGTCGAACATGCTCGTCGGCTTCAAGCAGGCGCAGGTGCAGGCCCTGTTGCCGGACATCGAGGTGCACAACCTGTCGGTGGGCGGATCCAACATCGGCCAGGTCAGCCAGATCGTCGATCTGATCCGCGAAGTGCAAAGCCCCGAGGCACGCCGACACAACACCTACGTCATCGGCCTGTGGTACGGGGTCTTCGCCTCGGACAAGGCGCGCTGGAACACCCCGGATCGGCATGCGGGAGACACCGACATCGACATCGAGCGCTATCGCTATGGCTTCTACCGGCGCACCGATGCCGGCGCCGTTCCTGTGTTGCCGCCGGGATATCTCGACGCAGGCGTGCTGCTGATCCACCCCTACCTCGTGCTGGACCGGACGGCTCGCGACTTGACGCGGTCGCTGCGCGAGTTCATGGCGGCCAAGCCACCGTCGATGACGGATGCGCAACGCAACGCGGTGGTGATCGATGACGCCGACCAGCGCAAGTACCTCGCCTTCTGGCGTGACTACATGGGCTCGACCGACACGCTCGGCGACGCCCCGTTTCAAGTCCTGCAACGCACGGTCGAGGGCATCCTGGCCGAAGGCGGCCGCGTGATCCTGGTCGACATGCCGATTCCCCGGTGGCATGCCCGGGCGTCGCCGCTTTCCGCCGACTACCGCACGCACCTTGACTCGCTGCTGAGCGGTCTGCAAGGACACGCCGAAGTCACCGTTCTGAGGATCGACGGCGCCGATGCCGATGAAGACTTCAGCGACGAAGTCCACCCCAAGCCGCGCGTGACCGAGCACTGGGCGCAGCATCTGGCCGCTGCCATCAAGGCCAGCACGGCCTTGAACCGGTCGCCATCGGCCAGCGCACGCTGAACACCTTCGATCCGACCCGCCCCCATCCACTCCCGAATCTTCAAGGAACCCCGCCATGAGCACCGATGCCCTCTATGCCAAGCTGACCGCCATCTTTCACGATGTGTTCGACGATGAAAGCATCGTGGTGACACCGGAGCTGACCGCCGACGACGTCGACGAATGGGACAGCCTCAGCCACATCCGGCTCGTGCTGGCGATCGAGAAGAAGTTCGGTCTGAAGTTCTCCGCCGCCGAAGTCGGCCGTTTGAAGAACGTCGGCGAGTTCGCTTCGCTGATCGTGACCAAGACGGCATGACCCACGCACCTCCCTCGCGGGTGCTGGCGCTCGGCGAGCTGGTCGAGGGCTTGCAAGCCTGCGTCGATTTCTCGGTCACGGCGACGCAGATGCAGCAGTTCGCTGAACTCTCCGGCGACTTCAATCCACTGCATACCGACGACGAGTTCGCCCGCGCCAAGGGCTTCGACGGCGCCGTCGTGTACGGCGCGCTGATGGTGGCCAAGGTGTCGCAGCTGATCGGCATGCAATTGCCCGGGCGCGACAGCGTGTGGGCCAGCGTCGCGCTCGACTTCCGCAAGCCGCTCTATGTCGGGCAGGCCGCACAGGTCGAAGGCGTGGTCACGGAGGTGTCGGAGTCGACCGGGATGGTGGTGCTCAAGGTCACGGTTCGCGCCGCTGGCAAGGTGCTCGCCAAAGGCACGGCGGAGGTGGTCGTTGGACGTTGACCTGAGCATGGCGCGGCCCGCCGCCGAAAGATGGTTCCTGGTCTCCGGTGGCTCAGGCGGCATCGGAGCCGCCGTGTGCGATCAGCTCGCTGCGCGCGGCTTCACCCCCGTCGTGGGTTACCACCGCAACGCGGCCGGGGCCGAGTCCGTCGCACAACGAACCGGTGGCCACACGCTGGCGCTCGACCTCGGCGACGAAGCCTCCATCCTGGCGGCGGTGGCGCACCTCGAAACCGCACCGATGCTCTGCGGCGTAGTGCTCGCCGGTTCGCCGCCGCTCTCGCTGGTGCCGTTCGGCAAGATCACCGCCGACGAGATGCAGCAGCAGTGGCAGGTCAACGTGCTGGGCCCGCAGCGACTGCTCGCCGAGCTGGTTCGACGTTGTTTTCGAAAACACAAGCAAGGATCGGTGGTGGGCGTGCTGACACGTGCCATGGGCGACGGCATCGCTGGCGCCGCCTCGGGCATGGGGGCGTATGTGATCGCCAAGCACGGCATGGCCGGCATGCTGGCCATGCTCGCTGCCGACTACCCCTGGCTGCGCGTGGGAGCCGTGAAACCCGGCTACACGGAAACACGCATGCTGGCTGCTTTCGATGAGCGCTTTCTCGCCATGCAGCGCGAGAAAGCCCCGTTCCAGACGCCCGAGCAGGTGGCGTCGCTGATTCTCGAGGAGGCCCTCGGCTCATGAGCAACGCTCTCTATTCGCAACTCGCATGGCTGCCCGCGGCACCCGATGATTTCTCCGCCTCGTGCCGCCACTTGCTGAGCGAACCAACCGAGCTGGGCACGCGCCTGCAGCGTCTGGCCAACCACGCGCTGGACGAGAACCAGCTGAACCGCCTGGCCAAGGTGATCGACAAGGCACGCGAGGCCGGCCACTCGCTCGCGCCGCTGACGCCGTTTCGCATCGGCCTCATCAGCAACGCGACCTCGCACTTCATCGTGCCAGCGCTCGTTGCCAGCGCCGCCCGCCACGGCATCGCGCTGGAATGCATCGAGGCCGACTACGACCAGGTGATGCAGGCCGCGTTGTCACCCGATTCACCGATCCACCGGGCGCAATGCGACGCCGTGCTCGTGGCCGTCGACCACCGCGGCCTGCCGCTGGCCGCCACGCCGGGGGATGCACAGGCGGCGCAGGCCGCCGTGGAGGCGGCACTCGGCCACCTGAACATGATCCGCAACGGCCTGCGCAGCCACAGCAAGGCGATCTGCATCGTGCAGACGCTGCCGCGGCCCGTGGAATCGTCGTTCGGCAGCTTCGATTTCGTGCTGCCGGGCACGCCGCGTCAACTGATCGACGAGGTCAATCGCGGCATCGCGCTGAGCGTGGCCGGCACCGAAGACCTGCTGCTCGATGTGGCCCACATCGCCGAGACGGTGGGGCTGGCCGACTGGCACGACACGACGCTGTGGAACATGGCGAAACTGCCGTTCGCCAGCGCCTTCCTGCCGCTCTATGCGGACCATGTGTGCCGCCTGATCGCGGCCGTGCGCGGCAAGAGCCGCAAGTGCCTGATCCTGGACCTCGACAACACGCTGTGGGGCGGTGTGATCGGCGACGACGGCCTCGAAGGCATCGTCATCGGCCAGGGCGATGCCACCGGTGAAGCGCACCTGCAGGTTCAGCGCACCGCCCTCGCGCTGCGTGACCGCGGCGTGGTGCTGGCTGTGTCGTCGAAGAACACCGACGAGATCGCGCGCCAGCCGTTTCGCAAACACCCCGAGATGCTGCTGCGCGAAGACCACATCGCGGTCTTCCAGGCCAACTGGAACGACAAGGCGACCAACATCAAGGCGATCGCCGAGGAGTTGTCGCTCGGCCTCGACGCGATGGTGTTCCTCGATGACAACCCGGTCGAGCGGGGTCTGGTGCGTCGGATGCTTCCGCAGGTGGCCGTGCCCGAATTGCCCGACAACGCGGCGCTCTACGCCCGCACGCTGCTGGCGGCGGGCTACTTCGAGGCCATCGCGTTTTCCGGCGAAGACCGGCAGCGCGCCGAGTTCTACCAGGACAACGCGCGCCGCGTAACGCTGCAGAAACAGGCGGGTGACGTCGATGCGTACCTGGTGTCGCTGAACATGCAGATGACGCTGCAACCCTTCGACGACACCGGGCGCGCGCGCATCGCGCAGCTCATCAACAAGTCGAACCAGTTCAACCTGACGACACGGCGCTACACCGAGGCCGATGTGGCGGCGGCACAAAGCGATGCCGAGGTCTTCACATTGCAGGTCCGGCTGGCTGACACCTTCGGCGACAACGGCATGATCAGCGTGCTGATCTGCCGCCGCCAGGGCGACGACTGGCACATCGACACCTGGCTGATGAGTTGCCGCGTGCTGGGCCGCAAGGTGGAAGTCGCCGTGCTGCAAGAGCTGATCGCTCAGGCCGGCGCGCGGGGTGTGCAGCGGCTGATCGGCAACTACCTGCCGACCGAGAAGAACAAGCTGGTCGAGGAGCACTACGCCAAGCTCGGCTTCACGCTGCTGGAGACGCTGGACGCGGGCGGCACGGTGTGGGAGTTGCGCGTCGACGGCGCCGCGTCGGCAGCGCTGCCGATCGCGATTCAGCGGATCGGTTTCGCGTCGACCGCCGAGACTTTGGACGCGGCGCATTCTTGAAAATTCGCCGAGGCGTGTTTCAGCAAGACCTGCCACTTCCGTTGCAAAACCGGGTGGGAAAAGTTCAGCCGGACGAAGCCGCGAGCGGCCGTTCCGAGACGATGGCAGGCGTCCGCATCGTTGGTCAACCGCTGAATGGCCCTGGCGAACTCGCCGGGTGTTTGCGTCACGATGCACTCGGTGCCAGGCGTGATGCCCAGCCCCGCCACGGCCTGCTCGGTGGCGATGACGGCCAGACCGTTCGCCATGGCCTCCAGCACTTTGGTCTTGATGCCGCCTTCAGCCACGATCGGCGCCACGAAGACCGCGTACCGACCGAGGGTCGAGACCAGGTCATCGACGTAGCCGAGATAGACCGTGCGTCCGAACGGGTCCCGGGGCCGCAGCGCGACCGGCGCGTTTCCGACGACGTGCAGCGCAATGGCGCAGCCTGAACGTTCCAGCTCCGGCGCGATGTGCTCCAGGTAGTGCGTGACCGCGTCCAGGTTGAGCTGGTAGTCCAGCCCGCCGACGAAAGCCACGGCATGCGTGTGGCGGCCGGCGTGATCGATGCGCGCGGCATCGGCGATGTCGATGCCCATCGCCGTGTCGTGCACCACGCGCCCCAATCGACGGGCCAGCTGGGCGGCCTCGATCGACGACACCAGCGTGACCGCATCGGCCCGCATGCCGTAGTGAACTTCTTGTGAGGCAATTCGGCGCGCCTCGACACGCAGGAGACGGTGCGCGGCCCACGCGGCCAGACGGCGCAGCGGTGCCGGCAGCCGCTGCGAGAAATAGCCCAGCAGGTTGTGGCCTCGACCGGCTGCGGCAAGCGCCGCGTAGCGGTCGGAGAGCAGGTCGTCCAGATCGAGGATCCACGGCACGCGCAACCGGGCACAGAACTGCGCGGTGCGGATCATGTCGGCCACCACGACGTCGTATCGACCGCTGACCACCAGGTCGGCAATCCGCTGCTGTGCGGGCCGGCTCCAGTAGAGGCACTCGTTCAGACTTTTTCGGCCCAGCAGGAAATGCCGGACGAGATTGGCGCCGACCTGCACGACACCCGGCCCCGGGATCGGGATGCCGCTGCTGCCGAGACCCGGTGAGCCGATCACCGCGATGTCGACCTGGTGCCCCAACGCTGTGCAGCTGCGCATGATCGTGCGGAGAACGAGCTTGCGCCCGGTCTGCGGGTCGTCGACATCGCGAGTCGCGACCAGGAGGACCTTCACGCGGCGGGACCGCGTGGCGAACGCCGACAAGAGTGCACGAATGTTCCGATCAAAAACGAGCCCCGCAACGACCGAGTCTGCCCCAACCGCGGCCCGCGCGACGCGCTGTTCAGCGCTTGCGCAAGGCGATCGCCGACGTGCTGGGTCGAGCTTCGCTGCGAATGCAGCATGAACTGCAAGCAATTGACGCGCCCCATCGCCGCACATGCCACGCGTGGCAAGCACAGATCACGGCCGCTGCGTGAAGTGCCCCCTCAGATATCCATTCGAAAAATGTGTCAACACGACTAACACGTAAGCACATGCAAGGGGATGAGCCTGACACATAAAAACAGTGCAAAACTTCTCATGACGCACCGCAACATTTGTGGAACGCATGTTGCTCGTACGGTGTAAGCCGCAATCTGGGAGATCGAAATGTTTGCTGCTGGTGCTTCCTCAAGTGACTCACTGTCGTTGCTGCGCCCATCACATCGGGCCGGCAACGTCAGCGCCGTTTATGCCGCTGTCAACAAGCTGGTCGCGCTGCTGCTCTTGTGTCTCTTCGCCCCGTTGATGCTGGTGATCGCGTTGCTGATCGCCCATCGGGACGGAATGCCCATCTTCTTTGGCCACTACCGGGTCGGAGTGACTGGGAAACTGTTTCGATGCCTGAAATTTCGCACCATGTACCGCGACTCCTCTCAAATGCTGGCCGACCTGTTGCGAGACGACCCGGCAGCGCGCGCAGAGTGGGCGCGTGACCACAAGCTCGGCAACGATCCGCGCATCACTCCGGTGGGAAATTTCCTGCGCCGCACCAGCCTGGACGAGTTGCCGCAACTGATCAATGTCGTGCGCGGCGAAATGATGCTCGTCGGTCCACGCCCGATCACCGTCGGAGAGCTGTGCCGATACGGCCGCGTTCGTTGGGACTACCTGAGCGTGCTGCCGGGCATGACCGGTCTGTGGCAGGTCAGTGGACGCAGCGAAACAACTTATGAAGAACGGGTCGCGCTCGATCTCCAGTACGTGGAGAAGCGATCGGTGTGGATGGACGTCATGATCTTGCTGAAGACCGTCAAGGTGGTTCTGGTGCGAGACGGCTCTCGGTGAAGTTGATTCACTCGATATTGAATTTCGAGCAGCGACTTCGGTGAAAGTCTCTCGCCCTGTCGATCACCATGTCGTGCACCTCGTCGGGGCGGTGAACGACACGGTGTTCTCTTTGCTGGGTGCGATGACCCAGGTGCAGGCGGAACTCGGGGTCGATCAGACCGTCATCCTGGTCGATGAGCCTGCGCAGAGATATCTGCTCCCGCGGTTTCACCCTTCCATCCGTCTGGTGCTGATATCCGCCCAGCTGGGGCCGCTGCGGCGCATCCGACGATCGCTGCGATGCCTGTTGGAGGTGGTGAACAGCCAACCCACTCGTGCGCTGCACCTGCACGGGTTCATTCCGAGTCTGGTGGGCACTTACGCAGCGCGGTTTCATGGCCTGTCGCAGACGCTCTATTTTTCGCCGCACGGTTCGCGTTTGCTGAAACCCATCGCCGCAGTCAGCGCGTTGACCCGTCTGGCGTTCAAGTCAGTGGCCCGACTGTCGGATCAACGCACCATTGCGAACTCTGCCTTCGATGCCAGTGCACTGGTGAGCGTCACCAACGAAAAAGTCCAGATCGTCGAGAGCCCGGTGGACTCCGTGTTCTTTGCAGCCACGCGCCACGAGGTGCGCCGTCCGCTGTTGACGACAGTCAGTCGGAATCGCAATCACGAGGCGGCGGCCATGTTTGCGCAACTCGCCGTGCTGCTCAGCGAAGAGTCGCTGCAAGTGAGCTGCAATTGGCTGGGCACAGCCGACGCGGATTCACTGGCTCGCCTGTCCGCTGCCAACGTGGCCGTATTCGACATCACCGATGCGGCCGAGCGCGCCAGCCGCCTGTCGTCTGCCTGGGTGTATGTGGCTTTTGTCGGCGAACTGGGCTTCCCGCTGTTCCTGGCCGAAGCCATGGCGGCGGGTCTGCCCTGTGTCGTCTGGGACACGCCGTACCACCGGGACGTGATCGAAGATGGTCGAACCGGCTATTGCTGCACCTCCTACCCGCAGTTGCTGGCCTGCGTCGCACGACTGATCGACTCGCCCGAAGAGCGGCAGCGGCTCGGTTCAGCAGCCCGTGAAGAAGCTCACCGTCGATTCAACAGCAAGACGTTTCGCGATGCGTTTCTCGCGGCTTATCAAGCCACACCACCGAGGCTGGAAGCCATCGCCCAGTCGAATCAGCCCTTGGGAAAACCTTCCCTCTGATTCAGAGTCCTGAGAGCCGCTGGCATCGATGGGCGTGAGGGGTTGCCCGGAATGCAAGCAGGTCCATGCTCTCCGAGCAAGAAGTTCGGCCGCGTCTCGATCACCTCGCCAGCGGCACCACTTTCGTCCTTGAGTGCCACCCCGGTGAGCTGACGGCTGCGTGCCTGTTCCAGCAGGTAGACGAGACGTTGCGCGGCAGCGTGGTAGCCCAGGCCTTCGGGACGCACGTTCGAGATGCAGTTGCGCTCGGCGTCGTTGCGGCCCGGGCGCGGCGCCCACGTCAGGTACAGGCCCAGGCTGTCGGGGGAGCTGAGGCCCGGGCGCTCGCCGATCAGCACCACGACGAGCTGGCTGTCGAGCAGTTCGCCGATGTCGTCGCCGATCGCCACGCGCCCCTGTTCGACCACCGCGACCGGCGCAATCGTCCAGCGCGGTGTGCGACTGCCCTCGGGTCCGTTCAGCAGCGCCAGCACCTCGGACAGCAACGGTGCCGCATGGCGTTGCACCGCGAGTGCCGACAGGCCATCGACCACCGCGAACGCGAGGTCATGCAAAGCAAGGCCCTGCCCTCGCCGTTGCGAGCGCAGCGCTTCGAGCCGCTGGCGCGACGCGGCGCCGAGCTGGCGTCCCAGATCGGGGCGCTGCAAATAGTTCGCCCGCGTCGCCGCCGCGCTGTGCAGCGGCACCGTCGCCAGACCCAGCGCCTCGATGTCGGCGCACAGCGTCTGCACCTCCAGCGGGCGGTGCACGGCATCGCGCGCCTGGGCATGGGCCAGTTGAAAGTCGAGTTGAGCCGCCGTGGGGAGGCTGACGCCGGTGCGGCCGAGTCCGATGCGTGCCGGAGTGAATCGCTTCAGCACGCTCCACGGATTGGCAACCACCGATGTTTCGGCAGCCGTGACCGCCCGAGCGATCGTCGTGTCGCAAGGCAGGGCCTTCGGGTCGATGGGCATCGCATCAGGCTCTGGTGGACGATCTCAACGCAGCGTCGGGCTCGGCAGTGCATGCTCGAACGCGGCAGGCACCCCGCTCGCGTGATGCGCCAGGCGGGCGTTCTCGTTCGGCTGGAACACCCCCATGCGTTCGAGCCAGCTCTCGAACTCCGGCGCGGGCCGCAGCCCGAGCACGCGACGCGCATACAGCGCGTCGTGAAAGGAGGTGGTCTGGTAGTTCAGCATCACGTCGTCGGAACCGGGGATGCCCATGATGAAGCTGCAACCGGCGACGCCCAGCACGGTCAGCAGCACGTCCATGTCGTTCTGGTCGGCCTCGGCGTGGTTGGTGTAGCAGATGTCGCAGCCCATCGGCAGGCCG
>JAURWR010000002.1 GCA_030654805.1 Burkholderiaceae bacterium
GGTGATCGGCCTGGAGCCGGTGGGCAACTACGCGGTGCAGCCGATGTTCTCGGACGGCCACAACACCGGCATCTACTCTTGGGATTACCTGTACTTTTTGGGGTCGCAGCAGGCGCAGCTCTGGCAGCAGTACGAAGAGCGTCTGGCCGCCGCCGGCATGTACCGCGACGCGCCGATGGCGGTGGATACCGGTTCTTCCTGTGGCAGCCACAGCCATTGACTTCGCACCCGAGCACGCCGTGAGCAACACCCATTTCGGTTTCAAGTCCGTCGACGAATCGCAGAAGGCCGGCCGCGTTCGCGGCGTCTTCGACTCGGTGGCATCGCGCTACGACGTGATGAACGATCTGATGTCGATGGGCCTGCACCGCGTCTGGAAGGCCTACACCATCGCGGTGGCGAATGCGCGTCCTGGCGACCGGGTGCTCGACATCGCTGGCGGTACGGGCGACCTGGCGGCTGCCTTCAGCAAGAAGGTCGGACCGACCGGCACCGTCGTCCACACCGACATCAACGAGGCGATGCTGCGCCAGGGCCGCGACCGCCTCATCGACACCGGCGTGCTACTGCCGACCGCGATCTGCGACGCCGAGACGCTGCCGTTTGCGTCGGCCACCTTCGACCTGGTGTCGGTGGCTTTCGGGCTGCGCAACATGACCCACAAGGATCGCGCGCTGTCCGAGATGAATCGGGTGCTGCGCCCGGGCGGCCGCCTGCTGGTGCTCGAGTTCTCGAAGGTGGCCAAGCCGCTGGAGAAGGTGTACGACTGGTATTCGTTCAACGTGCTGCCGAAGATCGGCCAGTGGGTCGCCGGCGACGCCGACAGCTACCGCTACCTGGCGGAGTCGATCCGCATGCATCCCGACCAGGACACGCTGAAGGCGATGATGAAGACCGCCGGATTTGCGCATGTCGACGTGCACAACCTCAGCGCCGGTGTCGTTGCGCTGCATGTCGGCATCAAGTGCTGACCCTCAGGTCCCGGCCTGTCACTTTCTGAACTGGTGGAGAACTTCCGAATGATGTCGAGATTGGGTTTGCTGAATGCAGGCGTCGCGGGCCGCTGCCCCGGCCCGACCGTGTTGATCGCCTTGCTGGTGTCCATCGCCGCGCTGGTTGGCTGCAGCGACAAGCAACTGGACACGACCGCTACTCAGGCGGCAGCCAAGGTGAATCGGGAGGAGATCACCGTTCAACAGATCAATTTCGTGTTGCAGCAGCAACGCGGGCTCAAGCTGGAGCAGGCCGAAGCCGCCAGCAAGCAGATCCTGGAGCGTCTGATCGACCAGGAGCTGGCGCTGCAAAAGGCTCAGGAACTCCGGCTCGACCGCGAACCAAGGGTGATCCAGTTGATTGAAGCGGCGAGGCGCGAGATCGTCGCGCGTGCCTATGCCGAAAAATCCGCTGAAGCGGCGGCCAAGCCGTCTGCCGACGAGATCAAGAAGTACTACGACGCGCATCCCGCGCTGTTCAGCGCTCGGCGCATCTACACGCTGCAAGAAGTGGTCATCGAGGCCAAGGCAGAGCAAGTCTCGGCCTTGCGTGAGCAGCTCGGTGCCTCCAAGAACATCAACGAGTTCGTCGAGTACCTCAAGTCCAACAACTACCGGTTTGCCGGCAACCAGGCTGTGCGGACGGCGGAACAGGTGCCGCTGAACATGCTTGATGCGATTTCCAGGTTGAGCGACGGACAGGCGATGCTGGTTCCGACGGGCGTCGGTGCCCAGGTCATCGTGCTGGCCGGTTCCAGATCGGATCCGGTCGACGAAGCGCGTGCCACGCCGATGATCGAGCAGTTCTTGCTGAACGATGCCAAGCGCAAGCTGGTGGAGTCGGACATGAAAGCCCTGCGAGTTGCGGCGAAGATCGAATACGTCGGTACGTTCGCGAAAGCTGCCGCGAGCTCACCCGCTGTATCTCTTCCTGATCTGGCGGCGTCGGCCTCTACGGCGCAAGATGGCACTTCGTTGCCGCTCGACTCGGAGTCCGTCGGCAAGGGCATGGGCTTGAAATGATGGTATCGATGCGAGCGTACTTCGTGCGTGTCGCCATGTGTGCGGTGGCTACATGCAGCTCGCCGGTGCAGGCGCAGGTCGACACAGTCACAGCGGCCCCCAGGGCCCCCGCTGCCGAATATCGCCTGGGAGCGGGCGATCTGGTTCGAATCACCGTTTACCAGAATCCCGATTTGTTGCTGGAAGCCCGTATCGGCGAGTCAGGCAGCACCAGTTTTCCGTTGCTGGGCAGTGTGAAGATCGGCGGACTGGTTGTCCCCGCCGCAGAAAAACTGATCGCTGACGGTCTGCGCAATGGAGGCTTCGTCAAGCAACCACAGGTCAGCATCCTGGTGCTGCAGGTTCGCGGCAATCAGGCGTCGGTGTTGGGACAGGTGAATCGGCCGGGTCGATTCCCGATCGAGGTGGTCGACATGCGGCTGTCGGATCTGCTGGCCACTGCCGGGGGTATTGCGGCAACCGGTGCGGACACGGTCATTCTGGTCGGCACGCGCGACGGCAAGCCCATTCGGCGTGAACTCGACCTGCCATCCATCTTTCGCAGCGCCAGCCGCGACGATGATGTCACCGTCCAGAACGGTGACGTGCTCTATGTCGAGCGAGCGCCGACGGCCTACATCTACGGGGAAGTGCAGCGACCGGGCCCGATGCGGATCGAACGCGGCATGACGGTGATGCAGGCGCTTGCCACTGGGGGCGGATTGACCCAGCGCGGCACCGAGAAGGGCTTGCGCATCCATCGCAAGGGCGTGGATGGCAAGGTTCAGGTGGTCCAGCCCGCGATGGACGACGCGCTGCGCGACGGCGACGTGGTCTATGTCAAGGAAAGCCTGTTCTGACGCGATCGTGCAACTCAGGCTCGCCCAATCCCTGAGTACTCGATCCCGAGCGCGCGCATGAAAGCCGGTTCATAAAGGTTGCGGCCGTCGATCACCACGGGTTGCTTCAGCATCGATTTGATCGCATCGAAGTCCGGGCTCTTGAACTCCTTCCATTCGGTGATGATGACCAGCGCATCCGAACCTTCCAGCGCCTGAGTCTGGTTGTCGACGAAGCTGAGTCCATTCACCCCTTCGAGCACGCGCCTGGCTTCGGGCATCGCGACCGGGTCGTAAGCCTGGATTCTGGCGCCGCGCTTGGCGAGCTCGGCGATCACGATGCGGCTGGGCGCATCGCGCATGTCGTCGGTGTTGGGCTTGAAGGCGAGTCCCCAGACCGCGAACTGGCGGCCGCTCAGGTCTTCGCCGAAGCGCTTGACGACCTTGTCGACGAGCACATGCTTCTGCTTCTCGTTGGCGGCTTCGACGGCGGTCAGCACCTGCAGGGTGACGCCGTTGTCGCGGGCGGTATGCACCAACGCTTTCACGTCCTTCGGGAAGCAAGAGCCACCGTAGCCTGCGCCGGGGTACAAGAAGTGCGTGCCGATGCGCGGATCGCTTCCGATGCCCTTGCGCACCAGCTCGATATCGGCGCCGACCTTCTCGGCCAGCAGCGCCAGTTCGTTCATGAAGCTGATGCGAGTGGCCAGCATCGCGTTTGCGGCGTACTTGGTGAACTCGGCGCTCTTGATGTCCATCACCAGCAGGCGGTCGTGGTTGCGCATGAACGGCGAATAGATCGAGCGCATCAACAGGATGGCGCGTTCGTCGTCGGCACCAACGACGATGCGATCGGGCCGCATGAAGTCTTCGACCGCTGCACCCTCTTTCAGGAATTCCGGATTCGAGACCACGGAAAAATCGAGTTCGACACCGCGCCTCGCGAGTTCTTCGGTGATGGCTGCGCGCACGCGGTCACCGGTGCCCACAGGAACGGTGCTCTTGTCGACGATGACCTTGTAGTCGGTCATGTGCCGGCCCACGTTGCGGGCGGCAGCGACGACGTACTGCAGATCGGCCGAGCCGTCTTCATCGGGCGGCGTGCCGACACCGATGAATTGCAGGGTGCCGTGGTTGACAGCGTCGACGACGTTCGTCGTGAACTGCAACCGGCCGGCCGCGCGGTTGCGCTTGACGACATCCAGCAGCCCCGGCTCGTGGATCGGAATGCCGCCGTCCTCGAGGATCTTGATCTTGGCGGCGTCGACGTCCAGGCAGACCACGTGGTTGCCCATTTCTGCGAGGCAGGCCCCGGTGACAAGGCCCACGTAGCCGGTGCCGATGATGGTGATTTTCATGGGGTTGATTTTAGGAAAAGTGAATGGCTATTTGATTACTGCACGCGACCGTAGGTGTCCTCGAATCGAACGATATCGTCCTCACCGAGGTAGCTGCCAGACTGCACCTCGATGATTTCGAGCGGCACTTTGCCCGGGTTCGAGAGGCGGTGCGACTGGCCCAACGGGATGTAGGTGCTCTGGTTCTCGGTCAGCAGGACCACCTGGTCGCCGTTGGTGACCTCGGCGGTGCCGCTGACGACGATCCAGTGTTCTGCGCGGTGATGATGCATTTGCAGGCTCAAGGTGGCGCCGGGCTTGACCATGATCCGCTTGACCTGGAAGCGCGACCCGGAATCGATGCTGTCGTACCAGCCCCAGGGTCGATGGACCTGCCGGTGCAGGGTGTGCTCGCTGCGACCGTCGCGCTGCAACTGGCCGACGATCTGCTTGACGTCCTGACTGCATGTGCGGCGTGTCACCAGCACCGCGTCGGGGGTCTCGACCACCACCACGTCGTCCATGCCAATCACGCCAACCAGGCGGCTGGTGGCATGCACCAGCGTGTTGCGGCTGTCGCGCAGCATTGCATCCCCGTGGCTGGCGTTGCCGGCGGCGTCCTTGGCGCTGACTTCCCAGACGGCGTCCCAGGCCCCCAGGTCAGACCAGCCGGCGTTCATCGGCACCATGCGGATGTCGAACTCGGGAGACTCGGGGCAGCGCTCCATCACGGCGTAGTCGACCGACTCGCTGGGGATGCTCGCGAACGCGGTGCGGTCGGGACGTACGAAGCTGGCATCGGTGGTGCGTTGGTCCCACGAAGTCTGCGTGGCGCTCGCGATGTCGGGCCTGAACTGCCGCAGCGCTTTCAGCCACACCGAGGCGCGCACCACGAAGATGCCACTGTTCCAGTAATAGCGGCCGTCGGCTACGTAGCGTTGCGCGGTGGCCAGGTCGGGCTTCTCGACGAATTCGGCAACCACCTGCGCAGCATTCGAATCCCCGTCGTCGGCGTTGGCGCAGCGCAGGTAGCCGAAGCCGGTTTCCGGGCCAGTGGGCGCGATGCCGAGCGTGATGATTGCGCCGTCCGCTGCCGCCCGCACGGCGCATTGCAGCGCATCGGTGAAGGCCGCTTCGTCGACGTAGGCGTGATCGGCTGCCGTCACCACCAGCACCGGGTCGGTGCCGTCAGCGGTCGCCTGCAGCGCAGCCAGCGTCATCGCCGGCGCAGTGTTGCGTCCCATGGGTTCCAGCAGCACCGTGGCGGGTGGCAGCTTCAATTCGCGCAGTTGGTCGAGTACCAGGAAACGGTGCTCTTCGTTGCCGACCACGAGTGGTGGGGCGACCGCGATATCGGTCGCCGCCAGGCTCGCGAGTCGCTGCGCCGCCTGTTGAAACAGGCTCTGGTTGCCTTGCAGAACCAAGAACTGTTTCGGATGCTGCGCACGGGACAGGGGCCACAACCGCGTGCCGCTGCCCCCGGCCATGATTACAGGATGGACGGAAATGGATGTCATGGATTTACTCAATTCAGCTGATCTTGGCATTGAACAAGGGGTCAAAGCCGGGCCGACCGGCTGTTTGTGCGTGGCTGATTAGGCAAAACCATTCGGATTCAGACTTTGCCAGCGCCATGTGTCAACACACATCGTGTCGATATCACGGGTTGCCTGCCACCCCAAATATTCACGCGCCCGTGTAGCGTCCGCATAACACGCGGCCACGTCACCCGGGCGGCGGGCAACGATGTCGTACGGGATCGGTCTCCCGCTGGCTTTTTCGAAGGCTCGTACCAGGCCGAGGACGCTGCAGCCATGGCCGGTGCCGAGATTGACGGTGATTGATCTTCCATCGCCGTCAAGCAGGTGCCGCAGCGCGGCCACGTGCCCTTCGGCGAGGTCGGTGACGTGGATGTAGTCACGCACGCCAGTGCCGTCCGGAGTGTCGTAGTCGTCGCCGAATACCTGCAATCTCGGGCGCTTGCCCACCGCCACCTGGCTGATGTACGGCATCAGGTTGTTGGGTGTGCCGCCTGGGTCTTCACCGATCAGGCCGCTTTCATGCGCACCCACCGGATTGAAATAGCGCAGCAGCGCGATGCGCCAGCTCGGATCGGCCATTTCGATGTCGCGCAGGATGTTCTCGCCCATCAGCTTGGTGGCGCCGTAGGGGTTGGTTGTGGCCAGCGGTGCGTCTTCCGGGATCGGCAACCGCTCTGGCGCGCCATACACCGTGGCACTCGAACTGAACACCAGCGCCTTTCCTCCGAAATGCGCTGTCGCTCCGGCCACGCTGAACAGGCCGCCGAGGTTGTTGCGGTAGTAGTCGAGGGGTTTGGCTGCGCTTTCTCCCACGGCCTTGAACGCCGCGAAATGCACGACTGCCGCGATCGAATGACGCTGGAAGAGGGCGTCCATGGCCGGGCCGTCGCACACGTTGATGCGCTCGAAAGTCACCGAGCGGTCGCTCAGCCGTTGCAGCCGGTTCAGCACCTCCGGAGAGCTGTTCGAAAAATCGTCGACACCGACCACGTCGAACCCGGCCGCCCACAGGGCGAGCCAGGTGTGCGAGGCGATGTAGCCGGTGGCGCCGGTCAACAGGATGGTGCTTCTCATTGCAATTTGATCTCCGCTGTGCAGGTTGCCGAGCTGGCGCCGTAGCCGAACGACAGGGAACCCGAAGCGCTGCGCGTTTCACGGCTGACATGGCAGGAAAGTGCCACGTTGCGCAGGGGTTCGTAGGTGACGCCAAGCAGGGCGCTGCGCAACGAATCACTGCCTTCGAACGCACCGCTCACCAGCGAGCGGTGGTTGGCGCGAAACCCTGCGTCGACGCGTATTTTCGGGCTCAGCGCGTACGCTGCATTGAGCAACAAGGCATTCGTGATTCGGCTGGTGTCTCCGGCGCTGCCGGTCTGCGAATCCTCGACTTTGAGAAAGCCGCTTTCAGCGCCGCTGTCCCGGCTGAGCGAGGTCTTGATCTGCAGTTTTCCGGTCGGTCGGTACGTCCAGATCAACTGGCCGGTGGCGCCTGAAAAATCGAGTGCCGAACCCCCACCTTTCGACTCCTGCCGGCCGAGGCTGAGTCGCCCATCCAGCGTGCTGAGTCCGGTGGCAAACCACTGCCCGGTCAGGTCGATGTCGCGGCGGTCGAAATCCCGGGCCGGCCCTTCGAACCGGCCCTGCGCGATGCGCAGACCGGCTCCCAGTCTCAGCGCGTTGCTGGGGCGGAAGAAAAATCCCAGGCCAACAGCATCCTGGGTCAAGCCATTCGACCGGTAGGCAGCGTCGGAATATCTCAACGTGCGGTGTCCCAGCGACGCTTCGACCGCAAGCAACGCCGCCGCGCCGTATTTGATTCGGGCCACCGTCTCACTGCGCGTTTCGATGTTGCGCGCGGTCGCCTGCTCGGTGTTGGTTCCGCCGTAGTTGAAGAGGCCTTCCGAGCCGGCAAAACTCAATGCCCCCGAGAGATTTCCGACGGTCTCCCAATCGAGGCCGGCGTTGATGCCATAGCTGGTGTGATCGAGTTGGTTCATGTCCTCAAACCGCGTTTCGCTCAAGCTGCCTCTGGCGTAAACGCGTTGTCGACCTATCGGTTGGTCGAAGCCGGCCGACAAGCCGGCGCTGTAAGAGGTGTCCGCGATGGCTCGGGGCAGACGGAACACATTGGAGTCATGGGCCAAAGAGACATTGGTGCCGAGATAGAAAGGATTCGTCTCCGCGTACGTGGAGATGACCGCTGACCAAAGTAGCGCGCCCCACAGCGCTTTCCTTGGTGGAATGATCGAACGTCTTCGGCGTGTGGGGAGCATGGGGCAATCCTGTGAAAGGCGGGCCCTGGCGACTCATTCAAGTTCCGGGCCCGAACCACGCGCTGATTAAACCCGCGTTGAGGGGAATCAAGTGGAGAGCGAGGTTGCGCAGGTGAATCTGTTTGTGAGCGCCACCTCCTCGTCGCTTCGGCAAGGGAACACTTGCCGCAGGCGGCGGTGATCGTCCGTGGCGCGAACAGCGTGCCGGAACGCGGCCTCCCGGTGCCTACAATCTCACGATGTTCACCGTGCTGTACGACAGTCTGGCGGCTGCTTTTGCGGCTCGTGCGACGCTGCTCATCAACCATGTCCTCACCTCTGAGCCCGTGGCGTGCGGGCGCTTGCGTGCGCACGCCGGGCGCTCCCTGCACGTTCGATTGCTTGATTGGCCCGAGTTGCTGCCTGCGTTACCGATGCTTCGATTCGCCATCACTCCGGCCGGACTGCTCGAGTGGCGGCCTGAGGTGCCTGGAGTCGCGGCCTCTTCGGGGCCCGAAGTGCCGGCCGACCTCGACATCGCGGTCGAGGCCGGCAATCCGGCTGCGGCCCTGCTTCAGGGTTTGATGGGCCGGCGACCGGCGGTGTCGATCTCTGGCGATTCTTCCCTGGCTGCGGACGTCAGCTGGGTGGTCGACAACCTGCGCTGGGACCTGCGCGACGACGTGGCCGGCATCGTTGGCGAGTTGCCGGCACGTGAGTTGGCGCGGCACGCCACCACGATGGCGGCGGGTTTGCGCAATGCGGTGCAAGCGCTGATGCAACGCGCGACCACGGGGCGCGATGGCGCTTCGTCTCAAGGTGGGTTTGGCGGTGCTGCGCAGTCCCCCTCACCGGCACAGCGGCCGGCGCGATGAGGCACCTGGCCCGCCTCCTCTTCATCGTCTTCACGGTTTATCGGTACGGGCTCGACGAACTCGCGCTGTCGAATTTCCGCCAGCGCTGGGTGCGCAATCTGGTTCGCCTGGGCACCCTGGGGCGTCGCCTGGACGCTCCCCGCGGCGAGCGTCTGCGCCAGGCGCTCGAGCGGCTGGGTCCGATCTTCGTCAAGTTTGGTCAGGTGCTGTCGACGCGCCGAGATCTGATTCCTCCCGACATCGCCGACGAACTGGCGCAGCTGCAGGACAACGTCCCGCCGTTCGCGGCGGCGCTGGCACGGCAGATGATCGAGAAGGCCTACGGCCGAAGCATCGAGGATGTCTTCGCCACTTTCGAGGCGGAACCGGTGGCCAGTGCATCGATCGCGCAGGTCCATTTCGCGACGCTGAAGGATGGTCGCGAGGTCGCCGTGAAGGTGCTTCGGCCCAACATGCTGGCGGTGATCGACGATGACCTGTCGCTGATGCGAACGCTGGCGCTCTGGGTCGAGCGCTTGTCGGCCGATGGCAAGCGGCTGCGCCCGCGCGAGGTGGTCGCCGAGTTCGACAACTACCTGCACGACGAGCTCGATCTGGTTCGCGAGGCTGCCAATGCCGCGCAGCTGCGCCGCAACATGGCCGGGCTGAACCTGGTCATGCTGCCCGAGATGCATTGGGAACTGTGCACCCAGACGGTGATCGTGATGGAGCGCATGCACGGCGTGCCGATCAGCCAGACGCAGCGGCTGCGCGACGCCGGGGTCGACATTCCCAAGCTGGCGCGCGATGGGGTCACTATCTTCTTCACGCAGGTGTTTCGCGATGGGTTCTTCCACGCCGACATGCACCCCGGCAACATCCAGGTTAGCTTGGCGCCAGCGACCTTCGGGCAATACATCGCGCTCGATTTCGGCATCGTCGGCACGCTGACCGAGTTCGACAAGGAGTACCTCGCGCAGAACTTCATCGCGTTCTTCCGACGCGACTACAAGCGCGTCGCCGAACTCCACGTCGAGTCGGGCTGGGTGCCGTCGAACACCCGCGTCGATGAGCTCGAGGGCGCGATCCGCGCGGTGTGCGAACCGCATTTCGACCGCCCGCTGAAGGACATCTCGCTGGGGCAGGTGCTGCTGCGTTTGTTCCAGACCTCGCGCCGCTTCAATGTCGAGATCCAGCCACAGCTCGTGCTGCTGCAAAAGACACTGCTCAATGTCGAGGGGCTGGGCCGCCAGCTCGATCCCGAGCTCGATCTGTGGAACACGGCCAAACCGTTCCTGGAACGCTGGATGAACGACCAGGTCGGCTGGCGTGGCCTGATTTCCCGACTCAAGAATGAGGCGCCGCGCTATGTGCAACTGCTGCCCGAACTGCCGCGCCTGCTGCACCAGTCGCTGCAACCGAAGCCGGCAAGCGACCAACGCACGCTGGAAGCGCTGCTGGCCGAGCAGCGGCGCACCAATCGCTTGCTTCAGGCCATCGTCTACGCCGGCCTCGGCTTCCTGATCGGCGTGCTGGTCGTGCAATGGTTCATGCACGTCGGCTACCGCTGAGACGGCACCGTATAATTCGAGGTTTTTCTTTTCTAATCAAAGGCTTAGCCATGCCGATCTATGCCTACCGGTGCGAGGCCTGCGGTCACGCGAAAGATGTGCTCCAAAAGGTGTCCGATCCGCTGCTGACCACGTGCCCGGCCTGCGGCGCCGAAAGCTTCAAGAAGCAGGTGACAGCCGCCGGGTTCCAGTTGAAGGGCTCGGGCTGGTACGTCACCGATTTCCGCAACGGATCGAACAGCGGTGCGCCGGCTGACAAAGCGGCCGGCGACGCGAAGCCGCCGACTGAAGGCGCGGGCAAGGCCGATGCATCGGCGTCCAAGGACAAGGCTGCGGGCTCCGATTCGGTGGGTGCGAAGCCGGCCCCGGCGGCCGCACCGGCGTCTGCGCCGAGCCCTGCCGCCACCGGTCCGGCCAGCGCCCCACCTTCTTCCTCGACCTGAGCGAAGCCGCGCGGCGTCAACACCCGGTCTGTCCAAGGAACACCTTGAAGAAATACCTCCTCACGGGCCTGCTGGTCTGGCTGCCTCTGGCCATCACCATCTGGGTCCTGACCTCGGTGCTCGGCATGCTCGACGGGCTGTTCGCCTGGATGATCAGTGCGTCGCAGGCGGTGCTGCCGTCGGCCGCGCATTCGCCGCTGGAAATGCTCAAGCAGATTCCGGGTCTCGGCGTGATCGTGATGATGGTGGGGCTGTTGCTGACCGGCATGTTCGCAACCAACATCATTGGCCAATGGTGGTTGCGGCAGGGCAGCCGCCTGCTCAACCAGATTCCGATCGTCAAGTCGATCTACAGCTCGGTCAAACAGGTGTCGGACACGCTGTTTTCGAGCAGCGGCAATGCGTTCCGCGAAGCGGTGCTGGTGCAGTACCCGCGCCAGGGCTCGTGGACGATCGCATTCGTGACCGGTCGGCCCGGCGGCGAGGCAGGCGTTCATCTGTCGGGCGACTACCTGAGCCTGTATGTGCCCACCACGCCGAATCCGACGTCGGGCTTTTTCCTGATGGTGCCGCGCGCCGATGTCATTTCATTGAAGATGAGTGTTGACGAGGCCCTCAAGTACGTCATTTCGATGGGCGTTGTGGCGCCGCCGACCGCGACCGCACCTTCAGTCCCGGAGCGAAATCAACCCGGTTGAGCGCGACACCGGCGTTCAACCATCCAGTTTCAGCCGGCGGGCTGTCCCGGCCCGCCCACCCACCGATCCCCTTGCGCATGTCGCCACCGCCACCGAGGCGGCCACACATCGAATCCGTTTCTGGAGTGACACCATGAGAACAACGTACTGCGGCCTGGTCAGCGAGGCCCTGATGGGTCAGACCGTGACGCTGATGGGCTGGGCGCATCGCCGTCGTGACCACGGCGGCGTCATCTTCATCGATCTGCGCGATCGGGAGGGTCTGGTGCAGGTGGTCTGCGACCCGGATCGTGCCGAGATGTTCAAGACGGCCGAGGACGTGCGCAACGAGTTCTGCCTGAAGATCGTCGGCAAGGTGCGCGCGCGGCCGGCCGGCACCGAGAACGTCAACCTGACCAGCGGCAAGATCGAGGTGCTGTGCCTTGAGCTCGACGTGCTGAACCCGAGCGTCACACCGCCGTTCCAGATCGACGACGAGAACCTGTCCGAGACCACGCGCCTGACCCACCGCGTGCTCGACCTGCGCCGCCCGGTGATGCAGAAGAACCTGATCCTGCGCTACCGCGTCACGATGGAGGTGCGCAAGTTCCTCGACGCCGAGGGCTTCATCGACATCGAGACGCCGATGCTGACCAAGAGCACGCCGGAAGGTGCGCGCGATTACCTGGTGCCGAGCCGCGTCAACGAAGGCATGTTCTTCGCGCTGCCGCAGTCGCCGCAGCTGTTCAAGCAGTTGCTGATGGTGGCCGGCTTCGACCGCTACTACCAGATCACCAAGTGCTTCCGCGACGAAGACCTGCGCGCCGACCGCCAGCCCGAATTCACGCA
>JAURWR010000120.1 GCA_030654805.1 Burkholderiaceae bacterium
ACGGCCAAGGGCGAGCTGGGCAACCTGCAGACCCTGAGCTTCTCGGCCGGGCTCTGCGCCTTGGGCTCGTCCATCCTGTACTTCCTGGTCAACCCGCTGACCATGTGGCTGACCTTCGCCACCTTCGTCGGCTACGCGGTGATCTACACCGTGGTGCTCAAGCCGATGACGCCGCAGAACATCGTCATCGGCGGCGCCTCGGGCGCGATGCCGCCGGTGCTGGGCTGGGCGGCGATGCGCAACGACGTCGGCCCCGAAGCGGCGGTGATGTGCCTGATCATCTTCCTGTGGACGCCGCCGCACTTCTGGGCGCTGGCGCTGTACCGGGTGGAGGACTACCGGCGCTCGGGCCTGCCGATGCTGCCGGTCACGCACGGCTCCGACTTCACCCGGCTCAACGTGCTGCTCTACACCCTGGTGCTGTTCGCCGCCACGCTGCTGCCCTTCATCATCGGCATGAGCGGCTGGCTGTACCTGGCGGCCGCGGTCGTGCTGGGCGTGATGTTCATCGCCTATGGCTGGCTGCTGTGGCGCGACTAGAGCGAAGCCCTGGCGCGCAAGACCTTCCGCTTCTCACTCTGGCACCTGTCGCTGCTGTTCGCGGCCTTGCTGATCGACCACTACCTGATGCCATGGCTCTGACCTCCCTGAACCGACGCACCTTGCTGGCGAGCGCCGTCGTGGCGCTGCCGCTGGCGCTGGGCGGCTGCGACCGCGTGCTGCCCGGTGGATCGTCGGGCAAGCCCGCCTTCAAGGCGGTGGACATCACCGGGGCCGAATACGCCCGCAGCCTGTCGCTGACCGACCCCGACGGCCAGCGCCGCACGCTGGCCGACTATCGGGGCAAGGTGGTGCTGGTGTTCTTTGGCTACACCCAGTGCCCCGATGTCTGCCCCACCACCATGGCCGAGCTGGCCGAGGTCAAGCGCTCGCTGGGCGCCGACGGCGCCCGGGTGCAGGGCATCTTCGTCACGGTCGACCCCGAGCGTGATACCGCCGAGCTGCTGAAGGCCTACGTGGCCAACTTCGGGCCCGACATCACCGGCCTGCGTGGCACGCCCGACGAGATCAAGGCCGCGGCCAAGGAGTTCAAGGTGTTCTTCAGCAAGGTGCCGGGCAAGACCGACACCAGCTACACCATCGACCACACGGCCGGCTCGTACGTGTTCGACGCCAAGGGCAGGGTGCGCTTGTTCACGCGTTACGGCACGGGCGCCAAGGCCCTGGCCGACGACCTGAAGCTGCTGCTGGCCGAGCCCGCGTGATCGAGGCGGCCTGAAACGACAACGCCCGGTCAAGCCGGGCGTCGTGCTTCTGGATGCGAAGCGGGATCAGGCGGCTTCCAGCGCCTTGCGCATCTTCTTCATCGCCGCCACCTCGATCTGGCGGATGCGCTCGGCACTGACGCCGTACTCGGCCGCCAGGTCGTGCAGCGTCATGCCGCCCGAGCTGTCGTCGTTGACCTTGAGCCAGCGCTCCTCGACGATGCGGCGGCTGCGCGCGTCCAGCACCTCCAGCGCCTGCGTCAGGCCTTCACCCGACAGCGCGTCGCGGCGGCGGGCTTCCAGCACGCGGGTGGGTTCGCCCGAGTCGTCGGCCAGGTAGGCGATGGGGGCGTAGCTCTCCTCGCTGTCGTCGGTCTGCGGCTCCAGGGCCACGTCGCCGCCCGACAACCGGGTTTCCATCTCGATCACCTCGGCCGGCTTCACGTTCAGCGCCTGCGCCACGCTGTCGACCTCGGCCGGCGACAGGGTGTTGCGGTGGGCGTTGGCATCGGTGGTATCGCTCTTCATGCCCTGCTTCATCGAGCGCAGGTTGAAGAACAGCTTGCGCTGCGCCTTGGTGGTGGCCAGCTTGACCATGCGCCAGTTCTTCAGGATGTACTCGTGGATCTCCGCCTTGATCCAGTGCAGCGCGTAGCTCACCAGCCGCACGCCCTGATCGGGGTCGAAGCGCTTGACCGCCTTCATCAGGCCGACGTTGCCCTCCTGGATCAGGTCGCCATGCGGCAGGCCGTAGCCCAGGTACTGGCGCGACACCGACACCACCAGCCGCAGGTGCGACAACACCAGCCGGCCGGCGGACTCGACATCGCCATCGTCGCGCAGCCGGCGGGCGAAGCGCGACTCTTCTTCCTGCGTCAGCATCGGCAGGCGGTTCACGGCCGAGATGTAGGCGTCCAGGTTGCCCAGCGAAGGCACCAGCGCCCAGGGATCACGGACAGACAGTGCAGTGGAAGCAGATGACAGGTTCATGGCTGGTTGTGACTGACCCGCGGTGGATTGGTTCCTTGAATATTAGCACTCCAGGCTGGCGAGTGCTAAGTCCCACCGCATGGCCATGAAGGCCACCTTCGCCTCAGGCAATTCTTCATGACTTCCTGGTAGTGAATACCAATGTCGGTTCTCAGTGAGTCTCGAACTTCTTGCAGCTAGATCTGAACTCCGGTCGAGGAGAAATCGTTAATTAAATCAATAAGTTAGGCCGAGCTCTGAGCCTCCGATAGACCAATGGGAGTAGTGAGCCTGTGGGTTGGCAGCCTCCGTGGTCGGGACGCGAGGAACGTCGATGCAAACTTCGCGACTGGTATTGCGCTGCCAAACTGGCTAGGTTAGCGCTCTGGCACGGAAAGGGGGCAGGCGATGAATGATTGTTTGCGCTCACTGACTTTCGGGTGGCTAAGCTAGTTGCCAGTCGCCGCCCCCGGTTCTCATCGATGTCTCGCAGATTGACCGTTGCTCAGGGCATTGAGGGCATCCAGGCAAGAAGAGCAACCTGTAGGCCCGTTGGGCCCGACAAAGTCATTTGCATGCTTCTGGGGCAACGCGGCCATGCGGTGAGTGACCCCCATGTAGACGGACGGTGCGGAACATTCGACCATGCCGCTCTTCCGATTGCGAGCGGCGATAGATCACGGCAAACTGTGTCGATCGCGTTGGAGTCGAGTTGACAAGTTGCAGTGGCAGCAGTGGCCGTCATGTGCACCGTCGCCGAGACGCCCATGACGGACGACCCCCTCCTGCCCGGTCGAAGGAGGACTCTGGCGTGACCCAGGATCGATGTTTCGATGACGCACGCGCCCGCGGCGCGGCCACTCTTGGCAGTTGGACGCAGGATGGCACGCTCATCGTTCCATCGCAGTTGGCGCAAGCGTGGGGACTTGGGGCACAGGCCCTGGAGACCGCAATCCAGCGTGGGGATATTTTCGAGGTCTGGGTTAACGAGTCACCCTACGTCCCGGCCGTGCTCATCCCGTTGGGGGTCCAGCTGGCATCGAAGCTGTGCAAAGCACTGAAGATCCAGCCTGGCTCGGAAAAGCTCATCTTCCTGCTGCGCCCGCACGGCGGTCTTGGTGGCAAGACGGTTGTGCAAGCGCTGCAATCGGGTGCTCGGCTAAGTCGTATCGAGGAACTCGCGGACGCCTGGGCAGGCCAATGATGGCCGGCACCATCACCAAAGCGAAGGCAGCGGCACCTCCTCATGGTGCTACCTGGCTCGTCGCTGGCTCGGTGCGTGACACGTTTGACTTTGGCAGACCTTTGGCCACCAGCGTGGGTGGCGCCTACGGCCTGTTTGAAGGTCCGCTGGTTATTGCCGCGAACTGGCGCTGCCGGCCCAAACCTGCCTGCCGGGTCGCTCCAAAGCGGCCGCACGGCGAGCCATCGCTTTTCCTGTTTCGCTTCTACAAAGCGGCCGCTCGTGATCTCACACATCCGGCCATGACCGGTCGTACAGACATCCGAAAGACCGTGTCGCCACCGACCGGTTTACGAGGTGCAGCAGAAGTAGCCCGTCATCCCGTCGCGACGGCGTAATCTCCAATGCGGTCGTTCAACGCGTTGGGCACTCCAGTGCGCAACGAGGGCTGGTCGAACGCAGTCATGGGAAGCAAACGAGCGCTGCCGGCTCCCTGCCTCCGTTGATTGCATAGGCCTGTGCGTCGGCCATGCGCGCGTCCGGTGCGATCGCACTCGACCGGGGAATTCATGATCGCGTGCCGTTCTCTGTCGCTCGGGCAGCGAGTTGATTCGGGCACAAACGGCTGATCTCACGAGCATCTGGACATGGGCGGTCACCGACGCGAGGCTACGCTTGGTACGGTCGGCTCAGTCACTGGCGACGCCATCCGGCTTCAACGGTTGATGAAGTGTCGGCTGATCAAGACACTGACTCCAAGAACTCACGGCCCCAGGCAATGGCTACCGGCAGATCATATTGGTGGCTGGCCGCAGCGTCGCCAATGGAGAGCGCAACCCTGCAGCTCGCTGGCACGGGGACACCGGTGTGGGGCTGCAGGGCCATCGCACGCCTCAACTGAAACGAACTGGCCGGTGCCGGTCAGCTGTCGTTGTGGCAACAGGATCTGCCTTAACGACAGACCTTGGGTCACAGCGCGGCAGCCTGCCTGCTATCGCGTGAAAGCAAGCGCGTCGAAACTGCTGAGCATGACTTTCAGGAACCTTGCACCATGACCATTTCAGCTTACCCCCGCACCGTCTACCTCAGCGCGCCCGACATGGTCCGCCTGGTCCAGCGCAAGGGCTTGTCGGCCTGCATCGCCGGCGTTGCCGACCGCATCGCGCGGGACTTCCTGCGCTGGCACGAGTTCGACAAGAGTCCTCGCATGGCCTGTCACTCCGCGCAGGGCGTGATCGAGTTGATGCCGATCGCCGATGCGTCGCAGTTCGCGTTCAAGTACGTCAACGGCCACCCGAGCAACACCCATCGTGGCTTGCCCACCGTGATGGCTTTCGGTGTGCTGGCCGACGTGGCCACCGGCGCACCGCGCCTGCTGTCCGAGCTGACGATCACCACCGCCATCCGCACGGCGGCCACCTCGGCGCTGGCCGCGCGCCACCTCGCCCGCGCCGACAGCCGCCGCATGGCCCTGATCGGCAGCGGCGCGCAGAGCGAGTTCCAGGCGTTGGCCTTCCGCGACCTGGTCGGCATCACCGAACTGCGGCTGTTCGACGTGGACCCGGCGGCGACGGCCAAGCTGACCGCAAACCTGGCCGGCCACGGGCTGGTGCTGCGGCGCTGTGCCAGCGTGGCCGAGGCGGTGCGCGGCGCCGACATCGTCACCACCGTGACCGCCGACAAGACCTACGCCACCATCGTGACGCCGGACATGGTGGCGCCTGGCATGCACTTCAACGCGGTGGGTGGCGATTGCCCCGGCAAGACCGAGCTGCACCGCGGTGTGCTCGAAGCCGCCTCGGTGTTCGTTGAGTTTGAACCGCAGACCCGCATCGAGGGCGATCTGCAGCAGATGCCGGCCGATTTCGCCGTCACCGAACTCTGGCGGGTGCTGGCCGGCCTGGCGCCGGGCCGCCGCACCGCCGATCAGGTGACGGTGTTCGACTCGGTGGGGTTCGCGCTGGAAGACCATTCAGCGCTGACCTGGATGGGCGAGGTGGCCGCCGAACTTGGCATCGGTGCCGCGATCGAACTGGTGCCGTGGGCGATCGATCCGAAGGACCTGTTCAGTGTGCTGCGCGGTGCGAGCAGTGCGAATGGCGCGACGGCAGCCGTGCCGAGCCGGCCCGTTGCCGCTGCATGGGCCTGAGGTTCCGTCAACGCCAGCTTGCCTTTCCGATACCCGCCGTGCGGCCATCAGTGGACACGGCGGTGAATCAATCTGCGCGCCGCCGGTCCTTCGAGGCCGCGACCTCGTTGAACACCAGGCTCGCCGCCGCCAGGTCTTCCAGCGCCGTGCCGACCGACTTGAACACCGTGCGTTCGGCAGCCTCGCGCCGGCCGGGATGCTGGCCGCTACACAGCTGGTCGAGCCGGGCGGCCACGTCGCTGGCTTGGAACACGCCGCGCGACATCGGGCCCAGCAGGTCACCGCTCTTGGCCAGCGCCTCGTCGGTGTCGATGAACAGCGTGGCGCCGCGCAAGCAGTCGTCGTCGGTCTCGCGCATCGCGGGCGTGAAGCTGCCGATCAGGTCGAGGTGGCTGCCCGGGCGCAGCCAGCGGCCCAGCACCACCGGCGCGGTGGCCAACGTGGCGCAGCTGACGATGTCGGCGCAGGCCACCGCAGCAGCCAGGTCGGGCGCCGCGGTGGCATCGAATCCCTGGTCGCGCCAGGCCAGCGCCAGCGCGTCGGCCGCCGCCGGCTGGCGCGCCCAGACGGTCACCCGGTCGATTGCGCGCACGGCGCGGTAGGCCTCGGGCAGCAGCGCGGCCACGCGGCCGGCGCCGACCACCAGCAGGCTGCGCGCATGGCTGCAAGCCAGGAACGAGGCCGCCAGCGCCGACGCCGCCGCCGTACGTCGCGCGGTGATCTGGTCGCCGTCGATCAGCGCCAGCGGCACGCCCGTGGCTGCGTCGTGCAGCAGGTAGCTCGAGTGCAGGCCGGGCAGGCCGCGCGCGGCGTTGCCCGGCGCGATGTTGACGATCTTCACGCCATAGTGACCGCCCGTTTGCCAGGCGGGCATCAACAAGGACGTGACCGGCTCGCCGCCGGCGCCTTGCGCAGCCTGAACTTGGTGGATTGGGTGCACATGGCGCAGCGGCACCTCGCAGCCGCTGATGAAGCGCTCGCGCAGCGCCGGGATCAGCCGAGAGAACGGCAGCGCGGCGCGGGTGGTCTCGGCATCGATCCAACGCATGGTCGGGTGCGCACCGTGTCAGCGGTAGCTGGCCAACTGGATGCTGGTCTCGGTGTTGGCGATGCCTTTGATCAGGCGAATGCGCTCCAGCACCTGCGACAGCTCGGTCATGGTCTGTGCCCGGATTTCGGCCAGCAGGTCCCAGCGGCCGTTGGTGTCGTGCAGCGCCTCTACGCCAGGCTCGCCCAGCAAGCTGGCGATGACCGCACGGGTCTGGTTGCCGTCGACCAGCACACACATCCAGGCGCGGATCTGGTCGGGCTCGGCATCGGGCCGCAGGCGCACGCCGTAGCCCACGATGACCTGCTCGTCTTCCAGCTTGCGCAGCCGGTTGCTGATCGTGCCGCGCGAGACCTTCAGCTTGCTGGCCAGCGTGGCAATGGACGTGCGGGCATCCTTGCGCAGCAGCGAGATCAGTTCGCGGTCGGTGTCGTCCATGGGCGTTGCGGGTCAGCAGCCGGTCGGGTCCGTCGCCATCATCGCACTCAGGCCTCGGTGGGTGCCAGGGTGTCCAGCGCCGAGAAGCGGGCGGCCCGTTCGATCACTTCGCCGGCGCGCAGTACCAGGTCTTCGCGGAAGCGCCCGCTGACCAGCTGCACACCGGTGGGCAGGCCGCCAACCAGCCCGGTCGGCACCGCCAAACCTGGCAGACCCATCATCGCGGTGCCCAGCAGCGGACTCTGCGCAGCCACCAACTGGTTCAGGCGGGCGGCCGTGTGGGTGTCGTCGTCGACGGGAAACTGGCGCTGCCAGGAATTGGGCATCAGCAGCACGGGGTACTGTTCCAGGAATTGAGCCCAGGCTCGACAGATGTTGAAGCGGCGCGCCAGGGCTTCCAGGTAGCCGTCGCGGTCCAGCGCCGGCCGGCCCTCGTACATGGAACCCAGGTTGGCGCGCACGGCTGCGTCGCCCAGGGTCTCGATGGCCGGCTTGCCGCCGCGGCGCAGGTCGTCCATCACCAGATCGCGCCAGAGTTCGGCGCCTTCCTCGAAGTGGGGCGGCTCGACCTCCACCACGTTGTAGCCCGCAGCGGCCAGCCAGCCTGCGGCCTGCTCGATGGCGGCTGAGACGCCGGGGTCCACGTCGTAGGCGGCGTGGTGCTTGAACACGGCCACCGCATGTGGCCGGCCGGCACCGGGGTAGTCCAGCGGCGCGGGTACCCAGTTGGGGTCGAGTGCGCTGCCCTGGGCCATCACCTGCAGCGCCAGGCGGGCATCGGCCACGCTGCGGGTCAACGGACCTTGCACCGACATCAGCTGGTTGCTGATGATGCGGTTGGGCGCGCTCGCCTTGTACGACGGCACCCGGCCGGTGGTGGTGCGCAGGCCGACCACTCCGCAGGCCCAGGCCGGGTAGCGGATCGAGCCGCCGTAGTCGTTGCCATGAGCAATGGCCCCCATGCCGGTGGCCACCGCAGCCGCTGCGCCACCGCTGCTGCCGCCGGGCGTGACGGCCGCATCGAAGGGGTTGAGCGTGCGGCCGTGCAGCTCGTTGTCGGTGAACCAGCGCAGGCTGAAGGCCGGCGTGTTGCTGCGTCCGACGATCACTGCACCGGCCGCGCGCAGTTGGGCGACCAAGGGTGAGTCGGTGGCGGCGACGTGGTCCTTGGCGGCAACAATGCCGTCGGTGGTGGCATGGCCGGCGGTGTCGACGTTGACCTTGATGGTCACGGGCACGCCGTGCAGCAGGCCCAGCGTCTGGCCCTGGGCGACGGCATGGTCGGCCTGCGCCGCAGCGGCGAGGGCCTCGTCGGCCATCACGTCGGCCAGAGCGTTCAGGCTCGGGTTGACCTCGCCGATGCGCAACAGGACCGACGCCGTGACCTCGCAGCAGGACAGTTCGCGCTGCCGGATGCGACGCGCCAGTTCGACGGCGCTCAAGCGCCAGAGTTCATTGCTCATTCGACATCTCCAGGAAGGAATGGGGGCTGTACGCAGGCGGCAGCCTCAGGCCGCCGCCAACGCGGTGTGAACCTGCGGCGCGGCGGCGACCAGCGCTTGGGTGTACTCATGGCGTGGATCGCCCAGCACCCGTGCCGCCTCGCCGATCTCGACGATCTCGCCGCGCCGCATCACCGCCACGCGGTCGCACATCTGCGCGGCCACGCGCAGGTCGTGGGTGATGAAGACCATGCTCAGCGAGAACTCGCGCCGCACCGCCGCAAACAGCGCCAGCACCTGGGCCTGCACGGAGACATCGAGCGCCGATACCGGCTCGTCGGCCACCAGCAGGCGGGGACGCATGGCCAGCGCGCGGGCGATGGCGATGCGCTGGCGTTGGCCGCCCGAGAACTCGTGCGGGTAGCGGTCGGCCGCGTCGGCGCTCAGGCCGACCTGCTGCAGCAGCTGGGCCACCAGCGCGGTGACGGCGTCTCGCGACAGGCCTTGCTCGACCGGCCCGGCGGCGATGGCGGCGCCGACGGTGTGTCGGGGGTTCAGCGAGGCGTAGGGATCCTGGAACACCATCTGGATCTGGCCGCGCACGGCCAGGGCGCGCTGCCGCACGTCAGCCGCCAGGGGCTGGCCTGCAAAGTGGAGCTGCCCGCTGTCGGCCGGGATCAGCCCGGTGAGCAGCCGGCCGACGGTGGACTTGCCCGAGCCCGATTCACCCACCAAGCCCAGCGTTTCGCCGGCCGCCAGCGTGAAGCCGATGTGGCGCGCGGCGGGCACCTCGCGAGGCTTCGTCCACAGGCCGCCGCCGCTGCGGTAGGTCTTGCACAGCTGGTTGACCACCAACAGCGGCTCCCCGTGCGCGGCGGTGACCGCTGCCGCAGGCCGGCCGTGCGGAATCGCGGCGATCAGCCGCCGGGTGTAGTCGTGCTGCGGATCGCGCAACACCAGCCGCGCCGGGCCGCGCTCGACCACCCGGCCGAACTGCATCACCGCCACCTGGTCGGCGATCTGTGCCACCACGCCGAAGTCATGGGTGATGAACAGCAGCGCCATGCCCTTGCGGTGCTGCAGTTCGCGCATCAGCGCCAGGATCTGCGCCTGGGTGGTGACATCCAGTGCGGTGGTCGGCTCGTCGGCGATCAGCAGCGTGGGTTCCAGCACCAGGGCCGCGGCGATCATCACCCGCTGGCGCTGGCCGCCCGACAGGCGGAACGGGTAGGCGTCGATCAGCCGCTCGGGGTCGGGCAGGCCGACGTCGCGCAGCGCCGACAGGATCCTGGCGCGGCGCTCCGCGCGCGGCAGCGGCTGGTGGGCGTCGAGCACCTCGCCGATCTGCTCGCCGATCTTCATCACCGGGTTTAGCGAGGTCATCGGCTCCTGGAAGATCATGCCGATGCGCTGGCCGCGAACGGCGCGCAGTTCGTCCTCGGACAAGGGCAGCAGGTCGCGGCCTTCGAACAGGATCCGGCCGGCGACCGGTGCCACATGGGGCTTGGGCAGCAGGCCCATCACCGCGTTGGCGATCATCGACTTGCCCGAGCCCGACTCACCGACCACGCACAGCGTCTGGCCGGCGGCAACTTCCAAGTCGATACCCTCGACGGCCAACGGGCGGTCGGCACCCGCGGGCAACCGGATGGCCAGGCCTTCGATGCGCAGCACCGGCGCACCGGCAGGGAGACGGTGGTTCATCGGGGTTTCCCATCCAGCCGCGTGTTCAGGCCGTCGTTCAGCCCTTCGCCCACCAGGTTCAGCGCCAGCACCGTCAGCGCGATCGCCAGGCCCGGGAACACGGCGATCCACCATGCCTGGCGCAGGGCCGTGCGCGCGGCGCCCACCATGTAGCCCCAGCTCATCAGGTTGGGGTCCCCCAGGCCCAGGAAGCTGAGGCCCGATTCCAGCAGGATGGCGCTGGCGATCATCAGCGAGCCCATCACGATGATGGGTGACAAGGCATTCGGCAGGATCTGCGTGAAGATGATCTTGCGGCTGGATTGCCCGGCCAGCAATGCGGCCTGCACGAATTCACGCTGGCGCAGGCTGAGGAACTCACTGCGCACCAGCCGCGCCACCGGCGGCCAGCTGATCACCGCGATGGCGCCGACGATCGAATAGACGGAGGGTTGGAAGATCGCCACCACCACCACCGCCAGGGCGAAGCCCGGCACGGCCTGGAACAATTCGGTGAAGCGCATCAGCGCCGCGTCCACCCAGCCACCGTGGTAGCCGGCCAGGGCGCCCACCGTCACCCCCACCGCCAGCGACACCGCCGTGGCCACCACCCCGATCAGCAGCGATACCCGGGCGCCGTGGATCAGCCCGGCGGCCACGTCGCGGCCCAGCGCGTCGGTGCCCAGCCAGGGGCCCGACGCCGTGCCGGGCGCCAGGAAGGGTGGTGCCAGCATCGCCCAGGGGTCGTTGCCGGCCAGCCAGGGCGCGCCCAGCGCGCCGATGGCGACGGTCAGCAGCAGGACCAGGCCGATCACCGCGCCTCGGTTGCGGCAGAAGCGGCGGATGAACTCGGGGCTCATGACAACTCGATCCGCGGATCGACCACGGTGTAGACCAGGTCGGTGATGACGTTGAACAGCACGGCCAGCGCGGCCGTCACCAGGAAGGTGCCCAGCAGCAGGCTGTAGTCGCGCTGGCCCAGTGCGTCGAACAGCAGGCGACCGATGCCCGGCCAGGCGAACACGGTCTCGATGATCACCGCGCCACCCACCATGGCGCCGGCTTGCAGGCCCGCCAGCGTGACCACCGGCAGCAGCGCGTTGCGCAACACATGGGCGCGCAGGATGCGGCCTGCGGGCAAGCCCTTGGCGCGGGCGGTCTTGACGAAATCCTGGCCGGCGGCCTCCAGCATGGCCGCGCGGGTCATTCGGGCATACACCGCCATGAAGAACGTGGCCAGCACCAGCGTGGGCAGCACCATGTGGTGGGCGATGTCGAGCGCGCGGCGCCAGCCGCTGAAGCCGCCGCCCACGGTCTCGTAGCCGAAGGCCGGCAGCCAGGGCAGCCAGATCGAGAACACCAGCACGGCCAGCAGGGCCAGCCAGTACAGAGGGGTGGCGTAGAACAGCGTGGAGAACAGGCTGATCGCGCTGTCCTGCCAGGTGCCCACCCGCGTGCTGGCCCACACGCCCAGCGTGACGCCGAAGGCCAGCGACAGCACGAAGGCCGCCCCGGTGAGCAGCAGCGTGGCGGGCAGGCGCTCGACGATCAGGTCGAGCACCGGCAGTTGCTGGCGGTACGACAGGCCCAGGTCGCCCTGCGCCAGGCGGCCCAGGTAGGTGAGCAGCTGCTGCGGCAGCGGCTTGTCCAGGTCGAAGCGCTCCCGCAGCTGCTGCAGGTACTGGTCGTCGGTGGCGCCCGCCTCACCGGCCATCACCATCGCAGGGTCGCCCGGCGCGGCGCGCACCAGCAGGAAGTTCATCACCGCGATCAGCAGCAGGGCCGCCACGCCCTGCATCAGGCGGCGCAGGGTGTAGCGCAAGGGGTTCACGGCGCTTGCTCCGAAGCGGGACGGGTGACGCTCAGCGGATCGCGGCGCGACCCAGGCTGTCGTTCAGGCCGACGGCGCTGCTGATGGGGTTGTCGACCTTGCTGCTGCGGTAGACCGTGGGGAAGTCCAGGTCCAGCAGCCACAGCGCGGCCACGTCGTCGACCATCGTGCGCTGCACTTCGGCATAGGTGGCGGCACGGTCGGCGGGCTGGGTCTGGCGCGAGCCGCGCTCGAACAGGGCATCGACCTTCACGTTCTGGTAGCCGCCCACGTTGTTGAAGGGCGAGCCCTTGCGTATCTCGCTGCCGATGTAGTTGCGCGCCACGCCCAGTGCCGGGTCACCGCTCTGGTACAGGAAGGTGAAGGCGAGGTCGAAGTCCCAGTTGGCCTGGCGCGCCATGGTCGTGGCCATGTCGTTGCTGTTGAGCTGGATGTTGAAACCGGCCAGCGTGAGCTGCTGCTTGACCATCTCGGCCATGCGCGTCCAGGTCTCGCCGAAGGGCAGGCCCTGCAGCCGCACCGGCTCCCCCTTGTAGCCGGCCGCTGCCAGCAGGGCCTTGGCCTTGGCCGCGTCGCGTGGGTACTGCCTGACCTTGTCGGTGAAGTAGGGCGTGTAGCGGTTGAAGGGGCCGGCGGCCGGCGTTGCGAAACCCTGCCACACCACCTGGGCCAGCGCCTGCCGGTCGATCGCGTGCATCAGCGCCTGCCGCACCCGCAGGTCGGCCAGCAGCGGCTGGCGGTGGTTGATCCAGATGCTGGCCAGCGGCGCGAACTTCTCGTAGCCCTTCTGCGTCACCGACACGCCGGGCAGCTTGGCCAGGCGCGGCACGTCGAAATACTCGACCGTGCCACCGGGCAACACGTCGACCTTGCCGGATTCGAAGGCCGCTGCGCGCGACGCGCCGTCAGGGATGATGTGCCAGTAGACGTTGTCGATGCCGGGCTGGCCCGCCTCGTGGTACTTGTCGTTCTTGACCAGTTGGATGTGCGAGCCGCGCACCCATTCCTTGAACTTGAACGGGCCGGTGCCGACCGGCGTGCCGGTGGGCGGCTTGGACAGGTCCTGCGCTTCGAGCAAGTGCTTGGGGCCGATCGAGCAGGAGCTGATGTCGAAAAGTCCCAGGAAGGCCGCGTAGGGGTAGTTCAGGCGGAACTCGACCGTCAGCGCGTCCAGCGCCTTGATGCTGGCCACCGACAGCAGGCCGACGCGGAAGCGCGGGTTGAAGGCCCGCATCAGCTTGTCGGCGCTGAACACCACGTCGTCGGCGGTGAAGGGCTTGCCGTCGTGCCAGCTGACGCCCCTCTTCAACTTGAAGGTGTAGACCAGGCCGTCCTTGCTGACCGTCCACTCGGTGGCCAGGCTGGGCAGGGGTTTCAACTTCTCGTCGTAGCGCAGCAGCGATTCATAGACGCTGCCCATCACCATTTGCGCTGGGCCGGTGCTGCCGGCACCGATCATCAGCGCATTGGGCTCCGGGAACAGCGCCACGTTCAGCACCTTGGCGCCTTGTGCCCAGGCGGGCACGGGCAGGCCACCGGCCAGCCAGCCGATGGACGAAACGCTGGCAGCCAGCAGGCTGCGACGATGGATGGTCATGGAAAAGCTCCTGGAGTTCGCCTGCGGGCCTGTGCAGGGCGGATGGAAAGGGGATGTGATGGGCCGGCGGGGCGTGACGCGACCGCCTGCGATCAGTCGCGCAGGAACCGCTGGGTCAACAAGCACCAATAGGCAGCGCCGACGGCCACGTTGTCGTCGTTGAAGTCATAGCCGGGGTTGTGGACCATGCAGCCACCCTCGCCCTCGCCGTTACCGATCAGCAGGTAGCTGCCCGGACAGTGCTCCAGCATCACCGCGAAGTCCTCGCTGCCCGTCATCGCCGGTCCTTGCAGGGTGACGCCATCGGCACCCAGCAGTTCCAGGCCCACCTGGCGCGCGAAATTCGTCTCGGCCACGCTGTTGACCAGCACCGGGTAGTCGCGCTTGTAGTCCACCCGCGCGGACACGCCGAAGCTGGTGGCCTGGGCCTGCACCAATGCCGTGATGCGCTGCTGCAGCAGGTCACGCACGCCAGGGTCCAGCGAGCGCACGCTCAATTCCATCGTGGCGATCTGCGGGATCACGTTGTTGGCTCGGCCGGCGTTGAATGCACCCACCGTGACGATGGCCGTCTGCTGCGGGTCGATGTTGCGCGACACCACCGTCTGCAGCGCCATCACGATGCTGGCGGCCGCCACCACCGGGTCTGCCGCGAGGTGTGGCATCGCGCCATGCCCACCGGTGCCGGTGACCGTGATCGTGACGTCGTCGGACGAGGCCATGGCCGGGCCTTCCCGGAACACCAGCCGCCCTGCGGGCGTTCCAGGCATGTTGTGCATCGCAAAGATGGCGTCGCACGGAAACTGCTCGAACAGGCCCTGCTCGATCATCAACCGGGCGCCACCGGGGTGCTCCTCGGCGGGCTGGAACACCAGGTGCAGCGTGCCCGAGAAATCACCCGCCTCGGCCAGATGGCGCGCCGCGGCCAGCAGCATGGCCGAGTGGCCGTCGTGGCCGCAGGCGTGCATCACGCCGTCGTGCACGCTGGTCCAGTCGCGGCCTGTGGCTTCCTGGATCGGCAGCGCATCCATGTCGGCGCGCAGTCCCAGGCGCTTGCGGCCGCTGCCGCGCTTCAAGCTGCCCACCACGCCGGTGGTCGCCAGACCGCGGTGCACGGTGTAGCCCCAGGTCTGCAGCCGGTCAGCGATCAATTGCGCGGTGCGGGTCTCGGCCAGGCCCAGTTCGGGATGCTGGTGCAGATCACGGCGCAACGCGATGAATTCGGGTTCGCGCTGGCGCAAGGCCTCGATCAGCGGGTGGTTCATGGGGCTTCGTGGCAGGGGCAGTGGGCTTGAGTGAACGCGATCCTAGGCAGCGCACCCGAAAACCGTAAGGCAACCAATAGCACGCATGAACACCTTTGGTTGTCTGCAAGATCTGACGCCCAGGCGGACAATCCGCTGCAGTTCAGCAGGCAGACAACCCTTCAAATGGCCGAGCGGCGCCCCCTGCAAGCGCTGGCATGCCGGTGGTCGTGGCGGGTGTTCGAACCGATGGGGTGGTCACTTGAGGGAAACACAGTGAAGTTGCAGCAACTGGAAGTGCTGGTCTCGGTGGCCGAAAACGGCGGCATCCGGGCCGCAGCGCGCCACCTCGCCCTGTCACAGGCGGCGGTCACCAAGGCCATGCGGCTCCTTGAGCAGGAAGCCGGTGTGCCGCTTCTCATCCGCAAAGCCCGCGGCATCGCGCTGACAGCGCCCGGCCAGCGCCTGCTGGCGCGCGCGAGAGTGGTCTCGCGCCAGGTGTCGCTGGCCCGTGAAGATCTGCGGCAATCGCAAGGCGAGGACTTCGGCTCGGTGCGGGTGGGTGTCACGCCCTTTCTCACCTTCACCGCGTTGGGGCCGGCCTTCAACTGGTTCCGTCAGCGTTACCGCAACGTGGACCTGCAATTGATCGAGGGCCTGATGACCCGCGTGATCCCGCGCCTGCGCGACGGCACGCTGGACATCGCCGTGGTGGCCGCTGACCTGGGCGAACTGCAGGACGATGAGTTCACCCGCCAGCGCATCCTGCAGGCGCCGCAGTGCATCGTGGTCCGCGAAGGCCACCCGGTGTTGGCCGACCCGAGCGCCCGCGCCTTGACCGAACTGGAATGGGTGATGACCCAGCCCATGGCCGGCAGCACACAGCCCCGTACCGAGGCGATGTTCGTGCTGGCCGGGGTGGCGCCGCCCGGCCGGGTGATCCAGTGCGATGCGCTGGCGGCCATGAGCATCCTGCGCCACTCGGACGTGGTCGGCATCATGCCGCGGCCGCTGCTCGGCCACCCCGAGACGCGCGGCATCGTCGCCATAGAAAACACGCCGCTACGCCCCTGCGACATCGAGTTGCTGCTGCTGACACAGCCCGACACGCCGTTGACAGCCGCCGCCGAGTATTTCGCCCATTGCCTGATGACCAACAGTCAGTCGGCCTGAGGCGCAAAAGGTGCTGCCGGGCGTGAGGCCTCGACCGAGGCCCGCGTCGCATCGCTCACAACCGCACCACCGCGACGATAGGCGCCCGGCGAACTCCCGGTCCAGTGCTTGAACGCACGCTGGAACGCCGCACTGTCGGCAAACCCCAGCT
The DNA here is from genome assembly GCA_030654805.1 of Burkholderiaceae bacterium. Taxonomy (GTDB): domain Bacteria; phylum Pseudomonadota; class Gammaproteobacteria; order Burkholderiales; family Burkholderiaceae_C; genus PBB1. Next base: position 16,174 of record JAURWR010000120.1, read on the forward strand.
CGTCGGCCAGCGCTGCCAGCGGCACGGTACTGGTGTTCAGGCGCACGATCGCCATGTCGCGGCGCAACGCATCCTTCAGGGCCTGGAACGAGGTGCCGTCCGAAGCCAGGTGCCGCTGCAACGTGGAGGCGGCCATGTGCAGCGCGGCTGCCGTGGCGCCCAGGTCGGGCCAAGCGGGCTGCGCCCTCTGAAGATGAAGGCGAACGCGCTCGCTGATCAGGTCGGTGCGGCGCGGCACGATGACGTTGGCCCGCGCATCGGCCAGGAATGCCCGCACCGCCGCCTTGTCCTGGCGCACCGGTTGCTGCAGTTGCCGGGCATCGATCCAGAACGCCGACTGCTGCTGCTCGAAGCGCAGCGGGGCGGGAAAGATCTTGCCGTAGCTGCCGGCGTGGGGCGGGTTCGCAAAGGCGAAGTCGAAACGCTCCGCGGGCAGCCGGCCACCTGCCAGCCAGGCCAGCAGGCGCCAGAAGATGCGCAGCAGCAATTCGTGCAGGAAGACCAGTCGCGCGGCGTCCGCGTCGTTGAAACGCAGGCTGATGCCGAACAGCGGCCCGGCTTGCACCAACTGCAGGGTGACTTCGTCCTGTAGCAGCCCGAAGGTCCGCCCCGCCCGGCGCATGGCCAAACCCAAGGTGTCCTCGCCCGCCGCGGAACGAACGATGAGTGCGAAGCTGCCGCGCTTCAGCGGACGCGGCAGAAAGCCCAGCAGGTCGTCGTCGAGCCGGTCGGTCAGGGACTGGAACAGTGCCACGTACTGGTCTGCGGTCACACGGGCGCCGGACAACGCCAGCAGGTCCGGGTCGATGCCCGCATCGGCAAGGAAGGCATGGCCATCATGTCCGCGCGAACGCACACCAGACAGCATGCCTTGCACGAAGGCGATCGGGACCGTGACGGGGGATTGAAGCATCGGGCTGGTCGGTGTCGCCGATCGATGTGATTGGCCATGAGATCGATGCAAAACGCCATCGTGCCGGCAACCGCTGATTTCTACCATGCGGACCAGCCCGCCTTGACGCGTGCAGCCATTCCAAAGGAGACCCGCATGTACCTGACCCAATCGCTGCATCGTGCGGTGCAGCAACACCCCCAGCGCATCGCCGTGCGTTGTGGCGACCGCCAGCACACGTTCCGCGAGCTCGCCGACCGCGTGGCCCGGCTGGCCGGCGCACTGCAGCAGCTGGGCATGCAAGAAGGCGATCGCGTCGCCATGCTGTCGCTCAACTCTGACCGCTATCTGGAGTACCAGTGGGCGGTGCCCTGGGGCGGTGGCGTGATGAATCCCTGCAACATCCGCTGGTCGGCGGCTGAGATCCTGTACTCGCTGGACGACTCGGGGTCGAGCATCCTGCTGGTGGACGACACCTTCCGACCGATGGTCGAGCAGTTCCGCCGCGACGCGCGGACCTTGCGCGCGGTGATCTATTGCGGTGACGGCGAGGTGCCGGCCGACATGCACGGCTACGAGGCGCTGATCGCCGCCACCGCCCCGGTGCCCGACGCCGCGCGCCGCGGCGACGACCTGGCGGGCATCTTCTACACCGGCGGGACCACCGGCTTCCCCAAGGGCGTGATGCTGAGCCACACCAACATGTGCAGCTCCAGCCTGGCGCTGCATGCGGAAGGGTTGGCCACGCCGGGTGGCACCTACCTGCATGCCGCGCCGATGTTCCACCTGGCCGACATGGCCATGTCGATGATGCAGGCGATCGAAGGCAACACGCACGCCTTCATTCCGGCGTTCAACCCCGAGGCCGTGCTCGACACGATCGAGCGCGACCGCGTCAGCTGCGTGCTGCTGGTGCCGACCATGATCCAGATGATGGTCGACCACCCGACGATGCAGAAGCCGCGCGACCTGAGCGCACTGAAGACCATCATCTACGGCGCTTCGCCCATCGCCGAAGCGGTGCTTGAGCGCGCGATGGCCGCGCTGCCCGGCGTGGGCTTCGTGCAGGCCTACGGCATGACCGAGCTGTCGCCGCTGGCCACCGTGAACCCGGCCTGGACCCACACCGTCGAGGGCCGCAAGGCCGGCAAGTTGCGCGCCGCCGGCCGGGCCGGCTACTGCATCGAGCTGCGCATCGTCGACGCCGACGGCAACGAGGTGCCACGCGGCACGGTGGGCGAGGTCGTGGTGCGCGGCCCCAACGTGATGCAGGGCTACTGGAACAAGCCCGAACTGACGGCTGCCGCCGTGCGCAACGGCTGGATGCACACCGGTGACGGCGCCTGGATGGACGAGGATGGCTTCATCTTCATCGCCGACCGGCTGAAGGACATGATCATCACCGGCGGCGAGAACGTCTATTCGGGCGAGGTCGAGAACGCTGTCGCCCAGCACGCAGGCGTGGCCGCCTGCGCCGTGATCGGTATTCCCAGCGCGCAGTGGGGCGAGGCCGTGCACGCGGTGGTGGTGCGCAAGCCGGGGCAGGACGTCTCGGATGCAGACCTGATCGCGCACTGCAAGTCGCTGATCGCCGGCTACAAGTGCCCGCGCAGCGTGGACTTCGTCGATGCGCTGCCGATCTCGGGCGCCGGCAAGGTGCTCAAGACCAAGCTGCGCGAGCCCTTCTGGCAGGGCCGTGAGCGCAACGTCGCCTGACGCGCCTCACCCTGTTTCTCTCTCCCTCTATCGACAGGAGCTTTCCATGAGCCGTGACGTGTTCGTCACCGGGGTCGGCATGATCCCCTTCACCAAGCCCGGGGCGAACCTGCCCTACCCGCAAATGGCCGCCACAGCCACGCGCGCCGCGCTGGCTGATGCCGGCCTCGGCTACGAGCAGGTCCAGCAGGCCTATGTCGGCTACGTCTACGGTGACTCCACCGCCGGCCAGCGCGCGGTCTACGAAGTGGGCATGAGCGGCATCCCCATCGTCAACGTCAACAACAACTGCTCCACCGGATCGACCGCGCTGTTCCTGGCGCGCCAGGCCGTGGCCAGCGGTGCGGCCGATTGCGTGCTGGCACTCGGCTTCGAGCACATGAACCCGGGTGCGTTGGGCGCAGTGTTCAAGGACCGGCCCAGCCCCTTCGAACGCTTCGACGCGGCCACCGACGCCCTGGTCGGCCACGGCGAGGTGCCACTGGCGCTGCGCTACTTCGGTGGCGCCGGTCTGGCCCACATGCAGCAGTACGGCACCCAGTTGTCCACCTTCGCGAAGATCCGCGCCAAGGCCAGCCGCCATGCGGCCAACAACCCGTTGGCGCTGTTCCGCAATGTGGTCACCGAAGACGAGGTGATGAATGCGCCAATGATGTGGCCCGGCGTGCTGACGCGCCTGATGGCCTGCCCGCCCACCTGCGGCGCGGCCGCGGCCATCGTCTGCTCGGCCGACTTTGCCAGTGCCCACGGGCTCGACCGCAGCGTGCGTATCCGCGCCCAGGCCATGACCACCGACCGCCCCGTCACCTTCGCGGCTCAGGACATGCGCGAAGTGGTCGGCTTCGGCATGGCGCAGGCCGCGGCCCGCCAGGTGTATGAAGCCGCCGGCATCGGCCCGCAGGACATCGACGTGGTCGAACTGCACGACCGCTTTGCGCAGAACGAGCTGCTCAGCTACGAGGCCCTGGGCCTGTGCCCGGTGGGCGGTGCCGAGCGGTTTGTGTGCGACGGAGACAACACCTACGGCGGCGAGGTCGTCACCAACCCTTCGGGCGGCCTGCTGAGCAAGGGCCACCCGCTCGGCGCCACCGGCCTGGCGCAATGCACCGAGCTGGTCCAGCAGTTGCGCGGCACCGCCGACAAGCGCCAGGTCGATGGCGCGCGCCTGGCGCTGCAGCACAACCTGGGCCTGGGCGGCGCCTGCGTGGTCACCCTGTACGAACGCGTTTGAAGAGAAGGATGAACCCATGATCGACAAGAAATGGATCGGGCACGAACTGGCGGTGTCGGTGCTGCCGATCGAGCGCAGCCGGCTGCAGTTCTTTGCCAAGGCGATCAGCGAGACCGACCCCGTCTACACCGACGCCGCCGCGGCACGTGACGCCGGCTACCCGGACCTGCCGGCACCGCCCACCTTCCTGTTTGCGGCCGAGCTCGATTCGGGCGCCGCCTTCCAGCTGCTCGAGGACTTGCAGGTCCCGATCGCCAAGCTGCTGCACGGTGAGCAGAGTTTCACCTACCACCGCGCAGCCTGCGTGGGCGACACGGTGACGGTGCGCGCCACCGTCAGCGACATCTACGACAAGAAGAACGGTGCGCTCGAATTCGTCGTCAAGACCGCGCGCGCCATGAACCAGCGCGACGAACTGGTGGCCGAGCTGCGCACGGTCCTGGTCTGCCGTCATTGACCCGCCGCCACAGAGAGGAGATCCCATGACCGCACCCACCTTCGATAGCGTGGCCGTCGGCGAAGTCCTGCCGCCGCTGCAGCTGCCGCCCGTGGACCGCACCACGCTGGCCTTGTTCGCCGGCGCCTCGGGCGACCACAACCCCATCCACATCGACACCGACGTGGCGCGCCGCGCCGGCATGCCCGATGTGTTCGCCCAGGGCATGCTGGGCATGGCCTGGGTGGGCCGGCTGCTCACGCGCTGGGCACCGCAAAGCCGGCTGCGCCGCTTCGACGCGCGCTTCCAGGGCATCACCCACCTGGGAAATGCCATGCGCTGCAGCGGCCGCGTGGTCGAGAAGCTCGAACACGGCGGCGAGCGCTGCGTGCGCATCGAGCTGCAGAGCGCCAACCAGTTCGGCCAGACCAAGATCGTCGGCGAGGCGCTGGTCGCCTTGCCCTGAACCCCTCCAGGAGCCCCGCACCATGACCCCCAAACTCGACGGCAAGGTTGCCCTCATCACCGGCTCGGGCCGCGGCATCGGCCGGGCCATCGCGCTCAAGCTCGCCAGCGAAGGCGCCCGCATCGTCATCAACGACCTCGACGACGGCCCGGCGCAGGAGACGCTGGCCGAGATCCGGGCCGCTGGCGGACAGGCCGTGGCCTGCGTCGGCAATGTCACTGCGCCGGACTTTGCCGAACGCTTCGTCAGCACTGCCGTTCAGGAATTCAAGGGCCTGGACATCGTCGTCAACAACGCCGGCTACACCTGGGACAACGTGATCCAGAAGATGAGCGACGAGCAGTGGTACGCCATGCTCGATTGCCACCTGACGGCACCGTTTCGCATCCTGCGCGCGGCGCAGCCGGTGATCCGGGCCTTGGGCAAGGCCGATGCCGAGGCCGGCCGAAGGGTGGTGCGCAAGGTGGTCAACATCTCGTCGGTGGCCGGCCTGTTCGGCAATGCCGGCCAGACCAACTATTCCACCGCCAAGGCCGGCATCGTCGGCATGACGCAGACACTGGCCAAGGAATGGGGCCGCATGAACGTCACCGTCAACTGCGTGGCCTACGGCTTCATCAAGACCCGGCTCACGGTGAGCGCGGCGGGCGAAGCCACCGCCAACATCGACGGGCGCGAGATCAAGGTGGGCGTCAATCCCGACCTGATGGCGGCGATGGAACGCGGCATCCCGTTGGGCCGTGGCGGCACGCCGGAAGAGGCGGCAGGCGCGGTGTACCTGCTGTGCATTCCGGAGTCGGACTATGTGAGCGGGCAGACGCTGATGTGCAGCGGCGGTCTGACGGGGATCTGAGCGATGCTGCCGCAACCGTTTCGTCACCGCTGGATGGACGATGACATCGAAGCCTTCCGCGAGCAGGTGCGCCGCTTCATCGCCGGCGAGTTGTCGCCACACCTGGACGCCTGGCGCCGCCAGGGCTACATCCCGCGCGAGGTGTGGCGCCCGTTCGGGCAGATGGGCTTCCTGCTGCCAGAGGTGCCCGAGGAATTCGGTGGTGCCGGCGTCTCGCTGGCCTACCAGCTGGTGGTGCAGGACGAGCTGGCCAAGGCAGAGATCCCGGCCAACACGGGTGTGCACAACCTAGTGGCGCACTACCTGCTGGACTACGGCACACCCGAGCAAAGGCAGCGCTGGCTGCCCCGACTCGCCAGCGGGGAATTGCTGGCCGGCATAGCGCTGACGGAGCCGGGCTGCGGGTCTGACCTGAAGGCGCTGCGCACCCGGGCCAGGCGCGATGGTGACCACTACGTGATCGATGGCGCCAAGACTTTCATCACCAACGGCTTCACTGCCAGCCTGCTGCTGGTGGCCGTGCGCACCGGCGACGCGGGTGGCCGTGGTGTGTCGCTGGTGCTGGTGGAGACACCGGACCAGCCAGGCTTTCGGGTCGGCCGCCGGCTGGAGAAACTGGGGCAGCATGCCTCGGACACCGCGGAGCTGTTCTTCGACGGAGTGCGCGTGCCGGCTGATCAACTGCTGGGCCAGCAGGAGGGTCAGGGCTTCATTCAGTTGATGAGCCAGCTGCCCTATGAGCGCATGTTCCTGTGCGTACCGGCAGCCGCGGCCATCGAGCGGGCGGTTGAGTTGACGGTGGACTACACCAAGCAGCGCAAGGCCTTCGGCCAGAGCGTGGCGGACTTCCAGAACACCCGCTTCAAACTGGCCGAGTGCGCCACGCTGGCGCATGTGGTGCGCAGCTTCGTCAACGACTGCATCCAGCGCTTGGTCGACGGCACGCTCGATGACGAGACTGCCTACATGGCCAAGTGGTGGTGTACCGAGCAGCAGGGCAAGGTCATCGACGAATGCCTGCAATTGTTTGGCGGCTACGGCTACATGGCCGAATACCCGATCGCGCGGCTGTATGCCGACGCACGGGTGCAGCGCATCTACGGCGGTACCACCGAGATCATGAAGGATCTGATTGCACGGAAGTTGTTTGCATGAAGGCCGCAACGCCGCTCCAGGCGCCGCTGAACGGCGTGCGCATCGTCGAGTTCGAAGGCATCGGCCCCGGTCCGCTCGCCGGTCAGATGCTGGTCGGCATGGGCGCAGACGTGACCGTGATCGCGCGACCCCAGAGAGGGGCGTTGAACGAACAACTCGGGGGCCAGGGCGACAACCCGATGCGTCGGGGAAAACATGTGGTGCTGCTGAACCTGAAGCAGCCTGGCGCCCTGGCCCAGGCGAAGGCGCTGGTGGCCGGCGCCGACGTGCTGATCGAGGGCAACCGTCCGGGCGTGATGGAGCGGCTGGGCCTCGGCCCGGCCGACTGCGCCGCGCACAACCCGGCGCTGGTCTACGGCCGCATGACCGGCTGGGGCCAGAGCGGGCCGCTGGCCCAGGCGGCCGGGCATGACCTGAACTACGTCGCGCTGACCGGGCTGCTGTCGCTCTCGGCCTACCGCGGCCAGCGGCCGATCGTGCCGCCGACGGTGGTCGGCGACGCCGCCGGCGCGCTCGGCCTGGCTTTCGGCATCGTCTGCGCGCTGCTCGATGCGCGCCGCAGCGGGGCGGGTCGGGTCGTGGACGGCGCGATCGTCGACGTGGTGGCGATGCTGGGCGGCATCGCGCAGATGGTGCGTGCCGCCGGCCAGATCGATGGCCCAGCGCCGAGCCCCTTCCACGACGCGCCGTTCTACGATGTGTACACCTGCGCAGACGGCGGCTTCATCACGCTCGGCGCGCTGGAACCGCAGTTCCATGCCCTGCTACTGGCGACCCTCGGCCTGACTGACGTGGACCCGGCCGCGCAGTACGACACCGCGACCTGGCCGGCGCTCAAGGCGCGCCTGGCCGCGATGTTCGCGGGCCAGCCGCGGGCGCACTGGTGTGCGCTGCTCGAAGGCACCGACGTCTGCTTCGCACCGGTGCTGAGCTTGGCCGAGGCGGCGTGCCACCCTCACAACGTAGCGCGTGGGATTTACAGCACCGACACGACTGGCGCCATCGAGGTTAGGGCGGCACCCCGCTTTCGAGCCCTATCAGGCGGCGGCTGACACTCCGTACCTTGGCATGCCATTTTACTGTGCAAGTTCCACCGGCCCGCCAGAGGCCAGATTGACGGCGGCGATGTATCGTAAACGATGGACCGATCAAGGCAGGCGGCGTCAATTCGTGACCATCGGATGCAGCCGCTTGGCGCCAAAACCTTCGAGACCGTCGGCCAGCCTCTGCGAACGACTGCTGTCGCCATCTCTGATTTGTAAGGCGGCGTCGGCGAAGGTCAAGTTCTAAAGTAGACCGGTCGCCCACCGAGAAGACCGCCGCCGACTCCTATGGGTCGGCCAGCGCCGGTCGGGCGCGCGATCTCTCCGCCGGAAAGTTGTCCCCTAAGTTGAGCGACGGGATAGCCGACGTCCGCGGGCGGCAGTGGCCGACCCACTGCAGCCCTTGACTCGGCGAATCTAGGCACCCCAAACCCGCCATTCGATGGTCAGTTTCGCTGACTCCAGCGGCAGCGGCATAAGAAGAGACTGGCCTGTTCCTGGGCATCATGGGTCCCACTGCTCAAACGAAAACCTCTGCCGTAGCAGAACGTCAGCCAGCTGCCACTCGCTGATGGAAAGACAGAGCCAGAAGGTCGACGAAGGCCCGCACACGTGCTGCAAGCTGATGTCGTTGCGGGTAGACCGCATAGATGTCGGCATCGGGAGTGTGGAACTGCCCCAGAACCTGCACCAGGCGCCCGCTTTTCAGGTGGCGCTCGATGTCCCATTCGGCCCGCATGAGGATGCCATGGCCATCCAGGGCCCAGTTCACGGCGATCTCACCGTCGCTCGTGCTGAGATTGCCTCGCGTCTTGATGGCCTCGGTCGAGGCGCTCTTGCCTCGACCGCTGCTTAGGCGCCACAAGCCGTAGGCTTCGTCACCCTGGCGGATGCCGATGCAGTTGTGCCTGGTCAGGTCGTGCGGCACTCTGGGCATGCCGTGCCTCGCGAGGTAGGCCGGCGCCGCACACAACAATCGGCGGTTCGGCGCGATGTATCTGGCGATGACCCGCGCGTCCGGTGGTGCGCCGAACCGAACACACACGTCGAAGGCGTCGTCGGTCAGCGGTGGGGGGTTGACCGTCAATTGCAGTTGCACCTCCACCTGCGGATGCTTACGGATGAAGCGGGAGATCAACGGCGCAACATGGCTGCGGCCAAATCCCAGCGTCGCGTTCACGCGCAGCAGGCCCTTCGGCGTGGCCCTTGAAGCGCCGAGCAACTGTTCCATGTCGTCGATCTCGCCCAGGATGCGACGCGCGTGCTCCAGGTAGAGCTCACCCTCGGGCGTCAGGCTCATGCGGCGCGTCGTGCGGTTCACGAGCGACAGGCCCACACGCGACTCCATCAGCGCCAGGTGCTTGCTGACCGCCGGCGTCGTGATGCCCAGTTCACGTGCTGCTGCGCTCAGGCTGCCGGCACCGGCCAACACCGAGAAAAAGCCGAGATCGACCGGTTGTATGCCATTGCCCATCGGTGCCCCGCTGGTGTTCGATTGTTAGATCCAGGTTAATGATGGATTCACTTTAGCGGTGAGCGCGAGGTCCGTCCACTTTCTACATTCACGTCGCCGCCCACCCTTGCCCACGGACACACAGCCATGAAGACGTACGCGATCGCCACCATCCCCGGAGACGGCATCGGCAAGGAAGTCGTCCCTGCCGGGCAGGAGGTGCTGGAAGCGCTGGCCCAGTCGGGCGGCAACTTCAAGTTCAGTTTCGAGAACTTCGACTGGGGCGGCGACTACTACCGCGAACACGGCGAGATGATGCCGGCCGACGGCCTGGACGCGCTGCGCCACAAGGACGCGATCCTGTTCGGCTCGGCGGGCGACCCGCACATCCCCGACCACATCACGCTTTGGGGCCTGCGCCTGAAGATCTGCCAGGGTTTCGATCAGTACGCCAACGTGCGTCCCACGCGCATCCTGCCCGGCATCGACGGCCCGCTGAAGCGCTGCGGCCCGGACGACCTGAACTGGGTCATCGTGCGGGAGAACTCCGAAGGCGAATATTCCGGTGTCGGCGGCCGTGTCCACCAGGGCCACCCGATCGAAGCCGCCACCGACGTATCGATCATGACCCGCGCTGGCGTCGAACGCATCATGCGCTTCGCCTTCAGGTTGGCCCAGTCGAGGCCCCGCAAGCTGCTCACCGTGATCACCAAGAGCAATGCGCAGCGCCATGCGATGGTGATGTGGGACGAGATCGCACTGCAGATTTCGAAGGAGTTCACGGACGTCGCCTGGGACAAGGAACTGGTCGACGCGGCCACGGCCCGCATGGTCAACCGGCCGGCCACACTGGACACCATCGTCGCCACCAACCTGCAGGCCGACATCCTGAGCGACCTGGCCGCAGCGCTGGCCGGCAGCCTGGGCATCGCGCCCACCGGCAACATCGACCCCGAGCGCCGCTACCCGTCGATGTTCGAGCCCATCCACGGCTCGGCCTTCGACATCATGGGCAAGGGCCTGGCCAACCCGGTCGGCACCTTCTGGTCGGTCGTGATGCTGCTGGAACACCTCGGTGAGGTCGATGCCGCCCGGCGCGTCATGAGCGCCATCGAGCAGGTCACCGCCGACCCCAGGCTGCACACGCGCGACCTCGGCGGCAAGGCAACGACGGCCGAGGTCACCCAGGCGGTGTGCGAGCTGTTGACCGCTGGCGCGCGGCGCTTGGCCGCATGAGCCGAACGCAAGGGCCATGGCTACGGGCCTGCTGAAACACCCATGGAGACCACAATGAATCTCGCCCGACACTTGCGCCGCCGTCACCTGGTTCAGGCCATCGCGCTCGCCGCGACGATGGCCGTTGGCAGCGCCATGGCGCAGGCCTGGCCCAGCAAGCCTGTCAGCCTCGTCGTGCCGTTCCCGGCCGGCGGCACCACCGACGTGCTGGCCCGCGCGCTGGCCGAGAAGCTGACGCTGAGCCTGGGCCAGACGGTGATCGTGGAGAGCAAGCCCGGCGCTGGCGCCACGCTAGGCGCCGACTACGTCGCCAAGGCCAGGCCGGACGGCTACACCCTGCTGGTCGGCGCGGTGCACCACACCATTGCGTCCAGTGTCTACAAGAAGCTGCCCTACGACTTCCAGAGGGACCTGGCACCGATCACGACCATCGCGCTGGTACCCAACGTGCTGGTCGTGAACGCCAACACCCCGGCGAAGAACGTGGCCGAACTGGTTGCGCTGCTCAAGGCCAAGCCGGGCGCCTACAACTACGGCTCCAATGGCAACGGCACCGCGCAGCACCTGATCGGCACGCAGTTCCAGAACATGACGGGCACCGACATCGGCCACATCCCGTACAAGGGCAGCGGCCCGCTGACGACCGACCTCTTGGGCGGCCAGATCACGATGTCGTTCGACACCATCACACCGGTGCTGCAGCACATCAAGGGCGGCAAGTTGCGTGCGCTGGCGGTCACCACGTCCAGCCGCTCATCGGCGCTGCCCGACGTGCCGACGCTCGACGAGGCCGGTCTCAAGGGCTTCAACATCGGCACCTGGTTCGGTGTGCTGGCACCGGCCGCCACGCCCAAGGACGTTCTTGCCCGCCTCAGCATGGAGATGGCCAAGGTCATCCATTCGGCTGAGTTCCGAAAACGCATGGAGGAGATCGGCGCCGAGCCGGTCGGCAACAGCGCGGAACAGATGGCTGCGCAGATCAAGAGCGAAACCGAGAAGTTCGCCAGGCTCGTCAAGGAAGCCAAGGTGACCATCGACTAGGCACGGTCACGCCACCACGCGCGCCGGTCCGGCCGCAGACATTGCTGCCCTTGTAGGCAACACGACCAGGAGACAAGACATGCACATCAAAAGGTTCCACCGCTTGGGTTGCGCCGCCGCAGTGCTGGCAGCCGCCGCCAGCCTCGCGGTCGCCCAGACGCAGACCAACATTCATCGCGACGCAGCCACACGCAACGTGGGCAACGACCCCTTCATGTTGCAATACGCGCGGGCCTTCTACTGCAACCTGGCCGATGACAACAATCAGATCGTCATCGCTTCCCGGGGGTGGAACAACACCACCGGCACTGGAGCGAACGCGCAGTACCGCATTCCCATGACCCAGATCTTCGACGATGTCTGGTTCGTGGGGAACCACTATGTCGGGCAGTACCTGATCAAGACCCCAGATGGGCTCGTGCAGGTGGACGCCGCCAACAACGCCAACGAAGTAGCCACGTTCAACTACCCGGCCATGCAGGCACTGGGGCTGAGCGCCGCATTTCCACTGAAGGCTGTCCTGCTCACCCACGGCCATGGCGACCATGATGGCGGCGCGAACTGGTTGAAGACCAACGTCGGCACTGAGATCTTCCTCGGGTCGGCAGACGCCGCCGGCAAAGCCTATGCCCCGACGGCGATCGATTCGACTGATCTGTCCATGCGCCAGATGTCAGTCGGCGGAAAGAACTTCTGGATCCTGCCGACGCCCGGGCACACAAACGGGTCCACCTCCTCGGTGGTGGAAGTGCAGGATCACGGCAAGACGGTGCGTGTGCTCACCAATGGCGGTCAGTCGATGACGAACTCGATACCGGCGGTGGCGAACTATCTGGACTCGATCGAACGCACCTATGCCATGGTCAAGGCGCTGAAGGTGGAGGGCGTCATGACGCCGCACATTTACTGGGATGGTGAAGGCCAGAAGATGAGAGAGATCCTCGCTTCGGGTCGGACCAACCCAAGCCAGCACGTGTACGGGCACGAGAGTGTGGTACGCCAGATGGTCATTGCGCGCGAGTGCTCCGCAGCCTGGCTGACCCGCCTGGATGCAACCTTAGCGCTACCGGTCTGGCGCTACAACACGGTGGAGTTCGTGGGCGGTGCGCCTACGCCCACCAAGGTTACCGCCAAGGTCAAGAACGGCTGGGGGCCGCTGGTCAAACAGAAGGTCAAGTTCTCCGTCGAGGAGACCGGCGCTTCCTGCACGGCAACGACTGACGCCTACGGCGTGGCCTCGTGCGACGTGCGCCCGCTGCGCCCGCACAAAGACCGGATCACAGCAAGGTTCGAGGGCGCGGAGACCGCTGACTTCGTCGACCTGCCGGCCGAAGCCACGGCATTGGTCTGCAGCAACGGCAACTGCAAGCCGCAGTAACGCTGATGGCCCCACGACTCGGGTCGGGTATGCATGGACCTGCGCGGTGGCGCGTGGTGCTGGCGGCAGCTTGCACGCTGTTGGCCTCCTGCGCCAGCGAACCGGTGGTGACGCCCACCAACGTCGAGTTCCGGCCGGCGCCGCGGTCGACCCTCGCGACGCGGCGCGACCTGGACTTCTTCGTCGCCAAGTGGCAATCGGGCGCCGAGTCGACGACGTTACTGGCGCGAAAGCAGGATGGGGCGGCGCCGCGCCCGGTCGCCCGGCTGCTGCAGGTGCGACAGGGCCCGGAATTGCACCTGGCGGTGCAGCAACTGCCGCAGGCCTGGAGCGCGGCCGACCACACGGACCACGAGATCGCGGCGGTCGAGCAGTTGTATGCGCTGGTGCTCCGACAGGAGCCGAAGGCCCGCTACTGCCTGGGCAGTGGTGCTGGGTTGTGCGATGCCGCGCGAGACGGCGTGTCGCATCCCCAGGTGCTGCAGGCGCTTGCCGATCTCCGCGAGCGGGCGGTCGTTCGTGCCCCTGCGGCCTTGCCTTGGCAGGTGGTCCGGATGCAGGGAACTCCGACCCGATCGGGGGATGCAGACGTCGTCAGTGTGCGCGCCACGGGTCCCCAGGGGCCGCTGGAAGACGTGGCCATCTACTTCAACCGACCACCGCATTCGATCTGCGCTGCGCACACGCGGGCTGACGGGGTGGCGACCTGTCGGCTGGAGGACCAGCATGGCGACGGAGACCAGCACGACCACGCAACGGTGGTCGTCGCGACCTTTCCCGGAGACGTGCGGCCGGACCGTGTGCTGCTGCCGACCACCTACGTCCTGCCGACTACCGCGGATTCGCTGCCGCCCGCCTTCGCCCGGCCGCTCTCGCTTCCGACCGGGAAGCCATGATGCGCAGCACGGCCGCGCTTGACGGACAGTGCAAACGGCCCGTGGCATTTGTGGCAGTGGTGTTCCTCCTTGTGCTCGGGGCATTGGTCTACGTGGCGCTATGGCCGGTAGCGGAGGCCTTGCCGCCACCGCCAGGCCGGGTGCCCGTCACCGTGCACTCACCGGCCGCGAAAGCGTTGGCGGTGGTGCCGACGGCGGGCCCGGCGTCTGACTTGACTGGGACGCCGGCGGCGGTAGGGACCCTCCAGCCCATGGAACGCGCGCGATCTCGACCTGCGGACATGCCGTATCGGTTCGTCGGCAAGTCGGCATCGGGCGCCGAACCGTCGATCGTGCTGTTCGGCCGGGGGCGCGTCGTGACCGTGCACGGCCCTCAACCGCTGGACGACGAATACGCCGTCGAGGCCGTGTTCGACGACTACCTTGTGCTCCGCCACGTGCCGACCGGTGCCGGGCAGTTTCTTGTGTTGACGCAGCGACAGCACGTGGTGGCGCCACCCCTAGACCCCGAGGACTCGCCCCGCGACTAGAACCGAGCCACGCCACGCCGCCAGTGTGAGCGCCGCACTCCGATGAAGGGTGTGCCGACTTTCGAAGTTTGCCCGGCCGATGCCGTGACCGCGTGCCGGTTTCACTTTCCTTGATCGCCCAGCTAGAACTCGCGTCAATGCTGTCCGAATAAATCAGGGATTTCCCATGAATGAATCTCTGCTTGACCCTCGGTGCGACGCGATCCCAGCCGTTGAATCAGGACCGCCCGCAAAGCGCTGCAGGGTGGCAGCAGCGCCAACAAGGGCGTTCTCCCATTGGCGAGCAATGCGAACAGTTTGCAGAGTCCCGTCCGACGCAGCCCGATACACCACAGGCGCCCGGAGATATCAACATGTTTTGCACCTCGAAGCACATCGCGGCCCGGCGCCTCTGCTGTCGTAACGCCTGCGCGACCCATGCCCGATAGTTTCGCGACGGCCCACCGGGAGGTTCTGCCGACACTGCCAGCCGCTTACGTCAGGGATTTTCTGCAGGGGCTGGCAGTCTCACCGCAGGCCTTACAGGGGCTGCTGCATTTGTCGAACATCTCGCCGACACACTTGGCGCAACTGCACGGGCGTATCACGGCACATCAGTTCAGTGACTTGTTCAGAAATTTGGTTGTCTTGTTAGACGATGAAATGGTCGGCCTTTATGGTCGACCGTCGCGAAGCGGCACGCTAAAGGTGTTGTGTCTGCTCATGCTGTCTGCACCAACGCTGTACGTAGCGCTGCGGCGCTGGTTTCAGTACAGCCATGTTATCGATCATGGATCAGTTTGCAGTCTTTGGCGGGATGGTGGTATCGCCAGGTTTAGAATCGTGACGCTTCCACGTTTATCGCGCAACGTGCGCGCCATGCAGGAAATTCACCTCAAGGCGGTGCATGGTTTGAGTTCCTGGTTGATTGGCAAGCGTATTGAACTGCGCAGCGTGGATTTTAACTTTGCAGCGCCGGAGTATGCTACCGACAGCCTCTTTGCATTTTCAGGGCCGGTACGGTATAGCCAGCAATTCACCGAGATGACCTTTGCTGAAAGGTATCTTGACTGTGCCGTAAAACAACGGTCAATGTTGGAGCTTCGAGAACTTCTGGTCCGCGCGCCTTTGGACTGGCTTTTCATTCCGCCGAGCACCGGCAATACGGCGCACCGGGTTCGGGACGTCCTGCAGGCTAACTTGCACGATGATTTCGATATCACTCGAACTGCGGCGATCTTGAATATATCGACCCGCACCCTGGTGCGCCGTTTACGCAACCAGAGTACCTCGTTTCAAGATGTGAAGGATGCATTGCGTCGGGAAATTGCCGTCGCCAAGCTCACGCGAAGTCAAGAGTCGCTGACCTCGATTGCTGCTGATCTTGGATTTTCGGGTGTGCCGGCTTTTCACCGCGCCTTCCGCCGTTGGACTAATTGCACACCGGGCGACTACAGGGAGGCGCGAGAAAGCAGCACGGCTAAAACCAGTCCGAGTCCTGAATAGGGGGTCAATTTCAGCTGCGATTCATCGCCCAGTCGGCGATCTATGGAGTTCGGTTGCAGCTACCGGATTCCTCGCTACATGACACCTGCCGTCACTGTTCTTGCTCTCGCCTGCTGGTGCGTGCGCGCCTGCGCCATCTGCAAGGGTTGGCAAGGGCCGCAGAGTTGGGCAGCGTGCAGCGTGCAGCCGAGGCGGTGAGGCTGACACAACCATCGACCAGCCATGTGCTGGCCGATTTGGAGCGATTGATCGAGTGCAAACTCTTCGACCGCCATGCGCGTGCTGTGACAGGCACGCCGATTGACCTCGATGCTCGCGGCGTCGACCACGATGTTGTCGATGCCTTGCTCGATCAGCCAACGGTGCAGCCACCAACCGTCGCGGCCGGCCCCGTAGCAGGAGTGGAACTTGCACTGGGCGCGCAGGCCGCAGCGCCTGCGAGCCTTGGTCAAACACGCCAGTGCGGCGACGGTATCGCCGGCATCCACGGTGTGTTGGCTCGGGCCGCGCCGTCCGTCGCTGAGGCTCAACTTCCACTTCTCGTCGGCCAACTCGAAGCTCACGTACAGCCCGACCTGGCTCGCCACATCCTGGCCTGGTGGGATTGTCCGGGTTGTCCGCATTTCCGCCTCCTTCCTTCAGAAGCTTGGAAATTGCCGTTGTAGTCCAACGGAGTCCCTGATCAGTTCCACATAGCAGCGTCCGGGTGACGAAATCATGACCGCGAATTTCTTCGGGGTCGACTCCCGCTGACCGCGGGCAAGGACAGCGGTCAGTGAGCTCCCATTGCCCTCAATGTCTGCCATCTGGCGCGGCGGCAACCTCGCGGTCCCGGCCGTCTTCCGCCTTGCCCAGCGTCGGCAATGTTCTGGACCACCCGTGGCGTGAATGGCAAGTCAGATTGGCCCAAAAGGATAGCGCGGAGAACAGAGCGATTCATAGACTTTTGAAACTGGTGCTCTCGGTTACTCAAAAGAGCATGCCATGACACAAGCCAAGAGACTTGCGCGCCACTGCCGGCGCTTGCAGGCGTATGTCTCCCGAAAGGAGAGGTCCAGCTTTCGAGCATGCAATCGAGCAAGGCGGTCGGCCAAGTCCGGTAGAACAGCAACC
>JAURWR010000005.1 GCA_030654805.1 Burkholderiaceae bacterium
CGGCAGGTTGACGTATTGCGTGGGCATGCTGGCGGAAAACGCCGCGTCTGAAAAGAAATGGTCCCAGGCGCCCATGAGCCGAGCGCGCGCCAGCCATGCCGCGCTGTTGGCCAGCGGCAAGCCCAGCTCTTCCAGGGCCACGCGTTGTTGTGCCACAGCCAGGGCTTCGCCCTTGCGCACGCGCCCGCCGGGCGTGAACCAGGTGCCGCGCGCAGGCGCGTTCAGTCGCTGGCCCACCAGCAGTTCTCCAGCCGGGTTGGTCAACACCCAGTCCACCGACACCAGCGGCAGCGCCGCCACCGCCTGCTGAAACTGTGCCAGCGGCAACAAACCGCGTTGTGCATTCTCATCAATGGACTTGCGCCATTGAAGCCAGATTAGATGTGCACCGCAAGCCGCGGCGATGCCCACCGCGTCAGCCGCCCAATCTTTCAAGCTGGCGGTGAACCCGGGCAAAAGGTACTGGTGCAGTTCCACCACCCCGCCAAAAGCCAGGGCGCAGGCAGCCAAAGCCCAGGGCTTCCAGCGCATAGCCCAGCCCAGCGCCGTATATACCAGCGCAAACACCAGGCCGTGCGCCAACTTGTCCCAGTCCTGATACGCCGATCGCAGCGCAGGCACCTGTGACGCGAGGTATGCCACAAATGCCAGGCTAAGGACGAGAGAAAGGCGAAAGTCTTTCAAGAGTCTCAAACTGCGCCTTCTACGTTTGTGCCGACCTGGGAGCCAGCAACTGCCGGACCGCGAACCAGATGAACAGGGTGTTGGTCACCAAATAGCGTTTCCACAAACGTCGCGGCTCGCTGGCCAGTCGATGCAGCCATTCCAGACCGTTCCTTTGCATCCAGAGTGGCGCCCGTTGAATAGTTCCTGCGTGATAGTCAAACGCCGCGCCGACACCCACCATCACAGCCTGTATGCGGCCGCGATGTTCGGACATCCACTTCTCCTGCTTGGGACAGCCCAAGCTCACCCAGACAATGCCGGCACCGGAGGCGTTAATGGTCTCGACCACAGCGGCATCCTCTTCGGGGCTCAGCTGTCGGTAGGGGGGGGAATAGGCTCCGGCAATTCTCAGACCCGGAAACTGTTCGAGCAGCATGAGCTGCAGGGTGTCCAGCGTGCTTTGTTGGCCGCCATAGAGATAGATGGACTCGCCGCGCCTTGAGGCTTCGGCGCAGTAGCGCCACATGAGATCAGGACCATTGATCCGATCCTGGGTGTCGACACCCAGGCGCCGCATCAACCAAGCGACAGGGGCACCGTCAGGGGTCGCCATATCCGCGTCGTGAATCACCTTGGCAAACGCTTCATCTTGCCGGGCGGTGACGACCGAGTGCACATTACAGATGCACACATAGCGGCTTTGCCGTGCATTGGCCCAACCGGAAAGGCGCGCCAGTGCCTGCGACCAGGTCAGGGCGTCGATGGGAGTACCGATCACGGAGCTCAATGCCCGTGGATCGTTGCAATCTTGCTTATCCATTGTGAGAAACCTCAATAGCTTGGCGATAAATTTCCATCAAAGCAGCGTAATTGGCCTCTTCGGTGTACTTGCTTTCAAATTCGGCACGTGCCCCTTGCCCAAGGCGTTCCAGCAGTCCGGGTGCTTCCCAGGCGGTGCGCACTTCGTGCAGCAGCGACTGCGGGTTGGCGGGTTCAAAAACGATGCCGCTCTTGCGGTGTTCAACGATGGAAGGAAGGGGGCCGATGTTGGATACGGCGCTGGGGGTACCAAAAGCGAAAGCCTCACGAACCACCATAGGGAACCCCTCGAACCACTCCGATGGCAGGATCTGCAATCGGGCGTTGGCGATCTCTGCTTGAGCTTTTTCCGCCTGAAGCTGGCCCATGAAGCGGACAGGCAAGCCCTCGGCCATACGCTCCAGTTCAGCTCGCAATTCACCATCACCCACCAAGCGCAACTCGGGAGCCGTTGGCCCCCACGCCTGCCAGGCGCGTAACAGGTTGATGACGCCTTTTTCCGCTGTCAGACGTCCGGCAAACACCACACAAGGCTTGCGTTCGTTCCAGCCCATAACGGCTGGATTGCCGGGGTAGAAGTTGGGTTTGACATGCACCTTCTCCCGGGGAAGGCCCGCCTCGATCATCAACTCGCGCTGGAATTCAGACAGGCAGATGAACGCATCCACCTGTTTCGTCCAGGTCCCCAGCGCACGGTGCAGTCCCACGCTGACGGCCAGTGGCAGCGTGGCGGCACGGCTGCCGCGATAACAGCCGTGAACCATGGCGGGAATGGGAGAACGCTTGTTCAGGCACTCGGTGCAGACCTTGCCACCGCGCATGGGAATGGCCGCCGGGCAGAACAAGCGGTAGTTGTGCAGGGTCAGTACCCGTGCAGCACGCTTGCCAATGGCGTGAAAAATTGCAGGTGACAGGAGGGGGAAGGTGTTGTGGACATGGACCACGTCGGCTTGGAGTTCGTCCACCCTGTGCTGGATCGCCGTGGCCATCGTCGGGTTCCATGGCGTTGCCAATGCACATTTAATAACGCCCAAAGTTCCTTCAGTGCAGATCTCGTCGCTATTTCTGATGAAAGTCTCTACTTTGTGTTTGTATTTGATCAGGAGGGTATGCTCAGATTCAAATACTTGATTCTCCCCTGAAGGGTTGGAGGTCCTGTAAAAATTATGTGTTAATAGTATTTTTGGAGTCGATGTTTCTTTGCTGGCGTGCAATTTAAATTTCCCGTCTAAGTTTTGTTTGGTAGCTTAATTGGCCTTGTTTTGTGTGTGTTTTTAGCTGCGACCCATTGCAAGAGGCTAAGCCAACAATGAACCAAAATACCCCGGCGGTTATTGGGCTTTCAATCACAACATTTAGAAGAGATACAGAAATGGCAAACGCAAATGTAGTCAGTATTGAAAAATCGAACTGATTAATTTCC
This sequence comes from Burkholderiaceae bacterium, assembly GCA_030654805.1. Lineage (GTDB taxonomy): Bacteria > Pseudomonadota > Gammaproteobacteria > Burkholderiales > Burkholderiaceae_C > PBB1. Next base: position 2,909 of record JAURWR010000005.1, read on the forward strand.
TTGTATTTCATTGAGTAAGATTTTAGTGTGGCGATTACTATTGTTGTCAATGTTATCAAGCCAATTGCACCAAGTCTAGCGAACACGCCTAAGAACGAGTTGTGTGGAAAGAGGAAATAAATTAGGTCGTCATTTGTTGTGCTGTCTTCAAATACTAGGGGAATTTGCCAGTCGCTGAATAGGTGAGTTCCAAAACCAATTCCGAGACCATATGAGTCTAAAGCTCTATTTATCGAGAGATGCCAGAAGTAAGTTCTTATTAAACTATTTGGATCCTCTGCAAGAATTGGGAGGGCTGTATAAAGCGAGATCAGTCCTAGCGATTCAGATGTCGAAAATGCCTCGTAGTTATATGCGTACAGAAGCCCTGTGCAGATCAAGCCCGTTAATGAAAAAAACCAAAACAGAACTGGTTTTGTGATTATTAGATAGAAAAAAAATGCGACTGAGAGCGCAATTATTCCACTGCCTCCTCCGTGGGAGATGCTTAGGGCAACAACGCATGTTGCGATGAATAATAATCTCAGCTTTAAGTTTTTTCCTTCGGAGACAAAAGGATAAATGTATAGCGCTGATAGCCTGTATATTAATCCTGGAATTGGGATGACTGTTATTGCAATAATTGATCTCTTAATTATTTTTGAAAGATTGTGAAACCAGTATTGCACGTCTTTGTATAGCCAGATCGCCAGGAAAAAACATAGAGCAGAGTATATTATTGATTGATGTCTAAAATATGCGTAGGGTGACTCAATTGAAAATACTGAAAATATGGAGCGAATGATCCCCCATGATATAAAAAGAAGCGTCGCAAGAACTTCTGGACGTCGAAAAATCTTTCTATTTGTTTTGTATATTAAGGCAAACAATCCAAAAAGAGAGGCGACTTCATTTAGGTACAGATTTCTTTCGAAAAACTGTGGCTGTAATATGAGGGTTAGAATAATCAGCAGTAGTATTGTTCTTGGGCTGTTTATTTTGGGCCTTCTTTGAATATGGTTAATTTGCCTCTGCATCGATTTGCTGTACATTAATTGAAGAAAGAAATCTGTATAGCTCAATATTCGATTCTTTGCCTTTTTTTGTGCTGATATTTATTATTATGCAGTCCTCTGAGAGAAATTTTGCAGCATGCAATGTTGTTGTGAAGTTCCCTATTACAACTTTTGATTTTCCAGTTATAACTAGGGCTTCCGCGGGATATTGTTTTGGTAGAGTTTTTTGGTTTGTTGTTGTTGTTGCTTTATTTTGATCTAATGGGTGTTCTTTGATGACCAAAGGCAAATCTTTTTCCGCAGCGATCTTTTCTGTAATTCTTTTAAACTGATCAAGAAAAACTTTGCCCTTGCTGCTAGGTGCTAGTGCCAATATTTCACTCTCGTATGGTTCGGATGGGTTTGTGTCGTTGGCTAAGAAGAATTTCTTTAGATCATCTAACCTTTGGTCATCTTTTTCATATTGAAGCACGGGTTTTTCTTTGTGCTCGAACCTTACGTTTTGGGGGAATAAGTAGTATCCTCCGGATATTTCCTTGCTTGTCCCCAATACTTCCACGTATTCATATTTTATTATTGGGATTTTCGAGGCAATTGAGAGTAGCGCTTTTTTTATATGACTGCTGACGACTTTTGAGTTGCTATATGCAGATGAGCCGTCTTCAATATAAAACGTAGCTCTGGCTCTGAATATGTTTAATGTGATCCATGAGTGCGCTGCCTTGTCGTTGAATAGGTAAACTTTTGTTACCGCGGGATATTCTTTCTTTATCTTTGATAGTTGTTTTGCAAATAGAAGGGGGCTTCTTGCAATTTGGTGTTTTATAAATTTAATGTTCTTGGAAATACTGGTTGCGCTGTCCCAGAAGTCAAGTTTTCCATATTGGTCAACTATAATTATTAAATCGTTGTCTCTCCTGTGCTTAAACATGTATGACAGGAGAAAATGGTACGGCGTGTAGCAAATAAATATTGATCTCATTTCATATTCCGTATTGAGGGGGAATAGGAAATTTTGTCTACTGTGACCGCAGTATTGGATGTGATGTCTAGTATTGCTTTTTGACCGAGAATCTGCTGAAGGTATTTTGGTGGAAGTCCAAAACCGGGTCGCACGCTGCGCACCGCATTCGCCGTGATCACATCTCCGGCCTTCAAGTCCTTCACGAAATACAACGACCGCCGGAACTTTGCATTCCCCTGCTCGCTGGACTTGCGCCCGTAATCCACCTGGCCCATTGCCGCCCATGCGGTCCTGCTGTCGCGGCACAGCGCCGTCAGTTCCGCCGGCTCCAGCGAGAAACTGTCGTCCGGTCCGCCGCCGCTGCGGTTGAGGGTGAAGTGTTTCTCAATGATGGAGGCGCCGAGTACGACGCTGGCGATGGCGGTGGTGTTGTCCAGGGTGTGGTCCGACAGGCCGGTGACCAGGCCGAAGCGCTGCATCATGTCGGGCACGGTGCGCAGGTTGTAGTCTTCCGCTGGGGCGGGGTAGCCACTGACGCAATGGAGGATGGCCAACTCCTTGCAGCCTCCTTCGCGGGCGGCGTTGATGGCTTCCTGGATTTCTTCGGCATCGGCCATGCCGGTGGAGATGATCATCGGCTTGCATGTGCTGGCCACGTATTTGATCAGTGGCAGATCGACGGCTTCGAAGGAGGCGATCTTGTAGGCTGGGGCGTTGAGGTCTTCGAGCAGGTCGACGGCGGTGTTGTCAAACGGTGAACTGAAAATAGTGATGTCGTTTTTGCGAGCGTGCTCAAACAGCGGCTTGTGCCACTCCCAGGGCATGTGCGCTTCTTGGTAAAGCTGGTACAGGGTCTTGCCGTCCCAAAGGCCACCACGAATCTGGAACTCCTCGGAGTCGCAGTCGAGCGTGATGGTGTCTGCGGTATAGGTCTGCAGCTTGACGGCGTCAGCGCCAGCCTTCTTGGCTTCCTCAATGATCTTTAAAGCGGTATCCAGTCGGCCGTTGTGGTTGGCGGAGAGCTCAGCGATGACGTATGGCGGTGTGTCGGCTGCAATCCGGCGACCGGCAATGTTGATGCTGGGGATGTTGGGCATGGTTTGTTCTCTCAAAGATTCGCCTGCCATTCGCTGGCAAGCAAGCCAAAGCACACCACGTCGTGGTAGCGCTGGCCGTTGAAATGCTGTTCGCGCAGGATGCCTTCCTGCTGGAAGCCCAGTTTCTGGTGAAAACGGATGGAGTTCTCGTTATAGTCCAAGGCTTGGCCGCAGAGCTTGTGCAATCCCGCCTGAGCAAAGGCATAGCGAAGGGCTGCCTGGCCCAGGTGACGCCCGGTGCCCTTCGGTGCATCGGGAGCGGCATAGAAGCCCCAGTCGGCCACGCCACCGGGAGCGATCTGGTGGATATTGATGAATCCGAGTGACACGGCATCGCTTTCAAACACGAGCAGATGGCGACTGGCGTCCTGCGAGGCGCGCTCAAACCACCGGGTGTGTTCCTCCAGGCCGATCTCATGCTGGGTGTACATATAGCGGCGCACGTCTTCGTGGTTACGCCAAGCCAGCACCCGAGCGAGATCCTGGTTGGTCATCGGGCGAACGCGACCTTGTGTTGATGTGGTTGCAGTCACTTCAGCCTTCCAGGTGTTGGATCACTGTTGCCACACCACGGCCATCCGCGATGCGCGAGGCGGCCCCGCCCATCTCAGCCAGAAGAGTGGGCGATGAAAGCAGGCCGTTCAGCAGAACGGGGAGGCGATCAGGTATCTCTTCTGGGTCGTTCACCACTTGAACCGCTCCCGCAAGCTCAAGGCCGTGAGCCACCTTGTGCTGATTCTGTGCCTGCACCACCATGATGGTCGGTAGGCCAAGACAACAGCGCTCCCAAGAAGTAGCGCCCGCCGCGCCAATCGCCAGATCGCTGTCGGCCATCAGACGGGCCATGTCGCTAACGCCGACCATGACGTTGGTTGACCAGGGCATGGTCAGCGCCTGCTTGTTGACCTCTGTCATCCACGGGGCGGTCGAGCCCATGACCACCTTGATTTGACATTCCGCTGGAAGCGGACAGGCGCGCAGCGCTTCCAGCACCTGCCCAGTGGCGTTGTCCTTGTCAACGCCGCCCATGGTGATCAGTAGCTGGCGCAACTGTGGCTTGGTGCGTCGCTCCAAGCTGTAGGGGCGCAGGGCTGCGAACTCCGGGCGCAGCAAGGCGTATTGCGAGCCGCACAGCAGCTGGCAACCAGCCGGTACCCATGCGCGGTAATCCTCGGCATGGCGGCCAAATGTTTGGTCGAGCAGCACGTCGCATGCGTGCGGCCGGTCAGCCAGGTCGTCGATCACCATCAGCTGACAGTAGCAAGGCTTCAGCGCCCGTTCCCAACGGGCATCCAAGGCGTAGTGATCGACGATCAACCAGTCGGGTTTCGCTTCGGCCAGGATGAGGGCGCAGTCGGTAGCATCTTGCTCCTGGCTGCTGCCCAGCCAAGCGGCATGCGCCGGATGTCGTGTGCCGCGGACGGACAGGCCTGCCTCTGCAACGACAGGCAGGGCATGGGTGCGGTAGCCCTTGTGGCGGATCTGCTCAATCAGGTTACCCTGGTGCTCTCGGCAGATGAACTGGCAGTCGGCGCCTTGGGCGGTGAGCGCGTCGGCCAGCGTCAGGCAGCGCATGACGTGGCCAGTGCCCATCAGCAGGGAAGCATCAGCGCGGATGACGACGTTCATGCGCATGGCCTCAGTCTTCCTGAGCCTGCATGGCCTTGAACAGCCATTCGGCACGAGCCCAGTCTTCCGGGGTATCGATGTCCTGTACCCGGTGGCGGGGCAACAGTACCGGTAGCGAGTGCGGACTGAAGATCATCTCGCCCTGCAGCCAGGCGTCGGCACGGCCCCAATAGAACTGGCCGGCATCGTGAAAGGCTTCTTCCAGGTCTTGCGAGCGGGTGTTGAAGTGCTCGGGACTGAACATCTCGACGCGGCCTTCGGCATTGATGCGGATGGCGCGCTGGATCGGGAAGGGGAAGCTGGTCACCGAGAAGGCGTAGTCGCAGTCGTTGCCTTGCAAGACGTCCAAGCCACGGCGGAGGTCTTCGGCTGTGACGAAGGGCGCGGTGGCATACAGGCAGCAGGCCTGTTCGACGCTTTGTCTCTGGAGGTTGAACCATTCGATGGCATGGCGAATGACCGGGATGGTGCCGGTATGGTCATCGGATAGCTCGGCCGGGCGCATGAACGGCACAGCTGCTCCCCATCGGCGCGCCACCTCGGCAATCTCTGCATCGTCGGTGGAGACGATGACCTGATCGAAGCAGGCGCTTTGCAGCGCAGCTTCGATGGACCAGGCGATCATCGGCTTGCCGCAGAACGGTTTGATGTTCTTGAGCGGGATGCGTTTGCTGCCGCCACGGGCGGGGATGATCGCCAGTTTCATGCCTGCACGACCTCGCGCAGAGCCGCGATGACTTGGTCCTGTTGTTCTTCGCTCATGGTCTGGAACATCGGTAGGCTGATGGCCTCAGCGTAGTAGCGTTCCGCCTCGGGAAAATCGCCGGTCTGGAAACTCATGCGCTGGTAGTACGGCTGGGTATGCACCGGGATGTAGTGCAGGTTGACGCCGATGCCCAGCGCGCGCAGTGCTTCGAAGGCCTGGCGGTGGGTCTTGCCGATCTGGTCGAGTTGCAGGCGGATGACGTACAAGTGAAGGCCGGAGTAGCTGTCCGGGTGCTGCCAAGGCGTGGTGACCGGCAGGCCGGCCAGCAGATCATCGTAGCGGCGCGCCAACTGGTGGCGACGGGCGACGTACTGGTCCAGTCGCTCCATCTGGGTTACGCCTAGTGCGGCTTGCAGTTCGGTCATGCGGTAGTTGAACCCGAGATCGATCTGCTGGTAGTACCAGGGGCCGTCAGCCTCGTGGGTCATCTGCGCCGGATCACGGGTGATGCCGTGGCTGCGCAACAGGGCCATCTTGTTGGCCAGCTCGGCATCGTTGGTCAGCGCCATGCCGCCCTCGGCGGTGGTGATGATTTTCACCGGGTGGAAGCTGAACACCGTGATGTCGCTGTAGTGGCAGTTGCCTATGAACTCGCCCTGGTACTTGCCGCCGATGGCGTGGGACGCGTCTTCGATGACTTTGAAACCGTAGCGCTGGGCCAGTGCATGGATGGCCTGCATGTCGCAGGGCTGGCCGCAGAGGTGCACCGGCACCACGACCTTGGGCAGTTTGCCTTCGCGCTCAGCCTGTTCCAGCTTGCGTTCCAGTGCCTGGGGGCAGAGGTTGTAGGTGCGTGGGTCGATATCGACGAAATCAACCTCGGCTCCGCAGTACAGACCGCAGTTGGCCGAGGCGACGAAGGTGACCGGGGTGGTCCACAAACGGTCGCCGGCTCCAAGCCCGAGTGCCAGACAGGCGATGTGCAGGGCCGATGTGGCGCTGTTGACCGCCAGGGCATGGCTGGCGCCGACATGCTGCGCAACACTTTGCTCGAAGCGGGGCACCATTGGCCCCTGGGTCAGGTAGTCGGATTTAAGGACATCGACCACGGCGTCAATGTCGTCTTGGGTGATGTCTTGCCGGCCGTAAGGGATCATGGCTCAGATGCTCCCGATCTTGCCGTGGTTGCGATCGATCCAGGCGCTCAGTTCGTCGTCGCTCATCCACTCGCTGTTGTTGTCGCTGGAGTAGACGAAGCCTTCCGGCACCTTCTGGCCATCCTTGATGCGCTTCTCGCAGGTGGCCCAACCATTGATGGTAGGCAGGATCTTGAAGTGATCGGGGTACTCGTAGGTGTAGTACGCGTCCTCAGCGCTGATCATTTGCTCATGCAGCTTTTCGCCGGGGCGGATTCCGACGACTTCCTGGCGGGCTTCCGGGGCGACGACGCGAGCCAGGTCAGTGACCTTCATCGACGGGATTTTCTTGACATAGATCTCGCCGCCAATCATGTCTTCAAAGGCATGCCAGACCAGTTCCACGCCTTCTTCGAGGGAGATCATGAAACGGGTCATGCGTTCGTCGGTGATCGGAAGCACGCCCTTGTCTCTGATCGACAGAAAGAACGGGATCACCGAACCACGCGAACCCATGACGTTGCCGTAACGCACGACGGAGAAACGGGTTTCGTGAGCGCCGGAGTAAGAGTTGCCGGCGACGAACAGCTTGTCCGAGGCCAGCTTGGTCGCGCCGTACAGGTTGATCGGGCTGCTGGCCTTGTCGGTGGACAAGGCGACCACGCCTTTGACGCCCTTGTCGATGCAGGCATCGATCAGGTTCATGGCACCGTTGATGTTGGTCTTGACGCACTCAAAGGGGTTGTACTCGGCGGTTGGCACGATCTTGGTGGCGGCGGCATGCACCACGTAGTCGACGCCGTCGAGCGCGCGGTACAGGCGTTCTTTGTCTCGCACGTCACCGATGAAGAAGCGGACGCGTTTGTCGCCCTCGAACTTCTTGGCCATGTCCCACTGCTTCATCTCATCGCGCGAGAAGACAATGATTTTTTTGGGGTTGTACTTGGCCAAGGTCATCGGCACGAAGGTGTTGCCGAAGGAACCGGTACCGCCGGTGACGAGGATGGTTTTGTCAGTGAACATGTTCTATTTGGTAGAAAGGTAAAGGAAAGCGAATGCGCTTCAGGCTTGGGGCCGGGTCTGCAGATAGGCGACGAGCTTGAAGAGGAGAAGAAAAGCAAACGATGCGGCGACAGCCGCAGCAACGGTGGACTCACCAAGCGTCGATCTGAACAGCCAGACGCCGGCCAGAAACACAGGCAAGGCGGCCAGATGTGAAAAGACGATGAAGCGGTCCCGGTGGCGGGCGTACAACGCGTAGTGCGGCACCATGCTGAAACTCGTCAACGCCACTGCCAGCAGGGTCCATGGCAGCAGGCCCAGATGTTCGGAGTAAACAGGGCGATCCAGCCACTGAACCAATGGCTGGGCCAACAGATAGGCCGTCAGCGTGAGAAGCACTGTGCCAATGAGCGTGTTGTTCCAGAGGCGCTTCATCTCCAGCCGGAAGCGGTTGGGGTCTTGCTGGTTCGCAGCGGCTAGCAGTTTTGGGTATTGAAACGAGAACACGCTGGCGTCCATAAAGCTCATGACGGCGCTGGCAATACCAGTGAACAGCACGTAGGCCGCCAAGACCTCAACGCCATCAAACCACTCGATGAGGTACCGGTCAGCCGTGGACAGTGCACGCAAGCACAAGGTGGCCAACAAAAAGGGCAGTGCCACTTTGATTCCCCGTCGGATCCAGGCCCAGTTGATGCTGGTTCGAAGCGATTGACGGTCAATACGGCGTAAAGGCCACAGTGCCAGCAGGCAGGCCATGGTGGCGCTGAGCAGCCATGCGCCAAAGACCGTACCCAGGTTGCGGCTCTCAGGAATCAGCCACATACATGCAGCGATCAGCACCGCCCACAGGCCAGACCTGAGGAACAGGACCACACTGGCCCAGAGCGGTTCAGAGGTGGCGATCAACAGACGATTGAGTTCCTGCGCCAAATGCTCCACCGCAAGCAATGGAAAGAACCACAGAGCCATGCTCCAAGGCAGAAGTCCCTGACTGAACAGCAGCAGAAAAAGAGGCAGCAGCAGCGCATAGGCCACCAGATAGACCACGCCCTGATCACGGAGGATGCCGGCCCAGCGGCTGCGGTCTGCAGCAATGAGATCTCGCGTGGCATAGGTGTAGAAGTCCAGCCCCAACGCCATGAGGGCGTAGGCAATGGTGGCGGTGAGCAGGCCATAGAGCGCCACTTCTGCGGGAGTCAACAGCTTGGCCAGGACAAAGATCAGCAGGAATTTGCTGACCAGTGTGAGGCCCCTGAGACCTACATTCAGGACTGGTCCAGGCAGGAACGAGAGCATGAGTTTTTCGGTCTCAGTTCTCTAAGCCATGCCGATGTCTGTGGCCATCTCTTGAACTTCGGGCGTCGGCTGGCGGGTATTCGGGATGACATTGTTCATGCGGCGACGGATGCGTGGTGTTTCTGGAAGTCGGCATAGGCCTGGGCCAGGCCTTTGCGCAGGTCGACCCGCGGTGTCCAGCCCATGCCCAGCAGCTTGTCGCTGTCCAGCAGCTTGCGGGGCGTGCCGTCGGGTTTGCTGGTGTCGAAAACGATCTCGCCTTCGTAGCCCACGGCCTCGCCGACGCGGCGGGCCAGTTCGGCGATGGTCACGTCTTCACCGAAGCCGACGTTGATGTGGCTTTGCATGGGGTTGGTGCAG
>JAURWR010000013.1 GCA_030654805.1 Burkholderiaceae bacterium
ACGATTCAACGCAAGAAAGGGGCGAACCCAGAACCCAAAACCGAAGAGATATCCACAGACCAAGGCACCCTCGGGTAGCCTTCAGGGGTGGGTCAGTATTGAATGATCGCCGTGGGTCAGTTCTGCTCGATCGTCAACAGACGAGCACGCAGTCGGCGATCTCGGCCTGGGCCCGACGCGACTGGCCGCCACTGCCCTGCAACCGGCCCAGCGTGATGCCGTGCTCGCGCAGGATGCGGCTGCCCTCGACCACGCCCCAGCCGGCGGCTTTCAGCGCGGGGTCGATGGGTTCGGCGCGGGTTTCGGCTTCGTTCATGGCGGTGGGTTCAGCGCGTTTTGCGCGGCAGCTTGGGCGCCTTCTTGACGGGTGGGGCCAGGTAGTTCTCGCCCGACACCACGCGCCGGCCAGTTTGCGCTTCCAGTTGCAGCCGGGCGCGCTTGGCAATGCCGCCACCAGCCTTGGCAGCGGTCTGGTTCTCGGGCAGGCCTGTGGCCTCGGTGTTCTCGGCGATCTGCCGGGTGGACAGTTCGGCCAGCGCGGTGAAGATCAATTCAGCCTCGCTCATGTGGTCGCGCAGGTTGTGGCTCTTCAGGCCCTTCATGTCCTTGTGCGCCTTCACGCTGACGCCCGACCACTCCTGGTGAATGATGTTGGTCAGGATGGCGAACTCCTGGCCCTCCTGGATGTCGTGGCCACGCCAGTAGTCGGTCAGCTTGTTGCGGGTTTCCTGGCCCGTCATTCGCTGCTGGATCCACTTGTCGCTGCGGCCGTGCTGCTGCCATGTCAGGCGTGCGCGGTCCAGCGACAAGGCCGGGTCGGACATCTCCTGCATGCGTTCGTAGCCCACCTTGGCCAGCCACAGCTTGATCGGCTCGGCTTTCGGGCTGGGCACCGACTGCACCAGACGCAGCAAGGTCTGCGCGGTGGCCACGTCGGACAGATAGTTCTTGCCGTCTGCGGCGGGCAACTTCAGTCGGTGACAAGCTGTCACCGACTGACTTCCTTCCTTCTCGAGCCGGCGCTTGAGTTGATTCCAGTACTTGCGCGCGGTCTGAAAGTCGGCTTGCTGCGTCAGCACCTGCACCACGTCCACCACTGAAAACCACCACGTCTCGGTGGCCTCGTCGTACACACGGCGGATGTCATGGCCTTCAAACTGAGTCGGCAGAATCTTCATCTGATGGCTTCCGGTCTGGCTCGGTGCGGAGATGATGCGGCACTACAGCGCGCCGCTGAAGGCTTGGTGGAGAAGGGACTTTTTCAGTTCGTCGAGGGTGGCGAGCTTGGTCAGCATCGGCTCTCGCCAGTGTGAGGTTGCAGCTTCGTTTATGGGCCTGTTCTGCCAGAAGCGACTGGCTTGACGGGATTCAGCGCTGCCGCAGCCCGCTCAATCAGATCCGCATCAAGAAATCGGCACATCATCGGCATCCGTAAGTCATTGATTTATAAAGAAATTAACTTAGAACCATCCCGCCAGGTGCTCGTTGGATCAAAACCCGATCAAGAAATCAGGCCCAGTGCGGCACATAGCCCGCCCGGGGGTGTTCCGGGTCAGCCACGCGGATCAAGCCGGCGTCCAACGCCTTGTTGATCACCGTCGTGGCCTGGGCCGCGTTTTTGGGCGAAATGCCCAGCCGGGTGCACAACGAAGCATTCTTCATCTTGTCGCCGCTCAGGAACTTGAGCACCGCATGGAAATAGCAAGCGCGCATGCGCTCCTCAGGCGTCATCTCGGCAAAACTGCGCGGCCCGTACAGCACCGCCTGGAACGACTGTTCCTCTGCCCTGAACAGGGGCGGTGGCAACTGGAACACCTCACAAGCCTCCACCACCTTGTCCAGCCCGCTGCCCTGTTCCTCACACAGTCGCATGCGGCGCATCCGGTCGGCCAGGGCTTCGTTGCGCGAGCGTGGGGGCAGGTCGATCATCCGTTCCGTTTTGACCAAAGGTGCGCCAGGATTGCTGATCTCCAGCCGGTCCTCGAACAGCTCAATCTGCGGGCCGGCACCGGTGATCGTCATGTCTTGGTGGATGAGCGCATTGGCCACCAGTTCGCGAATGGCCAGCTCGGGGAACAACGGATGTGCTTCACGGAGCGCCGCGCCGATGTGTTCATTCTTCGGTAGCAGATCGTGCAGGTAGCCCACCAAGCCCTCAAAGCCAACTGCGTAGCCCTTCTTGCCATCGCGCCGATGCGTCACCTGGGCAGCACGATTCTTCCCGCCGTAGGCCACGAATCGGATCGCCTTGCGTGCCAGCCCCGCGTCAAAGTCACCCAGGTTGTTGGCCAGCAAGATGGCGCCCAGGTTGGTGATGTTCCAGCGCTCGCCCACATCACGCACGATCAGCCGGTCGGCTTCCAGCTTGTCGAAGATGCCGGCGCGGTTGTCGGGCAGCGACTGCTGGGTCAGCCTGAAATACTGGCTGTAGTCGAGCAGGGCCAGCACGTCGTCGCCGCTGGCGAACTGGCGGGCCACACCCTGTTCCCAGCGATAGGGCTGCAGGCGCTCGATCAACTGCTGGTAGCGGTCCGGGTACTCGGTCAGCTTGGGTGTGGCGCTGCCGATGCGCACGTATTGCACGCCATTGAAAGCCACCGGTGCGCCCGTGGCGGCCGGGATCTCAAGCAGAACCACCCGGCCCTGCGGGTGTTGCACCGTGCGGAAGCTGAAAGCGATGCTGGGCTGCAGGCTGTTGGCCAACCACAGCGGCAACACCTGGTTGCCCACCTTCTTGGCATCCGGGATGAAGTCGGTTCCCACCACGTCATGGGTTTCGTCTGCGATCCCCCACAGCATGTAGGCCAGGTCATGCCCGTCGATTCGCGCCGCGTTGGCCAGGGCCGAGCAGCGCTTGCCGATCATGTCCGGGTCGCTGTTGTTGGACTTGAACTCCACCCAGCTCGTTTCCGCGGGCAAAGCCCGCAGGTCGTCGATCAATGCGATGTCGCGTTCCAGGGGTTGGGTCATGTGCAGCGCTCTTTCACAGCTGGCCGCTGAAGGCCTGGTGCAGCAGGGATTTTTTGAGTTCGTCGAGGGCGGTGAGCTTGCGTTCGTAGGTCGCCACAAGACGATCACATTCTTCGGACAGGTCAACCAGTTGGGCGGCGATGCGGCGCTGTTCGTCCACCGACTCGGGATATGGGACGCGCACCAAACCTATCTTTCCGGGTGAGGTGTGCCGCACCTTGGCGCCCGATGCACCGGCGTGAATCTCCTGGCGCACGCGCATCAGGTTGAACGCATGAAAGAAGAACTCGTTCGACCATGGCACACCGGCCTGCCCCACCACCAGGCCAAGTCGCTGGTTGTGCAGAAACCGGTGGGACTCCGGCACCAGCAGCGGGCTGCCCAACAAGCCAGCGGCCTGTTCGGTCATCGCGACCAGCAAGTCGCCCTCTGACAGCATGTAGTCCTTCGGAATGGAGCCAACAAAGAACTTTGTCTTCTCACCGCGCTCGCGGTAGCCACCGGCCTCGAAGAAGCTGCCCGGCGTCAGCAGGACGTACTCACCCGCAGCCGAGAAAAACTCACCCTCGAACGCATAGCCATGCTTGATCGAGCACAACTCAGCCAGTGGTGCTTCACGCCAACCTGGTTGGGCAGCGAGCATGACCTCACGGTGGTGCGTGAACAACTCCCGAGCGTTCTGCAGGTTCTTCTCGGCGTTGGCCTTGGCGGTGGCGATGCCCTCGAAGGCTTCGTCGAGGATGGCGACGATGCGCTCTTGTGCCTTGAGATCAACTGGAAATCTGATCCGGTAGGTCTCTGCGAGCTTGGACCGTGAAAGTTCCGTCTGACCTCCGCACCCCTCGCCGCCCTGTTGAATTTTCTCTTCAATGGCGACCAGCGCGTAGCCGAAGAACTCAGGGCGAAACAAGCCATTGGCTGGCCGGACGATGGTCACATGGGAATCGATGGTTGTCGGTTCTGGCGGCTCCTCGCGGAGCTGAGCAACCCGCCCGAGCGTCCCAGTCCCAGTCGAATTGACCAGCACGTCCCCGGCGCGCACGAAACGATCGAGCGTCACCTTCTTGGCTGCCGCATCATGACGGCGGCCAAGATCAAAATTGACTACGTGGTCGCGGACACACTTTTGGTTCAGAACCGCCACTCCACCATGCTCAAGGTACGCTGGTGAAATGCCACGGTTGATGAACTGGCAAACCGCGCCCAGCGGCTCCTCCCGCCAAGCGGCAGTCACACAAGCTCCCTGATCGTCGCCAGCACTTCCGCGCTCTCGGCATCCATCGCCTCGATCTCGTACTGCTCGTGCTGCCTCATGCGCCTGTCTCCCCCGCCCACTCCTGCAACTTCCGCTGCAACTCCTCCTTGCTCGGCAAGTACAGCTGGTACTCCCGCGCATGGATGTTGGCGTCGGCCGGCAGCGTGATCTCCACCAGCGCGCCGTTCTTTTTCTTGCACAGCACGATGCCGACCGTGGCGTTCTCGCCTTCGGCTTTGACATGGCGGTCGAAGTAGTTGACGTACATCTGCATCTGGCCCAGGTCCTGGTGCGTGAGCTTGCCGAGCTTCAGGTCGATGAGCACATAGCAGCGCAGCAGCCGGTTGTAGAACACCAGGTCGACAAAGAAATGGTCGCCGTCGAAGGTGAAACGCTTCTGTCGCGCCTCGAACAGGAAGCCTTTGCCGAGTTCGAGCAGGAACTGCCCGATCTGGTTGATGACGGCGGCTTCGAGGTCGGACTCGGAGTAGCGCTCGCGCTCGTCCAGCCCCAGGAATTCAAGCACCAGCGGCTCTTTCAGCAGGTCTTCGGGCCGGACGACGGTGTGGCCCTGGCGCGCGAGCTGTCGGATGCCGTCTTTGTCGCGGCTCAGAGCCAGGCGTTCGTACAGACCGCTGTCGAACTGGCGACGCAATTCGCGCAGCGTCCAGTTCTGGCCGGTCGCTTCGATTTCGTAGAAGCTGCGTTCGTCGGCGTTTCGGATGCCGAGCAAGAACACATGGTGCGACCAACTCAGGGCGAAGGGCGGCGTCGATTTCCCAGAGCCGATATGGCCGACCCAGGCTGCATGGTCTTGTGCAGGCGGGTGAGTCAATAAGCCAGACGCTGTCTGACCTTTTGCTGTCAGTGGCACCCGGTCAGAAAGGTCAGGCAGCGTCTGGCCTATTCGATCGGCGTTCTGCACATAGAACTGGCGCATCAACTTCAAATTGGTGAGCGAAAACCCCCTGCCGAACTCGGCGGTCAGCCGATCGGCCAATGCGGTCAGCAGCGCTTTGCCGTAGTCGGCACGGACCTGCCCTCGCTGCTCGTGCTCGACGATGTGTCGCCCGATCTGGAACGCGGTGTGAACCTGCACCAGATCGACCCCGCGCGCCACCGTTTGGCGCGCCGTGGTGACGAGGTCGCGGATGCGCTCGAACAGCAAGGCGTCGGCCGCCATCGGTGTTTTTCGCTGGGCGTTCACATCAAACTCCGAATCGTCGCCAGAACTTCCACGCTCTCCGCATCCAGCACCGCGATCTCATCCAGGATGTCCTGCGGCGTGCGCAGCGCGACCTCATCGCCACCGTTCGGGTTCTTGACCGACAGGTCGAACGTCGCTGCGTCGATGTGGTCCACGTCCACCGACCAGCTCTGCGCCGAATCGGCGAAGGTCTTCTGCTGCTCGATGAAGTCGGCCAGGTCGTCGTCGTTCAGCGGGTTGGTCTTCCCCATGTTGCGGCCTGGGTTCAGTTGGTAGAACCAGACCCCGTGGGTGGGCGAACCCTTCTCGAAGAACAGCACCACGGTCTTCACGCCGGCGCCTTGGAAGGTGCCGCCAGGCATGTCGAGCACGGTGTGCAGGTTGCAGCTTTCGAGCAGCAGCTTGCGCAGGCTGGTGCTGGCGTTGTCGGTGTTGCTGAGGAAGGTGTTCTTGATGACGATGGCCGCGCGGCCGCCGGCTTTCAGGCTCTTGATGAAGTGCTGCAGGAACAGGAAGGCCGTCTCGCCGGTCTTGATCGGGAAGTTCTGCTGAACCTCTTTCCGCTCCTTGCCGCCGAACGGCGGGTTGGCCAGGATCACGTCGTAGCGGTCGCGCTCCTGGATGTC
Organism: Burkholderiaceae bacterium; assembly: GCA_030654805.1. Taxonomy (GTDB): domain Bacteria; phylum Pseudomonadota; class Gammaproteobacteria; order Burkholderiales; family Burkholderiaceae_C; genus PBB1. The sequence goes on from JAURWR010000013.1 coordinate 6,059, forward strand.
GTTGATGTTCTCGCCCAGCGTGTTGGTGTGCACGACGTTGGGCGCCTCGATGCCGTGCAGGATCATGTTCATGATCGCGATGACGTAGGCCAGGCTCTTCTTTTCCTTGCCGTAGAAGGTGCGCGTCTGCAGCGTCTTCAGGTCATCGGCCTTGGTGGCCTGCGGCAGCAGGTGGTCGAAGGCTTCGCACAGAAAACCGGCCGAGCCGCAGGCGCCGTCGTAGATGCGTTCGCCGATCTGCGGATCGAGCACCTTGATCATGGCGCGGATCAGCGGGCGTGGCGTGTAGTACTCGCCGCCGTTGCGACCGGCGTTGCCCATGTTCTTGATCTTGGCTTCGTACAGGTGCGACAGCTCGTGCTTCTCGGTCTGCGAGCCGAAGCGCAGTTCGTCGACCCGCTCGATCACGTCGCGCAGGTTGTAGCCGCTCTGTATCTTGTTGGTGATCTCGCCGAACACCTCGCCGATCTTGTATTCGATGGTGTTGGGGCCGCTGGCGCGTTGCTTGAAGCCAGCCAGGTACGGGAACAACCGAAGGTTGACGAAGTCGCGCAGGTCGTCGCCGGTCATCGCGGCGTTGTGGTCGAACGAACCGTCGGCCGTCTTCGGTGCCGCCCACGCTTCCCAGCCATAGGCCGTGTCGATGATGCGGCTGTAGGTCTTGCCTTCGAGCGCGGCTTCCATGGCCTTGTCGCCTTCGAGCGCGTCGAGGTATTTCAGGAACAGCAGCCAGGACGACTGCTCGGTGTAGTCCAGCTCGCTGGTGCAGCCCGCGTCCTTGTGCAGGATGTCGTCGATGTTCTTGAAGGTCTGTTCAAACATTTTATTTTTCGGTTGGGCTGCGGCCTGCGCATCACGCAGCGCTCGCTTGCGCGGGTGACGTCAGCGGGCAGGGGCCGGGTCGCCAGCGGCAACCTGCAGGCGCGAGCGCACCAGGGCGATGTGGCTGCGCAGCGCATACAGCTCGTCGGTGTAGGCCAGCGGCACGGTGATGCGCTCGACGCGCGACTCCAGTGCGGCGATCTCTTCGAGCCACTGCGACGCGGGTTTCGCGTCGATCGTGTCTTCGAGTTCGCGCAGCTGCTCGTACCAGCGGAACACCCGCGAGCGGATGCGGAATTCGTACAGCGGCGGCAGCATCCGCGACAGCGGCAGCAGCACGGCGACGATGGTGACCAGCACCGGCCACATGCGGTCGATCAGGTTGGCGAACCAGAACGGCAGGTAGCGCTGGAGCAGCGGCACGCCGCTTTGATAGAAGCGCTGGGCTTCCTTGGCGAGCGGCCGTTCGGTGTTCAGCGCGGTCGGGAACTCACCCTTGCGCTGGAACCAGCCGGCGCCGCCGTGCACCTGCTGCGCCGCCTGCACGAACAGCTGGATCAGCGCCGGGTGGGTGCCCTCGCGCGCGACCAGCGTGGCGGTGGGTGCGACCAGGTGCACGTCCTGCGGCGGCATGTCGCCGGCCAGATCGACCACGCCGCGCGGCAGCACCACCGGGCTCATGAACGCGAAGCGGCGCGAATAGGCCTCGGCCTGCGCGAAGTCGAACAGCTTGATGCCCGGTGTCTGGAGAAGCATCTGCACCATCAGCGATTCGGGCGCCGAGGCGAACACCAGCGCGTCCGATTCGGCGCCGAGCAGCGCCATCACGGCGGGCGTCTGCGATTGTTCGAGCAGCGTGATCTGCTTCGCGTCGATGCGGTTGGCATCGAGCAGTTTTTTCATCAGGTTCGGCACGCCGCTGCCGGGGGCACCGATGTTGAATTTCCAGCCCGCCAGCTGGGGCAGGCCCGACAGCGTGTCGGATTTCAGCAGTCGCTGTGCGGAGTCTTCGCGGTAGAAGAGCCACACCGGCTCGAAGAACAGGCTGCCCAGCGAAACCAGATGCGAAGGCTCTTCGTCGGCCCCGGATGCCGCCGCGGCGTCGTCGGCGCCCCCTTGCACGAAGGCGAGATCGACGCCCGAATCTGGATCGCGCAGCAGGGCCAGGTTCTCGGCTGCGCCTTGCGTGCTGCGCAGTTCGACGTCGATGCCAGACGCCTTCAGCAGCGCCTTGTAGCGCTGGCCGAACTCGGCGTAGGCGCCTTGATCGACCCCGGTGGCGAGCACCACCTTCTTCGGCGGTGTCGGATCGAGCAGGTAATAGGCGGGCACGAGCAGCGCCAGTGCAAGGAGCAGGAACGGCCCGATGGTGGCGAGCAGGTCCCGCATGGACAGCAGGGTGTGGCGCAGGGAAGAGGGCATGGATTCAGCCGGCGTGTTGCCGGGTGGAGGCTGTTATTTCAGGTGCCGCGCATCAGCCGTTCGGCCAGGTTTGCCGGCAGCCCCGCAGCGATGATTTTTGCGGCGGCTTTCTCGTGGTCATAGGGCACGCGAAAGGCGGTCAGCGTGGCGCTGTCGGTGTCGAAGGTGGCATAGCAGGCGGCCGGGTTGCCGTCGCGCGGCTGGCCGGCCGAGCCGACGATGGCGAGCCATCGGCATTGCTGAGACAGCGACATCGCCATCCCGGGGATCGGCTGGAGGTCGCCGGCCTCGCCACCATCGGTCAGGTGGTAGAGCCGAGGTTCATGCACATGGCCGCAGAAGATGTGACGGCGGTCGGTGGCCCGCAGGCTGTCGACGGCGTCGATGCGGCATTGCACATAGCGCCACTGGTCCGGCTCATCGGCGCTGGCGTGCACGAAGTGCCGGTCGGCGTCGGTCACGCTCATCGGCAACGCGCCCAGGAAATCCAGCTGATCGCTGGACAGGTGCTGGCGGGTCCACACGACGGCCTCGCGGGCCTGGGGCGCCATGCTGTCGCCCAGGCTGCCGAGGACCGCCGCATCGTGGTTGCCCAGGACGGCAATGGCCCCTGCGCTGACCAGTCGGCGCAGCTGCCCGACCACCCAGCCGGGGTCGGCTCCATAGCCGACGAAGTCACCGAGCAGCGCGTACTGATCGACCCCTTGTTCCAGCGCGTGCGCGAACACGGCCTCGACGGCCTCGCGGTTCGCATGCAGGTCGGAGATCAGGGCGAGCTTCACGGCACTCGCTCCGGTGGGTCAGCCGATGCGGCCGAGCAGCAGGTACTCCATGAGCGCCTTCTGCACATGCATCCTGTTTTCGGCCTCGTCCCAGACGACGCTCTGCGGGCCGTCGATCACGTCGGCGTCGACCTCTTCGCCGCGGTGTGCCGGCAGGCAGTGCATGAACAGCGCATCGGGCTGGGCGGCGGCCATCATCTCGCGGTCGACCCGCCAGTCGGCAAAGGCCTTCTTGCGCGCTTCGTTCTCGGCTTCGTAGCCCATGCTGGTCCACACGTCGGTGGTGACCAGATGTGCGCCTCGGCAGGCGTCCAACGGGTTGTCGAACACCTTCAGGCACGCCTGGTTGGTCACCCCGGCCACCTTCGCATCGATCTCGTAGCCGCTGGGTGTGCTGACGTGCAGCGTGAAGCCGAGGATGTCGGCCGCCTGCAACCAGGTGTTGGCCATGTTGTTGCCGTCGCCGACCCAGGCGACGACCTTGCCCTTCAGGCAAGCGAGAGCGCCGCCTGTCGTCGCCGCATCGCCACGGTGCTCGATGTAGGTGTACACGTCGGCCAGGATCTGGCACGGGTGGTACTCGTTCGTCAGCCCGTTGATGACCGGCACGCGCGAATGCGCCGCGAAGGCCTCGATCTTGGTCTGCTCGTAGGTGCGGATCATCACCAGGTCGACCATGCGGCTGATGACGCGTGCGCTGTCCTCGATCGGCTCGGCGCGGCCGAGCTGGCTGTCGCCGGTGGTCAGGTTCACCACCGAGCCGCCCATCTGGTACATGCCGGCCTCGAAGCTCACGCGGGTGCGGGTGCTCGCCTTCTCGAAGATCATGGCCAATGTGCGGTCGACCAGCGGCGTGTACTTCTCGTAATTCTTGAAGCGCTGCTTGATGACCGTCGTGCGGGCGAGCAGGTAGGCGTACTCCTCCGCGCGCAGATCCTTGAACTGGAGGTAGTGCCGGATCAGCGCCTTGCCGGGTTTCATGGGAGGTGTTTTCACGTCGACTCGGGCAGCCGCAGGAAGTCCTTGATCAACGGACACAGCGTCATCGCGATCTGCTCGGCCTCGGCCAGGCTCAGGATCAGCGGTGGCACCAGCCGCACGACGCGGTCGGCGGTCACGCTCAGCAGCAACCCGGCTTGCGCGGCCAGCAGCAGCAGGTCGCCGCACGGACGGTCCAGCTCGATGCCCAGCATCAGGCCCTGGCCGCGTATCTCCACCACGCCAGCGACGCCGGCCAGCTCGCGCGTCAGGCTGGCGCGCAGCGCGGCACCCACGGTGGCGGCGTTCTCGAGCAGGTGCTCCTCTTGAATGATGCGCAGCGTCTCGATGCCCGCGCGCATCGCCAGCGGGTTGCCGCCGAAGGTGGTGCCGTGGTTGCCCGGCTTCAGCACCTCGGCGGCGCGGGGGCCGCAGACCACCGCGCCGACCGGCACGCCCGATCCCAGGCCCTTGGCCAGCGGCATCACGTCGGGCACGATGCCGGCCCACTGGTGCGCAAACCACTTGCCGGTGCGTCCGATGCCGCACTGCACCTCGTCGAGCATCAGCAGCCAGTCGTTCTCGTCGCACAGGCGCCGCACGGCGCGCAGGTAGTCGAGGGTGGCGGGCCGCACGCCGCCTTCGCCCTGGATCACTTCGAGGAACACCGCGACGACGTTCGGCCGCGTGTTGGCGACTTCTTCGATGGCCGCCACGTCGTTGAGCGGCACGCGCACGAAGCCTTCGACGAGCGGGCCGAATCCTTCCTGCACCTTGGGGTTGCCGGTGGCCGACAGCGTGGCGATCGAGCGGCCGTGAAAGGCTTTCTCGTAGACGATGACCTCGGGGAGATCGATCCCCTTGTCGTGTCCGAACTTGCGCGCGATCTTCAGTGCTGCCTCGTTGGCTTCGAGGCCGCTGTTGCAGAAGAACACGCGGTCGAGCCCCGACAGCTCGCACAGCGTTGCAGCCAGGCTTTCCTGCAACGGCGAGGCGTAGTAGTTCGAGGTGTGGATCAGCCGGCCGATCTGCTCCTGCAGCGCGGGCACCAGTTTCGGATGCGCATGACCCAGCGTGTTGACCGCGATGCCGCCGAGCCCGTCGAGGTACTTCTTGCCGTCGGTGTCCCACACCCAGCAGCCGCGCCCGTACGACATCGCCATCGGCAAGCGACCGTAGGTGTGCATCACATGGGGCTCGGGGTCGAGGGCAGTTTTTTCCGGGGCATTCATGGCGGGACTCCGCTGTGACGAAGAGCGCAATGCAGGCTTGCGTTGCGCCGGTCGAAGCGTTGAATTCTACGGTGGAGGCCTGCGGAGATGACCTGTCCGGAAGCCCTCGCGCGCAGCAGATCGACGAGACTCGGCATTCAATTTGCTGCCCCGCAGCAAGCAGACGGCACAATCCACGCGCGCACTTTGTTCGATGACCGAGACGGGCTGTGTGGCCTTGCCTCGGTTACAGAAATCTCATCCTTACTCTCGCAGCAATGAGTTCATCCCCTCCTCGCGAAGTGTTCATTCAAGGCGTCACGCTCGGTGGGCAGACGTTTCGACCCAGCGACTGGGCTGAGCGGCTGGCCGGTGCGATGTCGTGTTTTCGTCCCGAAGGGTCCTCTGGGGACCGCTCTTCGTTCATTGGCTATTCGCCGTACTGCGTACCGCGTGTCATCAACGGCATCAAGTGCGTCATCGTCGACGAGCGGCTGCGTGACGCCGAGCCGATGGCCTGGGATTTCGTCATGGCGTTCGCACGTGACAACGAGTTGCAGGTGGCCGACGCCTGCCTGCTCAAGACTCCGAAATCGCCGCCCGAGCGATGACACGTCGCGTGTGTTTGGCCACCCATGCAAAAGGCCCGCAGTGCGGGCCTTTTTCTGCGTCCAACGAGGAAAAATCAGGCGGCGACGGGCAGCGCCTTGATCTTGGCCGACAGGCGGCTCTTGTGGCGAGCGGCCTTGTTCTTGTGGAACAGGCCCTTGTCGGCCACGGAGTCGATCACCTGCTCGGCGGTCTTGAACAGGTCGGCGGCCTTGGCCTTGTCGCCAGCGATCACGGCCTTCTGCACGTTCTTGATGACGGTGCGGAACTTCGACCGAAGCGCGGTGTTGGCCGCATTCAGCTTCACGTCCTGGCGCACGCGCTTCAGGCCCGAGGCGATGCGGACGGTTTTCTTCTTGGCTTTGGATGAAGTGGCCATGCTTTTTTGAGTGTGCAGTTAGAGCAGAGCCCGCGAGTATAGCAGCCTGTCGGCCGCTGTGGTGAAGCCGCGTTGACGGCCAGGCGATGCTGGGTCCTGCTGCCTATACTTCGGCGGCTTCCGCGCAGCCCCTGCGTCGACCGGCGGGCTGCTCCCGCCCACTTCCTGCCCCATGAACCTGCTGCGTGCCGCTTCCACCGTTTCGCTTCTGACGCTGGCGTCTCGCATCACCGGACTGGGGCGGGAGTTGCTGGTCGCCGCGAGTTTCGGCGCCAGCGCCTCCACCGACGCGTTCAACGTCGCGTTTCGCATCCCCAACCTGCTGCGCCGCCTGTTTGCCGAAGGGGCGTTTTCACAGGCGTTTGTTCCGATCCTGGCGGCCACCCGCGCCAGCGAGGGCGACGAGGTTACCCATCAGCTCGTCAATGCGGTGGCCACGGTGCTTTTGTGGGCACTTGCGCTTACCAGCGTGGTCGGCATCGCCGCAGCGCCCTTGCTGGTGTGGCTGATGGCGTCCGGCCTGCAGGAATTCGATCACGCGGTGGTCATGACCCGCGTGATGTTTCCTTACATCGCGTTCATGTCGCTGGTGGCCCTTGCTGCCGGCGTCCTGCAAACCTGGAAGCGGTTTGCCGTGCCTGCGGTCACGCCGGTCCTTCTGAATCTCTCGGTGATGCTGGCCGCCTGGCTGCTGTCGCCCTGGTTCCGACGCCAGGGCATCGAGCCCATCTATGCCCTGGCCGTTGGCGTCATGCTGGGCGGCGTCCTGCAATTGGCGGTCCAGTGGCCCGCGTTGCGCGCCATAGGCAGCCTGCCTCGAATCGGTCTCACTTGGGGCGATCTGCGCAGATCACTGAGGCACCCGGGCGTCGGCCGCATCCTGCGCCAGATGGCGCCCGCGCTCCTCGGTGTGTCGGTGGCGCAACTGTCGCTGCTGATCAACACGCAGATCGCCTCGCACGTCGGTGTCGGTGCGGTGTCGTGGCTGACGTATGCCGACCGGTTGATGGAGTTTCCGACGGCCCTGCTCGGGGTGGCACTCGGGGTCGTGCTGCTGCCGCAGCTGTCGTCGGCTCAGGCCAGCGGCGACGAAGCGGCCTACTCCAGCCACCTGGACTGGGGGCTGCGCCTGGTGCTGTTGCTCGCCTTGCCGTGTGCGGTCGCGCTGCTCGTGTTTCCCAAGCCGATGGTGTCGGTGCTGTATCACTATGGGCAATTCAGCGAGCTCGACGTGCAGCAGACCGTGCGCGCGCTGATGGGTTACGGCGTCGGGCTGATGGGGCTGATCGGCGTCAAGGTGCTGGCGCCCGGGTTCTACGCTCGGCAGGACATCCGCACGCCGGTCAAGATCGCCATCGCGGTGCTGATCCTGACGCAGCTGATGAACCTGCTGTTCGTGCCGCAGCTCGGCCACGCCGGCCTGGCGCTGTCGATCGGTCTGGGTGCGCTGATCAACGCGACGTGGCTGTTCATCGGGCTGCGCAGGCGGGGTACATACGTTCCGGAGGCAGGCTGGCTGGGGTTCAGCCTGCGCGTCGTGTGTGCCAGCGGGTTGCTCGGAGTGGCCCTCGGTGCGGCGGCGCTCGGGATCGACTGGGTCGGACTGGCTTCGCAACGGGCATTGCGGGTCGGGCTGCTGGCCGCCTGTCTGCTGAGTGTGGCGCTGCTCTACTTCGTGACGTTGAAGCTGATGGGCATTCGTCTGAAAGACTTCGCGCGCCGCGCATGAGGCCGCCTCGACGGCTCACGGCACCACCTTACACTTGACAAATGCCCGGACCGTATCAGTACGCGACGCCCACTGCGCTCGAATACTTCTCCTCGTTGGTGGCCGACGACGCCAGTCTGTCGTTGCTCGAAGCGGCCACCTCGATCGCCCAGGACGAGCATCCGAAGCTCGACGTCCAGGCGGTGCTCACCGAGGTGGACCAAATGGCCGAAAAGCTCAAGCGGCGCATCCCGGTCGATGTCGTGCCGCTGCAGCGCCTGCGCTGGCTGAACCGCTATTTCTTCCACGAACTGGGCTTCGGCGGCAACGTCAACAACTACTACGACCCGAGCAACAGCTACCTGCACGAGGTGTTGCGAACCCGCCGGGGTATCCCGATCTCGCTGGCGCTCATCTACCTGGAGGTCGCCACCCAGCTCGGGTTGCGCGCCCAGGGCATCTCGTTCCCGGGGCACTTCCTGGTCAAGCTCAGCCTGCTCAATGGGCCTCACAACGGCGAGGTCATCATCGACCCGTTCACCGGGAAGTCGTTGTCCCGCGAAGAACTCGATGACATGCTGGGGCCATACAAGCGCGGCCAGGGGCTGGTCGGCGACTTCGACGCGCCGCTGGGTCTGTTTCTGCAGGCGGCTCCGCCGCGCGAAATCCTGGCCCGAATGCTGCGCAACCTGAAGGAGATTCACCGTACCGCAGAAGACTGGCCGCGGCTGCTGCGCGTGCTGAACCGGCTCGTGGTGTTGCTGCCGCACGCGCACGAAGAGCGACGTGATCGCGGTCTCGCGTGGGCCGAACTCGGGCAGACCGATCGGGCGGCCGAGGACTTCGAAGCCTACCTGCGCCACCATCCCGATGCCGACGACAGCACCGCGATGGCCGAGCAGCTCGCCCGCATGCGTCGGGGCGAGCAGCCCCGGTTGCACTGATCGCGTGTGGGTGTCTCGGTGCAAGCGGGCGCGAACGATCACGCAGGGCTCCGCGCCATGAAGCAGATGCCGTTGCCCATTGCGTCTGGCAGCTCGCCAACTTTCGACTCTTTCATCACCGGCGGCAACGCGATGGTGCTGGCCCAACTGCGCGACGCGGGCACCCGTGCCGCGCCTCTGTATCTGTGGGGACCGCAGGGCAGCGGCAAGACGCACCTGCTGCGCGCGCTGGCACACGAGACCCAGGCGCAGGGCGGCCGGGTCGGCTGGTTCGGCCCCTCGGAACCCGCCCCGTGGGTGCACGACGAAAGCTGGAGCCTGATCGTGCTCGACGGCTGCGATGCGTTCGACTCACAGCAGCAGCATGCGGCGTTTGCGCTGTTCGTCGAAGCGGCCACGCACGCGACGCCGCTGGTCGCGGCAGGGAGGTTGCCGCCTGTCGACCTGCCGTTGCGCGATGATCTTCGCTCCCGACTCGGCTGGGGCCACGTCATGGCGGTGCAGCCCTTGTCCGAGGCCGAGTCACGTGGAGCGCTGCGGCGCGAGGCCGACGGACGGGGCCTGTTGCTGTCCGATGAGGTGATTGATCATCTGCTGCACCGTCACGCCCGCGACATGAAGCACCTGATGACCCAGCTCGACCGGCTCGATGAATTCGCGATGGTCCACAAACGCGCGATCACCGTGCCCCTGTTGCGGCAGATGCTCGCTGAAGCGTCTGACGAAGGCCTCACCGGAACCCTGCTGTGAACCTGTGCCTGTTTGATCTCGACGACACCCTGCTGCCGCTGGACTCGGACCACGCCTGGGGCGAGTTCGTGATTTCGCTGGGCTGGGTCGACGAGCCCAGCTTTCGCCGCACCAACGACTCCTTCTTCGCCCAGTACCAGGCTGGACAGCTCGATGTGCACGGCTACATCGAGTTCGCCACCCGACCGCTGCGAGAACGCTCGGCCGATGAGCTGGCTGCCGCCCATCGCCTGTTCATGCAGCGGGTCATCGAGCCCCAGTTGCGCGACAGTGCCCGCGATCTGGTGCGAGGCCATCAGGCGTTGGGGGATCGGGTGGTGCTGGTCACCGCGACCAACGAATTCGTCACCGCTCCCATCGCTGCGGCGTTCGGCATCGAGTCGCTGATCGCTGTTCGGCTCGAACGGGATGCTCGCGGTAGCATCAGCGGCCGCATCAAGGGTACGCCGAGCTACCGGGAGGGCAAGGTCCGACGCGTCGAGGAGTGGCTGGGCGAGCAAGCCCTGTCGTGGGCCGATTGCGAGCGCATCACCGTCTACAGCGACTCGCTCAACGATCTTCCCCTGCTCGAAAAAGCCACCGACCCGGTGGCGACCAACCCGTCTCCTGCGCTGCTTTCGGTTGCCACCGAACGCGGCTGGCGCACTCTGAACCTGTTCACATGATCAAGAAGTTTCTCGACAAGCTGCTGGGCAAGCCCGCGAAGAAGACTGCTGGAACCTCATCGCTCGGCAAACGGGTCGAGGTTCCCAAGAACGAGCACCAGATCGACCCGGGACTGGTCGACGAGCGCGCATCCAAGGTGGTGCAGACGCTGGTCGAAGGCGGCTACGAGGCCTACATTGTCGGTGGCGCGGTGCGCGACCTGCTGCTTGGCCTGCGCCCGAAGGACTTCGACGTAGCGACCAACGCAACCCCGGAGCAGGTCAAGGCGCTGTTCCGGCGCGCCTTCATCATCGGCCGACGTTTCCGCATCGTTCATGTGGTGTTCGGTCGCGGTCGGCAGGACCGGGGCCTGAGCGAGGTGATCGAAGTCTCGACCTTCCGCGCGTTGATGGATCCGGCGGCGGCCGAGCAGACCACCGGCAACGAGAAGACGCTGAAGGCCGAAGGCGGTGGCCGCAACGCCAGTGCCACCCACGTCGTCGATGCCGAAGGCCGCGTGCTGCGCGACAACGTCTGGGGTCCGCAGATCGAAGATGCCGCGCGGCGCGATTTCACCGTCAATGCGATGTACTACGACCCGGTTCGCGAGGTCGTGGTCGATTACCACGGTGGCATCAAGGATGCAAAGAAGAAGCTGCTGCGCATGATCGGCGACCCGGAAACCCGCTACCGCGAAGACCCGGTGCGCATCATCCGCGCGGTGCGCTTCGCAGCCAAGCTGGGATTCGAGATCGAACCGAAGACGCGCGCGCCCATCCAGGCCATGTCGACGCTGCTGGAGAACGTCCCGCCGTCGCGCCTGTTCGACGAGATGATCAAGCTGTTGCAGACCGGTCATTCGCTGGCCAGCATCGACGAGCTGCGCAAACAGGGCCTGCACCAAGGCACTTTCCCCGTGCTCGACACCCTGCTTGACGAGAGTCGAGGAAGCTCAGCGCACCGCAAGTTCGTCGGATTGGCGTTGGCCGACACCGATCGCCGCGTCTCCGAAGGCAAGCCGGTGGCGCCCAGTTTCATGCTGGCTTGCATGTTCTGGCACGATGTCCAGACTCGGTGGCACCAGTTGAAGCACGGTGGCGAACCCGCGTTCCCTGCGCTGCAGCAGGCGGTCGAGGCGATCTTCGACGCACGCATCGGTGACATCTCCGGTCGCGGCAAGCTTGGCGGCGACATGCGCGAGATCTGGCTGATGCAGCCGCGTTTCGAACGCCGGGTCGGCAATGCGCCGTTCAGTCTGGTCGAGCAGCCACGCTTTCGCGCCGGCTTCGATTTCCTGCGCCTGCGTGCCGACGCGGGCGAGGCGCCGGACGAACTGGCTCGCTGGTGGGAGGATTTCTCCTTGGCCGACGAGGACGAGCGCCGACGCCTGATGGACGGTGCCAAGCTGCAGGACGGCAAAAGGCGTCAACCCGCAACCACTGGCGCTGGCGAGGAGCCGCCGGCTGCCGATCCGGCCAAGAAACGTCGCCGTCGTCGCCGCAAGCCGACCGAAGCGGGCGGCGCGGCACCTGCCGATGGCGAGACCGATACGGTGTGACCGAAACGCTGGTCTACGTCGGCCTTGGCGCCAATCTGGGCGACGCACGGTCGGTGCTGGCTGCGGCCTATGCCGAATTGCAGCGACTGCCACAGACCCGTGGGCATCGCTGTTCCCCCTGGTTCCGCACGGCGCCCATCGATTCAAGCGGCCCCGATTACCTCAACGCGGTCGCCTGTTTCGACACCACGCTGTCGCCGCAGGCGCTGCTCGATGCGCTGCAGCGCATCGAGAGCGCCCATGGCCGCGAGCGGCCGTATCGCAACGCGCCACGCACCCTCGACCTCGATGTCTTGTTGTACGGTGATCAATCGATAGCGACACCGACACTTTCCGTTCCGCACCCGCGCATGCACTTGCGGGCCTTTGTCCTGCAGCCACTGGAGGCGCTGGCGCCCGAGGCGGTGATTCCCGGTCGCGGTCCGGTCAGTACGCTGCTACCGTCGGTGGCGGGGCAAGCGATCGAGCGGGTTGACTGACAGCGGCTGCCTCGGATTCGACCTGGTACTCGAAATAGCGCTGACCCGCGAACGCGATGGTGGCCATCAGCACGGCGCCGCCGACCAGCAGCGCCAGCATCGCACCGAGGACCGCTCCCCAACCGCTGTTCGGACCGGGGCGCGAGCCGTTGAAGCGGGCGTGCCAGCGCTCATCGCTGGTCAGGCCGTAGACAATCGCAGAGAGCATCCCGGCGACGATCGTGCAACCCAGCAGCGGCATCAACACCCACGCGAGGTGATCGTCCTGGCCAAGCAATCGGGCCCGCTGAACACCGTACAGGCCCACCAGTGCAGGCAGCGGATGCAGCCAGCCCGGCAGGTCACGCAGACCGTGCAGGTAGAAGCGGTGAAGGCCGAGGCTGCCACCGACGATGGCGATCCAGGTGGCGAGCGTCTTCGATTTGTAGGACGTTGAACGCGGCAGTGATTCGGGTGAGGTCATTCGTTCTTTCTTGTGAGCGACGGGTGTCCTGGACCCAGTGGTCGTTGCATCAGCACCACGTCCAGCCAGAGGTCGAATTTCCAGCCGACCTCCTTCAGCACGCCCCCGCCAGCGCAAAGTCCAGCGTGCGGTGCCGTCCGATCGAGCCGGCGCTCACGGTTTCACCGATCACTGCCAGCATCTTCGTGACGTCGCGCGCCTCGCATTGATCGATCAGTTCGGCCAGATCCGAGGGCGCGCAGGGGCGGATCGGCATGGGAGACGTCATGTTGTTGTGAATCAAGGGGCCTCACAGTTTACAATCGAGGGTTCACGTGACGGCTGACTCGCCTTTGCTGCCTCCAGTCTTGCTGGAGGCCGGAGGCAGGTCGGCGTATCTACGGCACTGATCTTGTTGCGGCCCGGTGGCCGCAGATTTCTGTTCTGCTCGACCGGAGTGTCTCCCGGATGCAGCGGGCAACCCATCATTCAAGGAAACATCGTGGTTGTGATTCGACTGTCTCGTGGCGGCGCCAAAAAGCGTCCTTTCTTCAACATCGTCGTTGCCGATTCGCGCGTTCGCCGTGACGGCCGCTTCATTGAGCGCGTCGGGTTCTACAACCCGGTCGCTTCGGGTGCCGAGCAGCCGCTGCGCGTCGCCTTCGACCGCATCGCCTACTGGACCGGCACCGGCGCCCAGCTGTCGCCGACGGTCGCGCGCCTCGTCGAACAGGCCAAGGCCGTCACGGTCTGATTGATTGCCGACTCGGCGGTCGCCTGCTCTCGCGACGGCACCGCCGAGGTCGATGATGGACTCCCCACCCGGCATGGCGGTCCAGCCTGATTCCGGTGTCGATGTGCCGGTGTGGCCCGATGACGCCATCGAGGTCGGTCTGATCGTCGATGCCTGGGGCGTCAAAGGCTGGTTCAAGGTCAAGGCCTATGCGTCGGATCCGCAGGCGCTGTTTTCCTCGCGCCGCTGGCTGCTGAAGCCACCCGAGGTTCCCGGGCCGCGCGCAGTGGTCCGCACCGCGCCACTGCCTTCGCTGTTGAAGATCACGGCGTCCAAGGAGCATGGCGACGTGGTGGTCGCCCAGGCGCAGGGCGTGACCGATCGGGTCGGCGCCGAGGCGCTGCGCGGTGCACGCGTCTTCGTGTCGCGCGGCAGCTTTCCGACGGCTGGCCCGGACGAGTACTACTGGGTCGACTTGGTCGGGCTGTCGGTGTTCAACCGCGAGGGCGAACACCTGGGTGACGTGGCCGGCCTGATCGACACCGGACCGCACAGCGTCTTGCGCATTGCGCCGCCCGGCGTGACCGATGAAGCCGCCCAGCGGCTGATTCCGTTCGTTGCGGCCTTCGTCGATGCGGTCAGCTTGCCCGAGCGACGCATCACCGTCGACTGGGGCCTCGATTACTGACCCTCGCGCGGACGCTGCCATGCGATTCGACGTCATCACGCTGTTTCCCGAGTTGTTCGAACCGCACCTGATTCATGGGATCACACGGCGTGCCTACGAGTCGGGGCAGGTCGACGTGCGGCTGTGGCCGTTGCGCGACTTCGCTGATGGTCAGTACCGCCGCGTCGACGACCGACCGTACGGGGGCGGGCCCGGCATGGTGCTGCTGGCCGAGCCGCTGGAGCGCGCGCTCGCTGCGGTGCGTGCGGCCCGCGCTTGCGACACGGCGGAGGCGACACCGGCGCCGGTCGTCCATTTCACGCCCACGGGCCGCCGACTCGACCAGCAGGTGGTGAGCGAGATCGCCGCCAGTCCGGGTGCCGTGCTGCTGTGCGGCCGCTACGAAGGCATCGACCAGCGCTTCCTCGATCGCCACGTCGACATCGAACTGAGCCTGGGCGACTTCGTGCTGTCCGGCGGTGAACTGCCGGCGCTGGCGCTGCTCGACGCGGTGGCGCGGTTGCAGGACGGCGTGCTGGGCGACGCGCAATCGCACCAGCAGGACAGTTTTTCCGACGGGCTGCTCGAGGGGCCGCACTACAGCCGCCCCGAGGTGTTGTCCACCGACGACGGCGTGACAACGATTCCGCCGGTGCTGTTGTCCGGGCACCACGGCCAGATCGCCCGCTGGCGCCGCGAGCAGTCGCTGGCGCTGACGGCGCGCCGGCGACCCGATCTGATCGAGGCAGCGCGGGCGGCCAGGCGACTCAGCAGGGAAGACGAGCGCTTTCTGACTGCACTCGACGTATACTAGAAGGCTTTTCTGATCCTCTGCCACGCCCGGCCGCGAGTCGTCGATGTTCTGACGCTGCAGGTTCGGACCCATTCCTCCACCAAGCGTGGGCAAGATCACACGGAGAAACCATGGACCTGATCCAAACCCTCGAGCAAGAAGAAATCGTTCGCCTGAACAAGACCATCCCCGCCTTCGCGCCGGGTGACACGGTCATCGTCAATGTGAACGTCGTCGAAGGCACCCGCAAGCGCGTGCAGGCCTACGAAGGTGTCGTGATCGCCAAGCGCAATCGTGGCCTGAACTCGAGCTTCATCGCTCGCAAGATTTCCAGCGGCGAAGGCGTCGAGCGCACGTTCCAGCTGTACAGCCCGCTGATCGCTTCGATCGAAGTCAAGCGTCGTGGTGATGTGCGCCGTGCCAAGCTGTACTACCTGCGTCAGCGTTCGGGCAAGTCGGCTCGAATCAAGGAGAAGCTCGCTTAAGCGAGCTTCCGGCGAACCAGCCCGTTCGATCAAGCCGCCTCTCGAGGCGGCTTTTTCAATTCCGAGGACTCTCATGCCGCTCCGCTTCGACCCGCAGCTGCTGCCGGTGCTAGCGATCGACGATCACCTGCCGGCCGTGCCGACCGATCGGCTGTCTGCGCCCGCCTTGCGCGAGCGCTTCGAGCGCGCGCCCGTCTGGCAGCCGGAACTCGTGGTTGAGCGGATGCAGGGTCTGCGAGCGCCGGTGCATGCCTCGGTGCTGCTGCCACTGGTCGTGCGCGACGGCGAGATCACCGTGCTGTTCACCCAGCGCGCCGAGCACCTCAGTGATCATCCCGGGCAGATCAGTTTTCCCGGCGGCCGCGCCGAAGCGGACGATGCGACGGTCGTCGCCACCGCGCTGCGTGAAGCGCAGGAAGAAATCGGCCTCGCACCCGATTTCGTCCAGGTGCTCGGCACGCTGCCGACCTACACCACCGTCACCAGCTACATCGTCACGCCCGTCGTCGCCCTGGTGCAGCCCGGCTTCACGTTGTGCATCGATCCGCTCGAGGTCTCCGAGGTGTTCGAGGTGCCGCTGGCTTTCCTGATGTCACCGGCCCACCATCGGCGTCATGCGGTGGGCGATGGCGACGAAGCGCGCGAGTTCCTGTCGATGCCTTGGCCGACGCAGGCCGCCGACGGGTCGCCGAAGTGCCATTTCATCTGGGGCGCCACCGCCGCGATGCTGCGCAATTTCTACCGTTTCCTGTCCGCCTGAGCGACTCGGAAACCGGCCGGTATCATCGAACGCGATGAGTCTCTTCTCGGTCCTGTTGGCACTGCTGCTCGAACAACTCAAGCCGATGCAGCGCGGCACCGCGATCCATGCGGCGCTGACCGCGTGGATGCGCTGGGCCGGCCGAAATTTCGATGCGGGTCGTGATCGCCATGCGTGGGTCGTCTGGAGCATCACCGTCGTGCTGCCCGCCCTGCTGGCGTTCGCCGTGCACGCCGGCGTGGTGCACTACAGCCTGCTGCTCGGGCTGGTGTTGAACGTCGCGGTGCTGTACTTGACTCTGGGATTCCGGCAGTTCAGCCATTACTTCACCGACATCCGCGACGCGCTCGAGCGCGAGGACGAACCCGAGGCGCGTCGCCTGCTGACCGAATGGCGCCACCTCGATGTCAGTGAACTCCCCCGCACCGAACTGCTGCGCCACGTGATCGAGCATTCGCTGCTCGCCGCGCACCGGCATGTGTTCGGTGTCTTCTTCTGGTTCGTCCTGCTGTCGGCGATCGGTCTCGGTCCGGCGGGCGCCGTGCTGTACCGCACCGCCGAGTTCGCGAGCCGCTACTGGGCCTACCGCAGCCCCACGGTCGGCGAGCCGACGAACGAGCGGCTGATGGCGCTGTCGCAAAAGATGTTCGGCCTGATGGACCACTTCCCGGCACGCCTCACGGCGTTCGGCTTCGCGGTGGTCGGCAACTTCGAGGAAGCGATCAACTGCTGGCGCCGCGACGCCGAGCTGTGGCGGCATCCGAACGAAGGGATCATCCTGGCCGCCGCTGCCGGCGCGGTCGGTGTGCAGCTGGGCGGCACTGCGGCGCCGGGGGTCACGCCCGACCGATCGAAGACCTTTGATCGCGGCGTCGGTGTCGACGATCTGGCAGCCGATGGTTCGACCACCGGCATGGCGCCGGTGCTCGGTCACCTGCGCAGCATCGTCGGCCTGGTGTGGCGCTCGGTGGTGCTGTGGATGATGCTGCTGGCGCTGCTGACGCTGGCCAATCTGGTTGGCTGATCTGCCACGCCGCGCCTACCAGCGCGTGCCTTCCAGCTCCTGGCGGATCTCGCCGTAGATGCGGTAGCGCGATTCGCTGATCGCCCCTTGCGCCAGCGCCTCGCGCACGCCGCAGCCCGGCTCCTGGCGGTGTGTGCAGTTGTAGAAGCGGCAGCGGGTCGAGGCGTCGCGCAGATCGGGCATCAGCGCCGGCAGCTTCTGTGCGTCGACCTGCTTCAGCCCGAATTCCTGGAAGCCCGGCGAATCGATTAGCCCGGTGCGGCGCTCGGCATCCAGCCAGTACCACTGCGTCGACGTCGTCGTGTGCCGGCCGGAATTGAGCGCCTGCGACACCTCGCCGACCTGCGCCCGCGCATCGGGCGCCAGCAGGTTGATCAGCGTGCTCTTGCCGGTGCCGCTGGGCCCCAGCACCAGCGAGGCGCGTCCGGCCATCAGCGGGTTCAGCACGGCGCGCGACGCCTCCGGCTGCGCCTTCAGCGCGATCTCGAGCACGCTGTAGCCCATCTCGACGTAAGGCTTCAATCGATCGCGCGCGGCCGCGATCTGCGGCAGGTCGGCCTTGTTGAGCAGGATGCTGGCGGCGATGCCGGCGCTCTCGGCGGCGATCAACGCACGCGCGAGCTGCGACTCGCTGAACACCGGCTCGCTGGCCACCATCACCAGCACCTGGTCGAGGTTGGCGGCGAACGCCTTGGTCTTCCATTCGTCCTGCCGGAACAGCAGGTTGCGGCGCGGTTCGAGTTCCTCGATGACGCCTTCGTCGCCGGTGATCTGCCAGCGCACGCGGTCGCCGACCACGCACAGGCTCTTCTTGCCGCGCGGATGGCAGATGGTCCGCACCCCCTCATCGGATTCGACGACGTAGTGGCGGCCGAAACCCGACACCACCAGCCCCGAGGTGGTCGGGGCCTCGCCGCCCTTGGCCTTGCTCAAGGCGCCGATCCGGTCATGCGGCGAGTGCCAGAGCACGCATCGCCGCGAGGCGCTCGCCGGCCGGTGGGTGCGAGTAATAGAAGCGGGCGTACAGCGGATCTGGGGTCAGCGTCGCGGCGTTGTCCTTGTAGAGCTTGAGCAGCGCCGACGACAGATCACCGCCGCTGGAATGGGCACAGGCATAGGCATCGGCCTGGAATTCATGACGTCGCGACAGCCCGGCGAACAGCGGCGACACGAAGAAGCCGAACACCGGAACGATCAGCAGGAACAGCAGCAGCGCCAGCGCGTCGTTCGGCGCCGACATCGATGGCTGCACGCCGAACGCGGTGTAGAACCAGATTCGGCTCGACAGCCAGCCCAGCACCGCAAAGCCGACCAGGCTGATCGCGAACATCGACACGATGCGCTTGAGCACATGCCGGTGCTTGAAGTGACCCAATTCGTGCGCCAGCACCGCCTCGACCTCGGTCGGCGACAGCTTGTCGAGCAGCGTGTCGAAGAACACCACCCGCTTGGCCGCGCCGAAGCCTGTGAAGTAGGCGTTGGCATGCGCCGAGCGACGGCTGCCGTCCATCACGAAGAAGCCCTTGGCGTAGAAACCGCATTTCGCCATCAGTGCCTGCACGCGGGCTTCGAGCGATGCGTCGGCGAGCGGCTTGAAGGTGTTGAACAGCGGCGCAATCAGCGTCGGGTACAGCACCAGTGCCAGCAGGTTGAACGTCATCCACGCGCCCCACGCCCACAACCACCACAGGCGGCCGGTGCTGCCCATGATCCACAGCATGCCTGCCGCCAGCGGCAGGCCGATCAGCACCCCGAGCAGCAGGCCCTTGACCGCATCGAGGAGGTACAGCTTCCAGGTCATCCGGTTGAAGCCGAAGGCCTGCTCGATCCGGAACGTGCTGTACAGATCGAACGGCAGGTCGAGCAGCGATCCGATGAGCACAAATGCGGCCAGCAAGGCCACCTGGTACGCCATGTTGCCGAACAGCGGCTGCACCGCGTCACGAACGCTGGCGTTGAGCGCTCCGAGGCCACCGAGCAGCGTCCAGCCGACCAGCACCACCGCGCTGAAGGCCATCGTCCAGAGGCCGAAGCTGCCTTTGGTCAGCGTGTAGCGGGCGGCCTTGCGGTGTGCTTCCAGTGTGACCGTGCCGGCGAACGCTGCGGGCACCGCATCACTGTGACTGGCGACATGTCGCATCTGCCGGGTGGCGAGCCAGAACCGGATGAGCAGCGAGAGGACGAGTGCCGTCGCGAACAGCAGGACGAGCACGAGGGAGGGGCTGGTGGGGGTGTCGGACGGAATGGGCATCGGGACACAGTGTAGGTCGGCCGGGGTGTTGCGAGAGAGGTCGTAAGACAATCCCCGCAAGGAGTTCATGCCATGACCGAAACGCTAGCCAGGAACGACCAGAACCTGATCTGGATCGATCTCGAAATGACCGGGTTGTTCCCGGAGACCGACCGCATCATCGAGATCGCGGTGATCGTCACCGATTCACAGCTGAATGTGCGCGTCGAGGGGCCGACCCTGGCGGTGCACCAGAGCGACGCCGCGCTCGACGCGATGGACGCGTGGAACAAGGGCACGCACGGCCGCAGCGGGCTGATAGATCGTGTCAAAGCGTCGACGATCGACGAAGCGCAGGCCGAGGCACAGATCATCGCCTTCCTGCAGCAGTACGTGGCCAAGGGCAAGTCGCCGATGTGTGGCAACAGCATCTGCCAGGACCGGCGATTTCTCGCCAAGACGATGCCGACGCTGGAAGCGTTCTTCCACTACCGGAATCTCGACGTCAGCACGTTGAAGGAACTGGCCAAGCGCTGGAAGCCCGGCATCCTGGACAGCTTCAAGAAGGCGCAGGCACACACCGCGCTGGCTGACATCCGCGAGTCGATCGAGGAACTCGCCCACTACCGCGAGCACTTTCTTTCGGTGTGAGTCGAGGCCCTGCCGGCAGCGTCTCACACCCAAGGGCTTAGAACAGATCTGCCGAAGAGGTCAGCGCGTGAGCGCTGCGCCGGGCCGCTGTGTTGCGCTCATGTCCCCCGGGCCTG
Source organism: Burkholderiaceae bacterium (assembly GCA_030654805.1). GTDB lineage: Bacteria > Pseudomonadota > Gammaproteobacteria > Burkholderiales > Burkholderiaceae_C > PBB1. The sequence goes on from JAURWR010000013.1 coordinate 26,247, forward strand.
AAAAGACAGGCCCTCCTCCTTGACTTCGCTCCACACAGCGACCCGTCACAGCGCTCCAACAACCACCGAAGCGGTCTGGGGTTTGATTGCCTTCGTCGCAACCACAGTGCTTGCTGCCGAGGGCGTTGGGTGACTGGCGAAGCGAAGTAAAGGGGGAGGGTCGGTCTTTTCGGCCCGGAGGACATGAGCGGAGCCGGTCACCCTGCGCCCTCGGCAGCACCGCGCACCAGCCCGCATGGGGTCAGCGGTTGAGCACGATCAGTAGTTGATCCCCATCGCATCCCGCACTTCGCGCATCGTCTGCCGAGCCACCGTGCGGGCCCGCTCGGTGCCGACCTCGACGATCCACTGCACCTGTTTCGGGTTGGTCAGGTAGGCCTCGGCCCGCTCGCGCCAGGGTTGCTGCTCGCGCAGGATCGCGTCGATCACCGGTTGCTTGCATTCCAGGCAGCCGATGCCGGCGCTCTTGCAGCCGGTCACGACCCAGTCCTTCGTCTCGGCATCTGAATAGACCTGGTGGAACTGCCACACCGGGCAGCGCTCCGGGTCGCCCGCGTCGGTGCGACGCACGCGCTGTGGATCGGTCGGCATGCGCCGGATCTTGCGCTCGACCTCGGCCGGCTCCTCGCGCATCGCGATGGCGTTGCCATAGCTCTTGCTCATCTTCGCGCCGTCGAGGCCCGGCAGCTTGCTGACCTCGGTCAGCAGCACCGCCGGCTCGTGCAGGATGGTCTTGCCGGTGCCGCGCAGGAAGGCGTCGAGGCGTTCGCGGTCGGCTTCGCTCAGTGCGCCGCTGGCGGCGATCAGCGCGCGCGCTTGCGCAAGCGAGTCGTCGCTGCCAGTTTCCTGGAACGCCTTGCGCGCGGCGGCAAAGGCCTTGCCGTCGGCCTTGCTCATCTTCTTGACGACCGCCAGCGCCAGCGCTTCGGCATTCGCTTCACGGCCGTACAGGTGATTGAAGCGGCGCGCGACCTCGCGGGTGATCTCGACATGCGGCGCCTGGTCTTCACCGACCGGCACGAACGCCGCCTTGTAGATCAGGATGTCGGCCGCCTGCAGCAGCGGGTAGCCGAGGAAGCCGTAGGTCGCGAGATCGCGGTCCTTCAGCTTCTCCATCTGGTCCTTGTAGGTCGGCATGCGTTCCAGCCACGCCAGCGGCGTGCCCATCGCGAGCAGCGTGAACAGCTCGGCGTGCTCGGGCAGGCGGCTCTGGATGAAGATCGTGCATTGCTCGGGGTCGAGCCCGGCGGCGATCCAGTCGATCACCATGTCGTACACGTTCTTCTCGATGACCTCGCGGTCCTCGTAGTGCGTGGTCAGCGCATGCCAGTCGGCGACGAAATAGAAGCAGTCGAAATCGGCCTGCAGGCGCACCCAGTTCTTCAGGGCGCCGTGGTAGTGGCCGAGGTGCAGGGCCCCCGTAGGACGCATGCCGGACAAGACTCTCTGTTTCATGGAAGCGCTCGGTGGTGAGGGTGGCGATTGTAGGTTTCGGTCCTGTGGGAGGCCGATACACTGCGGCGCGCCGTATGGTCGTCACGTCACACTCAACGCCATGAAGAACCTCGTCATCCTCATTTCCGGTCGCGGCTCGAACATGGTGGCGATCGCCGACGCCTGTGCCGCCGAGGGCTGGGACGCGCGCATCGCGGCGGTCATCAGCAACCGCCCCGACGCGGCCGGCCTCGACCACGCGCGGGCGCAGGGCATCGCGACGGCGGTCGTGAACCACCGTGATTTCGACGGGCGCGAGGCGTTCGACACAGCGCTGGCGCAGGTCATCGACGGGTTTTCGCCCGACCTGGTCTTGCTGGCGGGCTTCATGCGCATCCTGACGCCGGGCTTCGTGCAGCGCTACGCCGGCCGCATGCTGAACATCCACCCGTCGCTGCTGCCGGCGTTCCCCGGTCTGCACACGCACCGCCGTGCGATCGAGGCGGGCTGCAAGCTGGCCGGGACCACGGTGCATGTGGTGACGCCCGAACTCGACCACGGCCCGATCGTCGCGCAGGCGGTGGTCGCGGTGCGCCCTGACGACACCGAAGACACGCTGGCGACCCGCGTGTTGGCGATGGAACATCGGATGTACCCGCAGGCGGTGCGCTGGTGGGTCGACGGGCTGCTCGACCACACCGATGATGGCCGCATCGTGCTGCGCACCGGCGAATCACAACTGTTGATGGATGGCGCCCCGGATAATCCGGGGGATGCACCCTAACGCCCTCCTCGAACTCGCCACCGAACTGCTGCACAGGGTGATGCAGTTCGACTCCCCGGCCGACAACGTCGTCTCTGATTTCTTCCGCCAGAACCGCGGGCTCGGCATGCGCGAGCGCCACACGCTGGCGGAGACCACCTACACCGTATTGCGGCAGCGCCCGCTTCTCCAGCACCTGGCCCAGTCGGGCAAGGGCGAAATGGAGCGCCGACTCGCGCTGCTGGGCTGGCAGGGCAACGCGGCCTTCCTGCGCGCTGCGTTGCAGGACCACGAGGTTCAATGGCTGGAAAAAGTCGGCGTCGTCGATCGATCTTCGTTGCCGGAAAAGCTGCGTCACAACCTACCCGAGTGGCTGGCCGATCGACTGCAGGTCGAAGTCGGCGACGAGTTCTGGCCCCTGGTCGAGGCGCTGAACGGCAGTGCGCCGCTCGATTTGCGTGTCAACACCTTCAAGGCCAAACGCGAGCTGGTGCAGGCCGAGTTTGCCGCCGCCAACATCGAGGCCGTGCCGACGCCGTTTTCGCCGTGGGGCCTGCGCATCGAGGGCAAGCCGGCGCTGCACAAGCTCGAGGTCTTCCTGCGCGGCGATGTCGAGGTGCAGGACGAAGGCAGCCAGTTGCTGGCGCTGATGACCGATGCCAAGCGCGGCGAGATGGTCGTCGACTTCTGCGCCGGCGCTGGTGGCAAGACGCTGGCGCTGGGTGCGGCCATGCGCAACACCGGTCGTCTGTATGCGTTCGACACCTCCGGGCACCGGCTGGCGTCGTTGAAGCCCAGGCTGGCGCGCAGCGGGCTGTCGAACGTGCACCCGGTGCAGATCGCTCACGAACGCGACGATCGGATCAAGCGGCTGGCCGGCAAGATCGACCGGGTGCTGGTTGATTCGCCGTGTTCGGGCCTCGGCACATTGCGTCGCAACCCCGACCTGAAGTGGCGCCAGTCGCCGCAGGCGGTCGCGGAACTGAAGGTCAAGCAGGCCGCGATCCTGGCCAGCGCGTCCCGCCTGGTCAAGCCAGGAGGTCGGCTGGTCTATGCCACCTGCAGCCTGCTACAGGGCGAGAACGAGGAGATCGCCGAGGCGTTCTCGGCGGAACGCGGCCGCGACTTCAAGCCACTTGCTGCAGAAGAGGTCCTGGATGCCGCCCATGTTGACCAGGCGGGCACGCTGGTTCGAGGACCGTACCTGCGTCTGTGGCCGCATCGCCATGGGACCGATGGCTTTTTCGCCGCCGTGTGGCAGCGCGCTTGATTCGAGCGCGACTGGCCTCAGTTGAGAATGAGCTGTGGTCGCCCTGTTAATCACCTGATTCCGGTGACTGGTCGACGCCTACAATCTGTGGGTTTATTTGCCACTGCGTGGATTTGATTTCATGAATATGTTGATGACGGTGTCGGACAGTTTGTTGAATTGGTTGGCAAATGGATTGATTGAAACCACTTGGTGGCAGATTGTTCTGTATGCGTTGCTCACGACGCACATCACGATCGCGGCGGTCACCATCTTCCTGCACCGCTCGCAGGCCCATCGCGCGCTCGATCTGCACGCGATTCCCTCGCATTTCTTCCGACTGTGGCTGTGGCTCGGGACGGGGCAGGTCACAAAGGAATGGGTGGCCGTTCACCGCAAGCACCACGCGAAGTGTGAAACCCCCGAGGATCCGCACAGCCCGCAGACCCGTGGTATCAAAACCGTGCTGCTGACCGGCGCCGAGCTGTATCGCACCGAGACGAAGAACCAGGAAACTCTGGCCAAGTACGGTCACGGAACGCCCGACGACTGGCTGGAGCGCAATCTGTACACCCGTTACAGCTGGCAGGGCGTGGGCGTGATGCTGCTGATCAATCTGGCGTTGTTCGGTGCTGCGGGATTGTCCGTCTGGGCCGTGCAGATGATCTGGATTCCGGTGACTGCCGCCGGCATCATCAACGGGCTGGGGCACTGGTGGGGTTATCGAAATTTCGAGGCGCCGGACGCCTCTACCAACATTTCGCCCTGGGGCATCATCATCGGCGGCGAAGAGCTGCACAACAACCACCACACCTATCCGACCTCGGCCAAGCTGTCGGTCAAGCCGTACGAGTTCGACATCGGTTGGGCTTATATCCGCGGGCTGGAAATGCTGGGTCTCGCCAAGGTTCGCAAGACGGCGCCTCAGTTGAAGCTCGGCGCGATCAAGCCGGTGGCCGACTCCAAGACGCTTGAGGCGATCATCGCCAACCGCTACGAGGTGATGGCCAAGTACGCGAATCACCTGCGCGACGAATGCCGCAATGAGCTGGCCCGCCTCAAGGCCGAAGGTGGTCAAGGTAGCGCTCGCTGGCAGGACATGCACTTGGCGCAACGCTGGCTTCACCGTGACAACGACAAGATTCCGCTCGGGGTGAAAGAGCAGGTCGCGACGGTGTGTGCAGAGAGTGCCGTGCTGTCGAAGCTGGTCTCCATGCGCGAGGAGTTGCGTCAGCTGTGGACTCGCACCAATGTGTCGGCCGACCAGTTGGTCGTCGATCTGCAGGCTTGGTGCAAGAAGGCCGAAGACAGCGGCATTGCTGCGCTTCAGGACTTCGCCCTGAAGCTGCGCGCCGCGCACGCCTGATCTCCATTGCATGGCACCCGGTTCCATGCGGAACCGGCAACAAAAAACCCGCTGGATTCCAGCGGGTTTTTTGTTGAGTCCGGAAGCCGTTATCTCAGCTTCGTTTCCTTGTACATCACATGCTTTCGAGCCTTCGGGTCGAACTTCATGATCTCGATCTTCTCGGGCTTCGTCTTCTTGTTCTTGTCGGTCGTGTAGAAATGACCGGTGCCAGCCGACGATTCCAGCTTGATTTTCTCGCGTCCACCTTTTGCCATGATCCGCTCCTGAATTAGATTTCGCCGCGGGCGCGCAGGTCGGCAACGACCTTCTCGATGCCCACCTTGTCGATCAAGCGCAGTGCTGCGTTAGAAATGCGCAGGCGTACCCAACGGTTTTCGGTCTCGAGCCAAAACCGGCGGTATTGCAGGTTCGGCAGAAAACGACGCTTGGTCTTGTTGTTCGCATGGGAAACATTGTTTCCCGACATCGGGCGCTTCCCCGTGACTTGACAGACGCGTGCCATGCCGCTGCTCCAATAAGTTCGTGTTTGAGATCGCTGATGCAGAGCGCCATGGGCGTGGGCTGCATCGAGGCTTGCGCCTGCGTGACCGCTGCACGACGACCCTCAGATGACAGAGGCCCCAAGCGCAGCGAAGCCCGCAAGTATAACCGGCTTCCGGCCTGTGTGGCAGGAGGTCGTTCCGATCACTGTTCGAGAAAGCGCTGCGAGTCCAGTGCGGCCATGCAACCGGTGCCTGCGCTGGTGATGGCCTGGCGGTAGACATGATCTTGTACGTCGCCAGCGGCGAACACGCCGGGAACGCTGGTCATCGTCGCCATTCCGTTCATGCCGCCTTTGGTGATGATGTAGCCGTCCTTCATCTCGAGGTGGCCGGCAAAGATCTCGGTGTTGGGCTGGTGGCCGATCGCGATGAAGCAGCCTTGCAATTTCAGATCGGTCGTCGCGTTGTCCTGGGTGTTCCGGATTCGGACTCCGGTGACCCCCGAGGCATCTCCCAGCACTTCGTCGAGCGTGTTCCACAGGTGGAGTTTCACCTTGCCGGCAGCCACCTTGTCCATCAGCTTGTCGACCAGGATGGCTTCGGCCTTGAACTTGTCGCGTCGATGGATCAGGTTCACGGTGTTCGCGATGTTCGACAGGTACAGCGCCTCCTCGACCGCGGTGTTGCCTCCCCCGACGACGCAAACCTCCTGACCGCGATAGAAGAAGCCGTCGCAAGTCGCGCAGCCGCTCACGCCGCGACCCATGAAGGCCTGCTCCGAGGGCAGGCCGAGGTACTTGGCGGATGCGCCCGTCGCGATGATCAGCGAGTCGCAGGTGTAGCTTCCTGAATCGCCTTGCAACTTGAACGGGCGCTCGGAAAAATCGACCTGGTTGATGTGGTCGAACACGATTTGCGTGTTGAAGCGCTCGGCGTGCTTCTGGAAACGCTGCATCAGGTCCGGGCCCATCACGCCGTCGACATCGGCCGGCCAGTTGTCGACATCGGTGGTCGTCATCAACTGGCCGCCCTGGGCGATGCCGGTGATCAGCATCGGGTTCAGGTTGGCGCGGGCGGCGTAGATCGCAGCGGAGTAACCGGCCGGGCCGGACCCCAGGATCAGGACGCGTGCGTGGGTGGGTGAAGTGCTCATGGCGGTACTGGAAATGGAGAAAACCCGATCAGTTTGACATGCCCGTAACAGCGCTGGCGACAGCGGATCCAATGGTGACAATAGAGAAATTTCTTTTGTCCAGTGAATTTCTCACGCGCCCTGCCGATAACGCCGATAACGATTTCAAAGGAGATACACGATGGCCATGCTTTCGAACCTTGACCTGATCCGGCGCGTGCCGATCTTTTCGCTGCTCACCAATGACCAGGCCCAGGGCATCGCAGACAGCGTCGTCAAGCGCCGCTACCGCCGTGGCGAAATCATCGTCGAGCACGGCCGCAAGTCGAACGCGCTGTTCATCCTGCTGACCGGTCGGGCGCGCGTGCTGACCGCCGATTCGCGCGGCCGGGAGGTGATCCTCGCGGTGCTGCAGTCGGGTGACTACGTCGGCGAGATGAGCCTGATCGACAACGAACCGCATTCCGCCACGGTGCGTGCCGAGATCCAGACTGACATGCTGATCCTGGGTCGTCCGGAGTTCGCCCGCTGCCTGCCGGAGAATTCGAGCCTGTCCTACGCGATCATGCGCGGCCTGGTGGCGCGCCTGCGCAGCGCCGACCGGCAGATCGAATCGCTGGCGCTGCTCGATGTCTACGGCCGCGTCGCGCGCTCGCTGCTCGACATGGCCGAAGTCATCGGCGACGCCAGGATCATCCGCAACAAGGTGTCGCGTCAGGACCTGGCCAAGGTCGTCGGCGCGTCGCGCGAGATGGTCAGCCGCGTGATGAAAGACCTCGAAGAGCGCGGCATGATCGAGACGCAGGAAAACGGCTCCGTGGTACTGAAGGAACGTCTGACCTGAGTCTTGCTGCGCACCGGCTTCGTCCGGGTCGTCAGCCACATTCCGCCACAATGAGCGGATGACATTTCCGCTCGGATCGCTCCGTTCTGCCGCAGCAGATTCCCCCGCCGGTCTCCGGGCCTCGGCCACCGCCGAGGCCCGGGGTCGCGAAACAGGCGCCAACGCTTCCGGCCCTTCGTTGCACCTGTCGAACTGGCCGCGTCAGGCCCGCCTGCTGCTCGGTGGCGTGGCCTGGCTGCTGATGCTGATCGCGCTCGTCACGCACAGTGCGCAGGATGCCGCGTTCTCGACCTCCGGCGCTGGCGAGCTGGCGCAGAACAAGGCCGGCGCGCTCGGCGCCTGGCTGTCCGACGGGTCCTTCTTCCTGTTCGGTTTCTCTGTCTGGTGGCTGATGGCTGTGGCCCTGCACCGCTGGCTGGGTGCGCTCGCCGGCCTGCTGCGAGGCGCCGGCAGCGAGACTTCCCACCCGACACCGACCCGTCCTGTCTGGCCGTTGTGGGCCTTCTGGCTCGGAATCGTTCTGCTCTTGTCGGCGAGCACCGCGCTCGAATGGACACGCGTCTACCACTGGGAGTCGCACCTGCCGGGCGGTCATGCCGGCGGCGTGCTGGGCTACCTGCTCGGGCCGCTGAGCCTCAAGTGGCTGGGCTTCGCCGGTTCGGGTGTGCTCTGGATCGCCGCGATGGTGGTCGGCCTGTCGCTGGCGTTCCGGTTCTCGTGGCTACAGGTGGCCGACGCGATCGGTGAGCGGCTCGATGCCTGGCGCGATCGCCGCGTCGAGCGCATCGAGATGGCCGAAGACCTCCGCCTCGGCGAGCAGGCGCTGCGCGAACGCGAGGACGTGGTCGAGGTCGAGCACGCGCTGCACGAAGACCACGCGCCGATCGTCATCGAGTCCCCGGTGGTCGAGGTGCCGAAGAGCGAGCGCGTCGTCAAGGAGCGGCAGAAGCCGCTGTTCGTCGAACTGGCCGACACCAAGCTGCCTCAAGTCGATCTGCTCGACGCCGCTCCGGGCCGCACCGAGACCGTGTCGCCCGAGACGCTGGAGATGACCTCGCGGCTGATCGAGAAGAAGTTGAAGGATTTCGGCGTCGAGGTGCGCGTCGTGGCCGCATCGCCCGGCCCGGTGATTACCCGCTACGAGATCGAGCCGGCCACCGGCGTCAAGGGCGCGCAGGTGCTCAACCTCGCGAAGGACCTGGCGCGCAGCCTGAGCCTGGTCAGCATCCGCGTCGTCGAAACGATCCCGGGCAAGACGACGATGGCGCTCGAACTGCCCAACGCGCGCCGGCAGACGATTCATCTGTCGGAAATCCTCGGTTCGCAGGTCTACAACAGCGCGTCGTCGCTGCTGACGATGGGTCTGGGCAAGGACATCGTCGGCGCACCGGTGGTGGCCGACCTCGCGAAGATGCCGCACTGTCTGGTGGCCGGCACCACCGGCGCCGGCAAGTCGGTGGGCATCAACGCGATGATCCTGAGCCTGCTCTACAAGGCCGAGGCGCGCGACGTGCGACTGATCCTGATCGATCCGAAGATGCTCGAGATGAGCGTCTACGAAGGCATTCCGCACCTGCTGTGTCCGGTCGTCACCGACATGAAGCAGGCCGCCAACGCGCTCAACTGGGGTGTCGGCGAGATGGAGCGCCGCTACAAGCTGATGAGCAAGCTGGGCGTTCGCAATCTGGCCGGCTACAACAAGAAGATCGACGACGCCGTCGAACGCGGCGAGACGCTGCCCAACCCGTTCAGCCTGACACCCGAAGCACCCGAGCCGCTGCAGCGCCTGCCGCACGTCGTGATCGTGATCGACGAACTCGCCGACCTGATGATGGTCGTCGGCAAGAAGATCGAGGAGTTGATTGCCCGCCTCGCGCAGAAGGCCCGCGCCGCCGGCATCCACCTGATCCTGGCCACGCAGCGCCCCAGCGTCGACGTGATCACCGGCCTGATCAAGGCCAACATCCCGACGCGGCTGAGCTTCCAGGTCGGCAGCAAGATCGACAGCCGCACCATCCTCGACCAGCAGGGCGCCGAAGCGCTGCTCGGCATGGGCGACATGCTCTACATGGCGTCGGGCTCGGGCCAACCGGTGCGGGTCCACGGCGCCTTCGTCAGCGACGACGAGGTGCACCGCGTCGTCGCCTACCTGAAGAGCCAGGGCGAGCCGAACTACATCGAAGGCATCCTCGAAGGCGGCACGCTCGATGGCGATACCGGCGAGATCGCGGTCAACGACGGCGGCGGCCCCGGCAACGAGAGCGACGCGATGTACGACCAGGCGGTGGCGATCGTGCTGCAGCACAAGCGGGCGTCGATCTCGCTGGTGCAGCGCCACCTGCGCATTGGTTACAACCGCGCGGCACGGCTGCTGGAACAAATGGAGAAATCCGGGCTCGTATCGAGCATGGGCACCAACGGCAACCGCGACATCATCGTTCCGGCTCGCAGCGAATGAAGCGGCGTGACGGATTGCGGTGGGCCGCCTGGCTGGCCGGGGCCTGGATCGTCGCCGCGCCGCTGGCTGCTCGCGCCGACGCGGTCGATGCGCTGAAATCCTTCGTTCAGGAAGTCAAGACCGGCCGTGCGACCTTCACGCAGACCGTCACCTCGCCCGATGGCGGCAAGACCAAGACGTCGAGCGGCAGCTTCGAGTTCGCCCGGCCCGATCGCTTCCGCTTCGCATACACCAAGCCATTCGAGCAGCTGATCGTCGCGGACGGCCAGAAGGTCTGGATCTACGACGCCGACCTCAACCAGGTCAGCACCCGCAAGTTCTCGCAGGCGCTGGGTACGACGCCTGCGGCCTTGCTGGCGGGCGGTGATCTGGCTCGTGACTTCGATCTGGCGGCATTGCCGACAAAAGACGGGCTCGAATGGGCGCAGGCCACGCCCAAGGCGAAGGACGGCACCTTCGAATCGATGCGTGTCGGATTTCGCGGCAAGCAACTCGCGGCGGTCGAAATAGTCGACAACTTCGCGCAGCGTTCGCGGCTGACCTTTGGGCAGTTCACTGCCAATGTCGAGCTGTCGCCGCAGACATTCAAGTTCACTGTTCCCCAGGGCGCTGACGTTCTGGAGCAGTGACCGGGCGCCCGCGCAGCGACTGCGACAATCCGTCGCATGACGTCGCTGCCCCTGCCGCTGGAAGACCCGGAGCCTGCCTCGGCGCCTGCAGCGGATTCCGCGCAACCGCTGGCTGAACGGCTGCGGCCCCGGACGCTGGCCGAAGTGATCGGCCAGAAGCACCTGCTCGGCCCCGGCAAGCCGCTGCGCTCGGCCTTCGATTCCGGGCGTCTGCATTCGATGATCCTGTGGGGCCCGCCCGGCGTCGGCAAGACGACGCTGGCGCGGCTGATGACGGACTCATTCGACGCCCAGTTCATCGCGATCTCGGCGGTGCTCGGCGGCGTCAAGGACATCCGCGAGGCGGTCGAGCGTGCGCAGGCCGTGCAGCCTTCGGGCCGACGCACCGTGGTCTTCGTCGACGAGGTGCACCGCTTCAACAAGGCGCAGCAGGACGCCTTCCTGCCGCACGTCGAGTCGGGGCTGTTCACCTTCATCGGCGCGACCACCGAGAACCCGTCGTTCGAGGTCAACTCGGCGTTGCTGTCGCGCGCCACGGTGCATGTGCTGAAAAGCCTGGATGCGGCTGACCTGATCGAGCTGCTGTCACGCGCCCGTGAGCTGCTCGCGGCGCCACCGTTGTCCGAGGCCGCCCGCGACCGCCTTGTCGCCTACGCCGACGGCGATGCGCGCCGCCTGCTGAACGCCTACGAGAACCTGATCGAAATGGCGGCCGACGCCGCGAAAGATCAACCCGGTCTGCTGGAGATCGACGAGGCGCAGCTCGAGCGCTCGCTCGGTGAGCAGCTGCGCCGCTACGACAAGGGCGGCGAGCAGTTCTACGACACCATCTCGGCGCTGCACAAGGCGGTGCGAGGCAGCGACCCCGATGCCTCGCTGTACTGGTTCGTGCGCATGCTCGACGGCGGTGTCGATCCCCGTTACGCGGCGCGACGGCTCGTGCGCATGGCGAGCGAAGACATCGGTCTGGCCGACCCGCGCGCGCTGCGGATGACGCTCGACGCCGCCGAAACCTATGAGCGGCTCGGCTCGCCCGAAGGCGAACTGGCGCTGGCGCAGGCGGTGGTCTATCTGGCAGTCGCGCCGAAGTCGAATGCCGTCTACCGCGCCTACAAGAGCGCCAAGGCCTTCATTGCGCAGGACGGCACCCGTGCGGTGCCGCTGCGGCTGCGCAACGCGCCGACCCGCTTGATGAAAGACCTCGACTACGGCCGCGGCTACCGCTATGCGCACGACGAGGAAGACGCTTTCGCGGCCGGCGAGCGCTACTGGCCCGACGACGTCGACGGACCGCGCTTCTACGAGCCGGTGCCGCGCGGGCTCGAAATTCGCATAGGGGAAAAGCTCGATGAGTTGCGTCGAATGAACGAAGCGGCGAAGAAAAAACCGTAACGTCAGATCACGCTGCCGTCCGCCAGCGCGCGCTGGCTGACGTTCGCGCTTCGCCACCGAATCGACCGAAGAGGACTTCCCCACGATGGACACCTTCATCCAGCAGATCATCAATGGTCTGGTGCTCGGCAGCGTCTACGCGCTGGTGGCGCTCGGCTACACGATGGTCTACGGCATCATCAACCTGATCAACTTCGCCCACGGCGAGGTGCTGATGGTGGGCGCGCTGACCAGCTGGACCGTCGTCTCCGTCCTGGCCGACAGCGGGTTGCCGGGCTGGTTGCTGCTGCTGCTCTCTCTGATCGCCGCCATCGTGGTGTGCGCGGTGCTCAACTTCGGCATCGAGAAGATCGCCTACCGGCCGCTGCGCACCGCCCCGCGTCTCGCCCCGCTGATCACCGCGATGGGCGTGAGCCTGCTGTTGCAGACGCTGGCGATGATCATCTGGAAGCCGAACCCGAAGCCGTTCCCGATCCTGCTGCCGAGCGAGCCATTCAACATCGGCGGGGCGGTCATCAACACCACGCAGATCCTGATCCTGGTGACCACTGCGGTCACGCTTGCCGGGCTGATGTTTCTCGTCAACCGAACGAAACTCGGGCGCGCCATGCGGGCCACCGCCGAGAACCCGCGCGTCGCCGCACTGATGGGCGTCAAACCCGACACGGTCATCTCAGCCACCTTCGTGATCGGCGCGGCGCTGGCGGCGTTGGCCGGCGTGATGTACGCGGCGAACTACGGTTCGGTGCAGCACAGCATGGGATTCCTGCCGGGCCTGAAGGCGTTCACCGCGGCAGTGTTCGGCGGCATCGGCAACCTGGCCGGAGCGATGCTCGGCGGCGTGCTGCTGGGGCTGATCGAGGCCTTGGGTGCCGGCTACATCGGCGCCTTGACCAACAACGTTCTGGGCAGTCAGTACCAGGACATCTTCGCCTTCATCGTGCTGATCCTGGTGCTGACGCTGCGGCCGCAGGGCCTGCTCGGCGAGCGGGTGGCCGACCGTGCGTGACGCCGTGCAGCCCTTCCCGAGGACTCCCGCATGAACTCGACGCCCCCACGCAAGCGCCAGCTCGGTGTGATGCTGCTGGCCGCCATCGGGCTGCTGATCCTGCCGCTGATCGCGCAGCAGTTCGGCAACGCCTGGGTTCGCATCGTCGACACCGCGCTGCTCTATGTGCTGCTGGCGCTCGGGCTCAACATCGTCGTCGGCTACGCCGGCCTGCTGGACCTGGGCTACGTCGCGTTCTACGCGGTCGGCGCCTACATGTTCGCGTTGCTCGCCAGCCCGCACCTGACCGAGACCTTCCCGGCGATCGCGGCGATGTTTCCGAACGGATTGCACCTGCCGATCTGGGTCGTGCTGCCACTCGGTGCAGCGCTGGCGGGTCTGGCCGGCGTGCTGCTGGGCTCGCCGACACTGAAGCTGCGCGGTGACTACCTCGCCATCGTGACGCTGGGCTTCGGAGAAATCGTCCGCGTCTTCTTGGCCAATCTCGAACAGCCGGTCAACATCACCAACGGTCCGCGCGGCATCGGGCAGATCGATTCGCTGTCGCTGTTCGGCTGGGACCTGGGCAAGAAGTGGAGCCTGTTCGGATTCGACATTCCGTCGGTCACCAACTACTACTACCTGTTTCTCGCACTGGTCATCTTCGGCATCCTGATCTGCTATCGCCTGGAGCGCAGCCGCATCGGCCGCGCCTGGATGGCGATCCGCGAGGACGAGATCGCCGCCAAGGCGATGGGCATCAACACCCGCAACCTGAAGCTGCTGGCCTTCGGCATGGGCGCCACCTTCGGCGGCGTGGCCGGCGTGCTGTTCGCGACCTTCCAGGGCTTCGTGTCGCCCGAGTCGTTCTCGCTTCAGGAGTCGGTGATGATCGTCGCGATGGTGGTGCTCGGTGGCATCGGCCACATCCCGGGCGTGGTCGTCGGCGCGCTGCTGCTGGCGGCGCTGCCCGAGGTGCTGCGCTACGTGGCGGGCCCGCTGCAATCGATGACCGACGGCCGACTCGATGCATCGATCCTGCGGCAGCTGCTGATCGCGCTGGCGATGATCGGCATCATGCTGGCGCGCCCACGCGGCCTGTGGCCGGCGCCCGAGCACGGTCGCGTCGTTGTGGCCGAGTCCACCAAGTAGGCGGGGAGACGACATGGCTGAAACCGTATTGAAGGTCGCCGGCGTCTCGAAGCGTTTCGGCGGCTTGCAAGCGCTGTCCGATGTCGGCATCACGATCGAACGCGGCATGGTCTACGGGCTGATCGGGCCCAATGGCGCCGGCAAGACAACGTTCTTCAACGTCATCACCGGGCTCTACACGCCGGACTCGGGCAGCTTCGAGCTCGGCGGGCAGCCCTACCAGCCGAGCGCTGTGCACGAGGTCGCCAAGGCCGGCATCGCGCGCACGTTCCAGAACATCCGCCTGTTCTCCGACATGACGGCACTCGAGAACGTGATGGTCGGCCGCCACGTCCGGACGCACTCCGGGCTCATCGGCGCGGTCTTTCGCACCACGTCGTTCAAGGCCGAGGAGCAGGCGATTACGCAACGCGCCAAGGAACTGCTCGACTACGTCGGCATCGGCAAGTACGCCGAGTTCAAGGCGCGCACGCTGAGCTACGGAGACCAGCGGCGCCTGGAGATCGCGCGTGCGCTGGCCACCGATCCGAAGCTGATCGCGCTGGATGAGCCGGCCGCCGGCATGAACGCGACCGAGAAGGTCGTGCTGCGCGAGCTGATCGACCGCATCCGCCGCGACAACCGCACCATCCTGCTGATCGAACACGATGTGAAGCTCGTGATGGGCCTGTGCGATCGCGTCACCGTGCTCGATTACGGCAAGCAGATCGCCGAAGGCACGCCGGCCGAGGTGCAGCGCAGCGAGAAGGTCATCGAGGCCTACCTTGGTGCGGCTCACACCGCGCATTGACCCGCCGGGCTTGACAGGACAAGAACATGAAGAAGACGCTCCTCAAGGTCAGTGGACTCAAGGTGGCTTACGGAGGCATCCAGGCCGTCAAGGGCGTCAGTTTCGAGGTGAAGGATGGCGAACTCGTCAGCCTGATCGGCGCCAACGGCGCTGGCAAGACGACCACGCTGAAGGCCATCACCGGACTGCAGCCGGTGGCCGGCGGCGACATCGAATACCTCGGCCACTCCATCAAGGGCCAGGGCCCCTGGGATCTGGTCCGCCAGGGGCTGGTGATGGTGCCGGAGGGCCGGGGCACCTTCGCCCGGATGACGATCACCGAGAACCTGCAGATGGGCGCCTTCATCCGCGACGACAAGGACATCGACGCGGACATCGACAAGGTCTTCGCCATCTTCCCGCGCCTGAAGGAGCGCCGCAGCCAGCTTGCCGGCACGATGTCGGGCGGCGAGCAGCAGATGTTGGCGATGGGCCGCGCGCTGATGGCCAAGCCGAAGGTGCTGCTGCTCGACGAGCCGTCGATGGGTCTGTCGCCGATGATGGTCGACAAGATCTTCGAGGTCGTCAACGACATCCACAGCCAGGGCGTGACGGTGCTGCTGGTTGAGCAGAACGCCAGCCGCGCGCTGCAACTCGCCGGCCGTGGCTACGTGATGGAGTCGGGCGAAGTCACGATGAACGGCGACGCCAAGGTGCTGCTGAAGGATCCGAAGGTGAGGGCGGCTTATCTGGGGGAGTGAACTCGGATCTGGAGCTTGAATCCAATTTAAGCTTGGGCAGGGATTGGCTTCAAAGCACGCGAGGAACTGGAACCTTCGATAGCTTTTCGGCCATGCGTGTTTGCCACCCTGGCCCAGTTGCTCGCCAGAGGGCAATTACTTCAGGTGGCAACCGCAGGCTGATCAGTTGGCGTGGGTTCGCAGACCGAGGGCGGCCCCCCTTCTTGACCACAGCTCGGGCCAGCATGTCGTCGGTGATTTCAGGAAGATCCTCGTACTCGGCAGGCTTGATGACATGCGCGTCGACGCGTTTCAGATCAGAGCCCAAAGTACGATGCGAGACGGTTCTGTTCACGATCGTTGGCCTTTCGCATGCTGAAGACATGGCGCACTGCGCCGCGAGTGGTGTAACCGACCGCCACAAGTCGCCCTTGCAGGAGACCGTAGCAAATGATTCGGCGTTCACCGTAATCCTTGCGCGTATCTTCCACTTCAACCGTCACGCCTGTAAAGACGTGACTTGGCGTCCTCGAAGTCAAGGCCCCGCTCCGCCAAAGCCAGATCTCGCTTGACGGGATCGTAGGTGATACGCACTTGGTTATTGTAAATACGAAAACAATCCGATTCAACCGACTGAACACGAGGTTTTCCATGGTTCCGCCATGGTGTCAGGCGACACACTGCGAGCTACGAGACCGACAGGCCAATAGCCCGGCCGTCAAGGTGCTGCACACCTTGACGGCCGCTGTCCAGAGCTTCGCTTGTCTGTCGTTTCTGATATGGCGGGCAATCAGGCTGACGACAATCTCGCTGTCATCTAGGCTGAGTAAACCTCGCTATCGGGGATGATGCCGACTGCAGCTCAAACGACGGTTTACACAGTCCTGATTGCCATGCCCTGTGATGCGTAAGTGAAGAACTGTCCGCGATAGGCGAGGAGCCGAAATACGTACTCGCGCACAAGATCCTGGATCTGTTCATACATTGCCCATTGCTGCGCGTGTGGCTCCCGAGATAACCCTGAATGAATGATCTCATTGCGCAGCTTTACGACCGGCTTCAGGTCCGAGCTCATGCTGATCGAACACAGCATCTGAATGAGGAGTTCTTCGAACGAGAATTTTTCGCCGTTGGCATATGCGTGCCGGAAGGTCGATACAGGTACGCCGAGATGGCGGGCTAAACAGCAGTGACTGAAACCCGATCAGCCGCGCTGTAGAACGCATCGGCATAGAACTCATCCGCAGGCAAACCGCAGCGCGCGGTGAAGTCCCGCTGCGCAGATTCCACCATCACCGGCGCGCCGCAGGCGTAGACCTGATGGCCGGACAGGTCGGGCAGGTCGGCCATCACCGCGTGGTGCACGAAGCCGGTCCGGCCTGTCCACTCGTCTGACGCCAGAGGCTCAGACAGCACCGGCACATAGCGCAGCGATGGAAGCTTCGATGTCAGCTCCAGCACCGCGTCGTGCAGGTACAGATCAGCGCGCGCACGGCAACCCCAGTACAGCGCCACGGGCCGATCGCTGCCCTTGAAGCGCAACTGCTCGATCAGGGCCTTGATCGGCGCGAAACCGGTGCCCGAGGCCAGCAGCACGATCGGCTTGGGCGACTCCTCGCGCAGGAAGAACGTGCCGAACGGGCCTTCCAGGCGCAGGATGTCTTTCTCTTTCATCGCACCGAACACCTGGTCGCTGAACAGCCCGCCGGGCAGATGGCGGATGTGCAATTCGATCCACGGCTTGTCGCCTTGCGTGTGCGGGGCATTGCCCATCGAGTAGCTGCGGCGCGAGCCGTCGCGCAACAACACATCGATGTACTGTCCGGCGTGGTAACGCAAAGCCTCGCTGGCCGGCAGTTGCAGCGTGACGATCGCGACGTCGGCTGTCGGTTTTGTGATGCGGGACACGCGCGCGGGCATGCGCCGCACCGGCATCTCGCCGATGCCGGCGACGGTGCGCGCTTCCAGCACCACATCGGTCTGCGGCGTCGCGCAGCAGGTGAGGGCGTAGCCGCTTTCCTCGTCGGCAACGCTTAAGGCGCTGAGCTGATGCGCGCCGTGGATCACGCGGCCTTCGAGCACCCGGCACTTGCACGAGCCACAGGCGCCGTCCCTGCAGCCGTAGGGCAAGCCGATGCCGGAGCGGAGGGCGGCCGCGAGGATCGGCTCGTCGCGTTGAACGGTGAAGCTGCGACCGCTGGGTTGCAGCGTGACGGTGATGCTCATGGGCTGGGCTTGAAACGTAAACTGAGCCGCGATTCTGCCCGTCCTCTCCGCCGCCTCTTGTCATGATCGATCGGCCTTCCGTCTTCAAGCGTCCCGTCCTGTTGATCGTCGGTTGCGGCGACGTCGGCATGCGGGTGCTGCGATTGTTGAAAGGCCGCTACCGCCTGCTGGCGCTCACGTCCAGTCCGTTGCGTGCCGATGCCCTGCGCACCGCCGGCGCGGTGCCCTTGCTTGGCAATCTGGACGACCCGGCCACCCTCGCGCGTCTCGCCGGCTTGGCCGATGCGGTGCTGCATCTGGCGCCTCCGCCCTTGCAAGGCCGCACCGACCCACGCACTCGGAATCTGCTGAACGCCCTGGCGCGCCAGGGCCGCGTGCGCTGCATCGTCTACGGCAGCACCAGCGGTGTGTACGGCGACTGTGGTGGTGCGCGCTTCGATGAAACTCGCGCGGTGAATCCGAGAACCGATCGGGCTCGCCGCCGTGTCGATGCCGAGTCGCGGCTGCGCTGGTACGGTAGGGCGCACGGTGCACGCATCGCGATCCTGCGCATCCCGGGCATCTACGCGCCCGATCGCGACGGAGGTCACCCGCGTGAGCGCCTGCTGCGTGGCACCGCGGTGCTGCGCGCCGAAGACGACGTCTACACCAACCACATCCATGCCGATGACCTGGCGCGGGCCTGCGTTGCTGCGCTGACGCGGGCCTTGCCACAGCGTGTTGTTCATGCCTGCGACGACACCGACCTGACGATGGGCGACTACTTCGATCTGGCCGCCGACCTGTGCGGTCTGCCACGCCCGCCTCGCATCACGCGGGCCGAAGCGCACGAGCGCCTGTCGCCGATGCTGCTGAGCTTCATGAGCGAATCACGCCGGCTCGACAACCAGCGCCTGAAACGCGAACTGCGCCTGAAGCTGCGCTACCCGACGGTGCGCGACGGCCTCTGAAGCTGCGGGCTGCTCAGTGCCGGCGCCCGAACGGCGATTGCCCGCGCCAGTAGCGGAACATCAGGAACCCGCCGAGCATGCCGCCGAGGTGCGCAAAATGCGCCACGCCAGAGCTGCTGCCGAACACGCCCAGCAGCAGTTCCAGCCCGCCGTACAGCGCGACGAACACCTTGGCCTTCATCGGGATCGGCGGGAACAGCGGCATGATGGTTCGGTTCGGAAACATCATGCCGAATGCGAGCAGCAGTCCGAACAGGCCGCCCGACGCGCCGACCGTCGGATAGGTCGATCCCAGCAAGGCCGTGACCAGCAATTGCGCTGCGGCCGCCGCCAGCACGCTGGCCGCGTAGAACTGGATGAAGCGCTTCGGGCCCCAGACGCGTTCGAGCTCGGAGCCGAACATCCACAGGCCCAGCATGTTGAAGAACAGGTGGCCGAGGCCGCCGTGCAGGAACGCGTAGGTGACGACCTGCCACGGCAGGAAGCCGTGCCCCACCGGCCACAGCGCCAACAAGCGCGTGAACCAGGGCCCTAAGAACCCGTCGATGCAGAACGCCGCGATGTTGATCAGCAGCAGGGCTTGGGTGATGGGTGGCATCGTGGGCATGCGCGAGATCCTGTGTTCGATGTGTTCTTCTAGCGAGCCGCGAGCGTAACCGGACTTGATTCGGACTCGATTCCACAACCTGGCCGAGGGCCACTGCGCGGTGATGGGGGGCTGTGGAATAATCGAGGTCTGCGCTGGGCCTCTGTGGCGGAATTGGTAGACGCGCCGGACTCAAAATCCGGTTCTTAACGGAGTGTCGGTTCGATTCCGACCGGAGGCACCATCCAGATTTTCGTGTTTGTCTTTGCGGTGCAATGCCGCATCCATGACAGCAGACCGACCGCTTATCCATCCCTTGTCGCATGGCCAAGAAGCAGCCGATCTATCCCTCGCTCGAAGACTTGATCGGCAACACGCCGCTGGTGCGGCTGGCTCGATTGCCGGGTGCCGATGCCGCACGCCGTGGCAACGTGATCCTGGGCAAGCTCGAAGGCAACAACCCGGCAGGGTCGGTCAAGGACCGGCCGGCCATCAGCATGATCCGTCGCGCCGAAGAGCGCGGCGACATCAAGCCTGGCGACACGCTGATCGAAGCCACCTCGGGCAACACCGGCATCGCGCTGGAGATGGCCGCGGCGATCCGCGGCTACCGCATGCTGCTCATCATGCCGGAGGACCTGTCGATCGAACGCGCGCAGACCATGCGCGCCTTCGGCGCCGAGCTGATGCTGACGCCGCGTTCCGGCGGCATGGAGCACGCGCGCGATCTGGCGGACCAGTTGCAGCGCGACGGCAAGGGTGTCGTGCTCGACCAGTTCGCCAACGCCGACAACCCGCGCGTGCACTACGAAACCACCGGCCCCGAGATCTGGCGCGACACCGCCGGCCAGATCACGCACTTCGTCAGCGCGATGGGCACCACCGGCACCATCACCGGCACTTCTCGCTATCTCAAGGAAAAGAACCCGGCGGTGCGCGTCATCGGCGCACAACCCAGCGAAGGCTCGCGCATTCCGGGCATACGCAAGTGGCCCGAGGCCTACCTGCCGAAGATCTACGACCCGACGCACATCGACGAGACCGCATCGGTCAGTCAGACCGATGCCGAAGAGATGGCCCGGCGCATGGCGCGCGAGGAAGGGATCTTCGCCGGCATTTCTGCGGCAGGTGCCTGCTGGGTCGCACTGGAGCTGTCAAAGACGGTCGAGAACGCGACCATCGTCTTCATCGTCTGCGATCGCGGAGACCGCTACCTGTCGACCGGCGTGTTCCCGGTCTGATCCCTAGAATTCGAACGGCACAGCGGAGCCCACCGATGATCCTGATCCAGAAAGAACTCGACACCCGCGGTCTCAATTGCCCGCTGCCGATCCTGAAAGCCAAGAAGGCGCTGGCGGACATGGCGAGCGGCGAGGTGCTGAAGGTGGTGTCGACCGATCCCGGATCGATGCGCGACTTCCAGGCCTTTGCCAAGCAGACCGGCAATGAACTGGTCGAACAGTCGAGCGGTGCTGACGAGTTCGTGCACCTGCTGCGCAGGCGCTGAACGCGGCGTTTCAGAGCTCCAGCGTCTTCAGGTAGGCGCGAAACCCCGGCCCCAGTTGCGGGTGCATCAAGGCCAGCTCCACGTTGGCCTCCAGGAATCCTTCCTTGCTGCCGCAGTCGTAGCGTCGGCCTTCGTAGCGGAAAGCAAAGACCTTTTCGCGACGCATCAGCGCGGCGATGCCGTCGGTCAGTTGAATCTCGCCGCCGACCCCGCGTGGCAGGCCGGCGATTTCCTTGAAGATGCCCGGCGTCAGGATGTAGCGGCCGGCCACGCCCAGGCGTGACGGCGCGTCTTCCGGCGCTGGCTTCTCGACGATGTGGGTCATGTCCATCATCCGGTCGTTGACCGGCGTGCCGGCCACCATGCCGTAACGGCGCGTCTGGTCGTCGGGCACCTCCTGCACCGCGATGATCGAGGCCTGCCAGTCGGCGAAGCGGTCGACCATCTGCTTCAGGATAGGCGGCTTGCCGACCATCAGGTCGTCGGCCAGCAGCACCGCGAACGGCTCGTTGACGACCACGCACTGCGCGCACAGCACCGCGTGGCCCAGGCCCAGGGCCTTGGGTTGCCGGATGTAGATGCACTCCATGTCATCAGGCTTGATCGAATGCACCAGGTCCAGCAATTCCTGCTTGCCGGCAGCTTCGAGCTCGGCTTCCAGCTCGTAGGCGGTGTCGAAGTGATCCGGGATCGCGCGCTTGTTGCGCCCGTTGACGAAGATCATCTGCCGGATCCCGGCGGCGTAGGCCTCTTCAACGGCGTATTGGATCAGCGGCTTGTCGACGACGGGCAGCATTTCCTTGGGTTGGGCCTTGGTGGCCGGAAGGAATCTCGTACCGAGTCCGGCTACCGGAAAGATGGCTTTGTTGATCTTCATCTACGCACTCCTGTCGTCAAGGCGGGCCACTTGTTTGATTTTTCATTCTCACACGCACAAATGACGCCGGCTTGTCAGACAGGACCGCAACGTAACGGTTTGATTCGGTCCGAAGCGGGAGTCAAGCTGTTGCCGAAAGCCGTTCCATCTGGGCCTGCAATCGATCGCGCGTGGCGGTGTATTCGGCCATGCGCGCCTGTTCTTGAGCCACCACGGCCGCTGGCGCGCGGGCCACGAAGCTTTCGTTGGACAGCTTTGCCGTTCCTTTGACGATTTCACCGTCGAGTCGCGCGATCTCCTTGCGCAGGCGTTCGGTCTCGGCGGCGACGTCGATCTCGACATGCAGCGCGAGTCGCGTGCCACCGAACTCGACCACCGGCGCGTTGAGCGTGGCCTGCGCGTAGGCCGCTTCATCGGTGTGCACTTGCACGTCCGAGACCTTGGCCAGCACCTTCAGCAGCGGCGTGGCGGCCTGCACGAAGGCCGTGTCACCGAGTGCCAGCAGCGGCACGCGCTTGTCGGGCGACAGGCTCATCTCGCTGCGCAAACGTCGGCATGCGCCGACCATGCCCTTGAGCTGTGCGACCCAGGCATCGGCCGTCGCGTCGATGCGTTCGAACTGGGCCTTCGGGTAGGGCGCCGTGACCAGGCTGTCGGCCGAACCCGCTGCCTTGCGACCGGCGACCACCGCGACGCGCTCCCACAGCTCGGCGGTGATGAAGGGCGTGATCGGGTGCAGCAGCCGCAGCACCGTTTCCAGCACGCGGATCAGCGTGCGGCGCGTGGCGCGCTGGGCCGACTCGTCACCGGTCTGGATCTGCACCTTCGCGATCTCGAGGTACCAGTCGCAGTACTCGTCCCAGACGAAGGAGTAGATCGCGTTCGCCACGTTGTCGAGCCGGTAGTCGGCAAAGCCCTGCTCGACGGCCGCCTCGACGCGCTGCAGTTCGCTGGTGATCCAGCGATCGGCCTGCGAGAACGTCAAATACTTGTAGGCCGGTCCACCGGGTTCGCATTGGGCTTTCGTGTGTTCGGCCAGCCCGCAATCCTGACCTTCGCAGTTCATTAGCACGAAGCGCGTCGCGTTCCAGAGCTTGTTGCAGAAATTGCGGTAACCCTCGCAGCGCTTCGGGTCGAAGTTGATGCTGCGGACCAGGCTGGCCAGCGACGCGAAGGTGAAGCGCAGCGCATCGGCGCCGAAGGCCGGGATACCGTCCGGGAACTCCTTCTCGGTCTCCTTGCGCACGCGCGGCGCGGTCTCGGGCTTGCGCAGGCCGACGGTGCGCTTGTCGAGCAGCGGGGCCAGCGCGATGCCGTCGATCAGGTCGACCGGGTCGAGCACGTTGCCCTCGGACTTGCTCATCTTCTTGCCCTGCGCATCGCGCACCAGGCCGTGGATGTAGACGTGGTGGAACGGCACCTGGCCGGTGAAGTGCGTCGTCATCATGATCATCCGGGCGACCCAGAAGAAGATGATGTCGTAGCCGGTGACCAGCACGCTCGACGGCAGGAACAGGTCCAGCTCCTTCGTCTTCTCGGGCCAGCCCAGTGACGAGAACGGGATCAGCGCCGACGAATACCAGGTGTCGAGCACGTCCGGGTCGCGGGTCAATTCGCCGGTGTAGCCAGCGGCCATCGCCTTGGCCCGCGCCTCGTCTTCATTTGTCGCGACGAACAGCTCGCCGTCCGTGCCGTACCACGCCGGGATCTGATGCCCCCACCACAGCTGGCGCGAGATGCACCAGTCGGTGATGTTCTTCATCCACTGGTCGTAGGTGTTGACCCACTGCTCGGGCACGAACTTGACGGCGCCGGTCTCGACCGCGTCGATCGCTTTCTGCGCGATGCTTTTCCCGTCCGGCCCCGCCTTCGTCATCGCGACGAACCACTGGTCGGTCAGCATCGGCTCGATGACCTGCCCGGTGCGCGCGCAGCGCGGCACCATCAGCTTGTGCTTCTTGACCTCGACCAGGAAGCCCCGCGCTTCCAAATCCGCCACGACGCGCTTGCGGGCGACGAAGCGGTCGAGTCCGCGATAGGCCTCGGGCGCGTTCTCGTTGATCACCGCATCGAGTGTCAGCACGCCGATGATCGGCAGGCCGTGTCGCTGGCCGACCGCGTAGTCGTTGACGTCGTGTGCCGGCGTGACCTTGACGACGCCGGTGCCGAACGCGCGATCGACGTAGTCGTCGGCAATCACGGGGATCGTCCGGCCGCACAGCGGCAGCGTGACCCGCTTGCCGATCAGGGCGAGGTAGCGCTCGTGCTCCGGATGCACCATGACTGCGACGTCGCCGAGCATCGTCTCGGGTCGCGTGGTGGCCACCACCAGATCGCCCGAGCCATCTTCCAGCGGATAGCGGATGTGCCACAGCGAGCCGTCTTCCTCCTCGCTCTCGACCTCGAGGTCGGACACCGCCGACTTCAGCACCGGGTCCCAGTTGACCAGCCGCTTGCCCCGGTAGATCAGCCCGTCTTTGTGCAATCTCACGAATGTCTCCGTGACGACAGCCGACATCTTGTCGTCCATCGTGAAGTACTCGTGCTTCCAGCTCACGCTGTCGCCCATGCGGCGCATCTGCTGCGTGATGGTCGAGCCCGACTGCTGCTTCCAGTCCCACACCTTGGCGACGAAATTGGGGCGACCGAGGTCGTGACGGCTCTGTCCCTGCTCCTGCAACTGGCGCTCGACGACGATCTGCGTGGCGATGCCGGCATGGTCGGTGCCTGGCAACCACAGCGTGTTGTCGCCCCTCATTCGGTGATAACGGGTGAGTGAATCCATGATCGTCTGGTTAAACGCATGGCCCATGTGCAGCGTGCCGGTGACGTTGGGCGGCGGCAGCTGGATCGAGAACGAGGGCTTAGAGGCATCGAGCGTCGGCTCGTAGACGCCGCTTTGTTCCCACAGCGGCCCCCAGTGGGCCTCGATGGCGGCGGGTTCGAAGGACTTGGCCAGTTCGGTCATGGGGACACCGGGTTGGGCGCCGCAGAATCGGGCGCCGGAGAGCAGAAAAACGGAGGCCGAATTGTAGGAGGGCGGCTTCTAGAATCCGTCGATGCCCACCTCTTTCGAAAGCCCCGGCGTCGCCCCGCACGACGACCCGTCGATCCCGCTGTTCGAAGAAGACGAGCCGTCGGGTGCCATCAGTGCGGCAACCGGCGAGATCGATGGCGCACCCGGCCTCGCGGTGCCGTCGTCCGACAACCTGCTGCGCGGGCTCAATCCGGAGCAACTGGCCGCCGTCACCTTGCCGGCGCGGCCGTCGCTGATCCTCGCCGGTGCGGGTTCGGGCAAGACGCGGGTGCTGACCACGCGCATCGCCTGGCTGATCCAGACCGGCCAGCTGTCGCCCGGCGGCGTGCTGGCGGTGACCTTCACCAACAAGGCCGCAAAGGAAATGCTGACGCGGCTGTCCGCGATGCTGCCGGTGCCGGTGCGTGGCATGTGGGTCGGCACCTTCCACGGGCTGTGCAACCGCTTCCTGCGCGCGCACTGGAAGCTCGCCGGGCTGCCGCAGGGCTTTCAGATCCTCGATTCATCCGACCAGCTGTCGGCCGTCAAGCGCGTCATCAAGGGAATGAAGCTCGACGAAGAGCGCTTCGTGCCGAAGAACACCACCTGGTTCATCGCGGCGCAGAAGGAGGAAGGCCTGCGCCCGAAGGACGTCGAGGTGCGGGACGAACAGAGCCGCGTGCTGGTGCAGGTCTACCAGGCCTACGAGGAGCAATGCCAGCGCGAAGGTGTCGTCGATTTCGCCGAGCTGATGCTGCGCACCTACGAGCTGATGCGCGACAACGCGCCGCTGCGCGAGCATTACCAGCTTCGTTTCCGCCACATTCTGGTCGACGAGTTCCAGGACACCAACCGGCTGCAGTACGCCTGGCTCAAGATGTTCGCCGGCCCGCCGGGACCGAACGGAACGGCGGTGCTGGCGGTGGGCGACGACGACCAGAGCATCTATGCCTTTCGCGGTGCCCAGGTCGGCAACATGGCCGACTTCGAGCGCGAGTTCCGGGTGCAGCAGGTCATCAAGCTGGAGCGCAACTACCGCAGCTACGGCCACATCCTCGATGCGGCCAACGAGCTGATCTCGCGCAACTCGCGCCGTCTGGGCAAGAACCTGCGCACCGAGGCCGGTCCGGGTGAACAGATTCGTGTCTTCGAAGCCACCAGCGACTTCGCCGAAGCGCAGTGGTTCATCGAGGAAGCGCAGCAGCTGCACCGCGACGGCGTGGCGCGTCGCGACATCGCGCTGCTGTACCGCAGCAACGCGCAGAGCCGGGTGCTGGAGAGCGCGCTGTTCAACGCCAGCATTCCGTACAAGGTGTACGGCGGCTTGCGCTTCTTCGAGCGCGCCGAGGTCAAGCATGCGCTGTCCTACCTGCGGCTGATCGAGAACCCGAACGACGACACCAGCTTCCTGCGTGTCGTCAATTTCCCGACGCGCGGCATCGGGGCACGCACCATCGAGTTGTTGCAGGACGCTGCACGCGCCAGCGGGCGCAGCCTCTATCAAAGCGTCGGTGCGGTGACAGGCAAGGGCGGCGGCAACGTGCAGGCCTTCGTCGCCAAGGTCGACGCGATGCGCGAGGCCACGCGCGGGCTGACGCTGCGCGAGATCATCGAGCACATGCTGAAGGCGTCGGGCCTGGTCGATTTCTACCGCAGCGACAAGGAAGGCCAGGACCGGCTCGAGAACCTGGACGAACTGGTCAACGCGGCTGAGGCGTTCGTCACGCAGGAAGGGTTTGGCAAGGACGCGGTGGCGCTGCCGGTCGATGAGTTCGGGGCGCCGATGCCGATGGGTGCCGATGCGGAGCTGACGAAGGTGCTGTCGGGGCTCGGTGTCGATGCAGCTTCGACAACGCCTGAATCGCCGGAAGTGCTCGGCGGCATCGCGTCGCTGATCACCACCCCGGATGCAGAAACCGGCGAGATCATGTCGCCGCTGGCCGCTTTCCTGACGCATGCGTCGCTCGAAGCCGGCGACAACCAGGCGCAGGCCGGGCAGGACGCGATCCAGCTGATGACGGTGCACGCGGCCAAGGGCCTGGAGTTCGACGCGGTGTTCATCACCGGTCTGGAGGAGGGCCTGTTTCCGCACGAGAACAGCGTGTCCGACCTCGACGGGCTGGAAGAGGAACGGCGGCTGATGTACGTCGCGATCACGCGGGCGCGCAAGCGGCTGTACCTGAGTTGCAGCCAGACCCGCATGCTGCACGGCCAGACCCGCTACAACATCAAGAGCCGCTTCTTCGATGAGCTGCCCGAGGCCGCGCTGAAGTGGATCACGCCGCGCAACCAGGCCTTCGGCTCGGGCTTCGCCCGCGACTACCAGGCAGCCTGGGCGCGCGGATCGGGCCTGGGGTCGATCGTCGGCGCCGGGCGCGTGGCCACGGCGACGCCGTCGGTCATTCCGAAGGCCCCATCGCACGGCCTGAAGTCAGGCCAGAGCGTGTTCCACACCAAGTTCGGCGAGGGCGTGATCGTCACGCTGGAGGGCAGTGGCGACGACGCGCGGGCCCAGGTCAACTTCGGCCGCCACGGCATGAAGTGGCTGGCGCTGTCGGTCGCCAAGCTGACGGTGATTGCTTGACGTACGCCCCTCAGGTTCCCGGAGCAGGCGCACCGCCTGCTTCTTGTCGACCTGGCCAGGACCGACTGGAGCAAGTCCGAGTACTCTTTTTGTTAGTGATTTCTCACCGATCTGTTGGTGACCACGCACTGAAAAGTCACTGCAAACTTCGATGAGCAACTGAACGTTTCGTTGACGTTCTGCACACAAGATTGCTTGCTTCAGACGACCTGGCCGATTTTGAAGATGGGCAGGTACATCGACACGACGATGCCGCCGATCAGCGTGCCGAGGATCACGATGATGAACGGTTCCATCAGGCTCGACAGGCCCTTGACCGCTTCGTCCACCTCGTCCTCATAGAACTCGGCAGCCTTGCCGAGCATCTGGTCGAGCGAGCCGGACTCTTCGCCGATGGCGCACATCTGAAGCACCATGTTCGGGAACACGCCCGTGGTCTGCATCGATGTGGTGAGTGAGGCTCCGGTGGACACGTCCTTCTGGATTGCTTCGGTGGCTTCGGCGAACACAGCATTGCCAGAAGCGCCACCCACCGAGTCAAGAGCCTCGACCAGCGGCACCCCGGCGGCAAACATCGTCGACAGCGTGCGCGTCCAGCGCGCCACCGCCGATTTGTTGACCAGGTCGCCGAACACCGGGACGCGCAGCAGCAGGCGGTCCATGGCTTTTTGCATCTTCTCGGACCGTTTCCACGATTCGAGGAAGAAGTACGTGCCACCGCCCAGGAAGCCGAAGATCGCCCACCAGTACTTGACGAAGAACTCGGACATGGCGATCACGACCAGCGTGGGCGCTGGCAGGTCCGCTCCGAACGACGAGAACACGTCCTTGAAAGCCGGGATCACGAAAATCATGATCACCGCCAGCACCACGAAGGCGACAACCAGCACGGCGATCGGGTAGATCAAGGCGGACTTGATCTTGTTCTTGATCGCCATCGTCTTTTCCTGGTAGATGGCCAGGCGGTCGAGCAGGGCATCCAGGATGCCGCCAGCTTCGCCGGCTTCGACGAGGTTGCAATACAGCGCGTCGAAGTACAGCGGGTACTTGCGGAAAGCCGACGACAGGCTGGTGCCGGTCTCCACATCGGAGCGGATATCAGTCAGCAGCTTGGTGAGACGAGGATTCGGACTTCCCCGCGCGACGATGTCGAATGATTGAATCAGCGGCACACCCGCCCGCATCATCGTGGACAGCTGCCGCGTGAAGATCGCAATGTCCTTCTGCTTGATGGAGCGCCCACCGCTCATGCGGCGCTTCTTGATCTTGGTGGTCAGTATTCCCTGGCGACGCAGACTGGCGCTGACCATCGCTTCGCCACCGGCACGCATCTCACCGCGAACGATCTTGCCGTTCTTGTCCTTGCCTTCGTACTCGAAAACGATGTCTTTGATGCTTTTCGCGGCCGCTGCAGTCGCCATGAAACCTCCGGAGCTCTTGATCCACCCACGTCGTTATCGACCTGGCGGTCGATTTATTCAGCGCCAATCACTCGTTCGTGACCGAAATCACTTCTTCGAGTGTCGTGAGGCCGTTGCGAACCTTCACCAGCCCCGATTGACGGAGGTTCCGCACGCCTTCGCGCTCGGCTTGATGAGCGATGTCGACGGCAGTTCCTTCCGTCAGGATGATGCGCTGGATCTCTTCGGTGATCGGCATCACCTGGTAGATGCCGACCCGTCCCCGATAACCATTGGAGCATGCTGAGCATCCCACCGCGCGGTAGGGCGTCCAACTTCCGTTGATCTCGCTTTCGGTGTAGCCGGCCTTCAGCATGGCCTCTTGTGGGTAAGTGGCAGGTGCCTTGCAGCTCTCGCACAGCTTGCGCGCCAGCCGCTGGGCTGTGATCAGCAGCACGCTGGATGCGATGTTGAACGGCGCGACACCCATGTTCAATAAGCGTGTCAAGGTGGTCGGGGCATCGTTGGTGTGCAGGGTCGACATCACCATGTGACCCGTCTGCGCCGCCTTGATCGCGATGTCAGCCGTTTCCAGGTCGCGAATCTCGCCCACCATGATGATGTCCGGGTCTTGACGCAGGAACGATTTCAGGGCCGCCGCGAAATTGAGCCCCGCCTTGTCATTGACGTTGACCTGGTTGATACCTGGCAAATTGATTTCAGCCGGATCTTCTACTGTCGAAATGTTGACGCCCGGCTGATTGAGTATGTTCAGGCAGGTGTACAGCGAGACCGTCTTCCCCGAGCCCGTCGGACCCGTGACCAACACCATGCCGTACGGTCGGTGGATGCAGTGGATCAAGCGGTCCCGCTCTATTTTTTCGTATCCGAGGGCCTCGATGCCGAGCTTGGCGCTGGACGAATCCAGAATCCGGATCACGATCTTCTCGCCGAACAGGGTTGGCAGCGTGCTCACACGGAAGTCGATGGACTTGCTGCCGAACTTCAGCTTCATTCGTCCATCTTGCGGGACGCGCTTTTCTGCGATGTCCAGGCGCGAAATCACCTTGATGCGGGAGGACAACTTGTCCTTGATGGCGATCGGCGGCTGCGTGATTTCGCGCAACTCGCCATCGATGCGGAATCGCACGCGGTAGTGGTACTCATAGGGCTCGAAGTGCAGGTCGGATGCGCGCGCGTTGATGGCGTCGATCAGCATCTTCTGCAGGAAACGCACAACCGGGGCATCTTCGACGTCTGGCGCCGCTTCGGCGGTTTCCTGGGTGGCGGTCTCGTCGGTGACATCGAACTCGAAGTCACCGGAAGACATGGACTCCAGTGTTTCTGCGGCACTCGTGCCATTGGCTTCAACGATCTTCGAAAGCTTGTCGTGCTCGACGATGACCCATTCCGGCGTCAGCTGCGTTGCGAACTTGATGCGCTCGACCGCTTCTTGGTCCGTCGGATCGGCGCCTCCGATGAATACGCGACCGCCGCGCTTTCCGAGGACCACCAACTGATATTCGGACGCCAGCTTGACGTCGACGATGTTGCGGGGAAGTTTCTGGGCGTCGACCGCATTCAGGTCGAGCAACGGCAGGGCAAGCGCTGTCGACAAGGTGTGCGCGAGATCTGCGGGAGAAACGGTACCTGCCGCGATCACCGCAGCAACGAAACTGACTTTCTTTTCGCGTGCCGACTTGACCAGCGCTTCGGCAGTCTTTTCGTTCAGTTTTCCCGCATGGACGAGAACCCTGGCCACGCCTGAAAGCGCAGATTGCGGGGCTTCAGCGAGAGTGTCTGCCATTCAATGCCGATCTCGAATATTCAAGTGCCGAATGGATTGCCGCCTGATCGGACCCCCTGGATTGGTCGGGGTGAGAGGATTCGAACCTCCGGCCTCTACGTCCCGAACGTAGCGCTCTACCAGGCTAAGCTACACCCCGAAGCTCAATTTCGAATCGCGGGCCACTGACAGTGACATCATGACGACCGTTCCACCGAGTTCGTGCATAACTTTATCAGAGCATCTCGGTGAATTGACGGCGGCAATGCTGCCAAGCGGCCTTTCGCATGTTCAACCTGTTCACGCGCTGCGTCCCTAGTGGCTTGAAGCGCTCCGGTTCGCCCCACTATTTCGATTACTTCCGCGAGCCGCTCAACTTCACCATGCTGAATCGCACCGCGAATCAGTTCACGCTCGTCCGGTGTTCCCCGTTGCATCGCCAGCAGCAAGGGCAGCGTGGGCTTGCCCTCGCGCAGGTCGTCGCCAACGTTCTTGCCCAAGTCTTGGGTTGAGCCTTCGTAGTCGAGCAGGTCGTCGATGAGCTGAAAGGCCGTACCGAGCGAGCGACCGAAATCGGCGCAGGCATCCTCAACGTAGTCGGGGGCGTCGGCCAGCACGGCGCCCAGTCGGGCGCTCGCTTCAAACAATTTGGCTGTCTTGAAGCGGATCACTTTCAGGTAATCGTCGACTTGCAGGTCAGGGTCGTGCATGTTCATCAACTGCAGCACTTCGCCTTCGGCGATGACGTTGGTGGCGTCCGAAAGCACTTGCAGCACCCTCATGCGGTTCACAGATACCATCATCTGGAAGGCTCGGGAGTAGACGAAGTCTCCGACCAGGATGCTCGCCGCATTCCCGAAAATCGCGTTGGCCGATTTGCGGCCACGGCGCAGATCAGACTCGTCGACGACGTCGTCATGCAGCAACGTGGCGGTATGGATGAATTCGACCGTTGCGGCCAACTCAAACCGCTCAGCTCCCTGAAACCCGAGCGCCCTCGAGAACAGTAGAACCAGCAGCGGCCTGATTCGCTTGCCTCCGGCGCCGATGATGTACTTGGAGATCTGGTTGATCAGCGCGACCTCAGATGCCAAGCGTCTCCGGATGACGGCGTCAACCTCTTTCATCTCTGCGTCCATGTCACCGTCGGCGCTGGCATGGTGTTCTTCAGAGCAGGCTGTGAGTTCGGCGCGCACGCTGTCCTTTTGGCATAAAAAGCGAATTATAGAAATGCAGCACCTGCACTGCCTTCGATGGCAAGTACTTCGGCAGAGTGCTAGCGCCAATGCAAATTTTCCGGATACAATGCGCGGTTGTGCAATGTGTCGCCTGTCCATCCGGCGGTGCACGCGAAAATTCAATTGAAAGGGCTGAAATGTACGCAGTCATCAAGACCGGCGGTAAGCAGTATCGGGTTGCCGCTGGCGAAAAACTCAAAATCGAGCAGATCACTGCGGACGTGGGCCAAGAAATCACGCTGGATCACGTGCTGGCGATCGGCAGTGGCGCCGACCTGCAGATCGGAAGTCCGCTCGTGTCGGGTGCGACAGTCACCGCCACAGTGACGGCGCAGGGTCGGCACGACAAGGTGCGCATTTTCAAGATGCGTCGCCGCAAGCACTACCAGAAGCGTCAGGGCCACCGCCAGGCGTTCACGGAAATTGAAATCCGCGCCGTCAACGGCTGAAGCTCTCAAAAATTCAAGGGTTAAACCATGGCACAGAAAAAAGGCGGCGGTTCCACGCGGAACGGCCGGGACTCACAGCCGAAAATGCTCGGCGTCAAGACATTCGGCGGCGAATCGATTCCTGCTGGTTCGATCATCGTTCGCCAGCGTGGAACCCAATTCCACCCTGGAACCAATGTTGGTGTCGGCAAGGATCACACTTTGTTCGCGTTGGTCGATGGTGAAGTCGTTTTTGCCGTCAAGGGTCCGCGAAATCGCCGCACCGTGAGCATCAAGGCAGTCTGATAAAGCTGTGATGCATCGAAGAGCCCCGGCTTGCCGGGGCTTTCTTATTTGGGAGCGGGCGATTGCATGTCGCTACTCGGTGGACGAACGGTCCAAACTCATGTTTTCGCTCGCCATTGATTTCAAGTGCTGGCTTAATCCAGCCCCCTTGCAGCAACAACACGCGTTCTCTCGCCCATGAAATTCGTTGATGAAGCCACGATAGACATTGCCGCCGGGGACGGTGGCAACGGCTGCATGAGCTTTCGCCGAGAGAAATTTATCCCGTTCGGCGGCCCTAACGGCGGTGATGGGGGGCGTGGCGGTAGCGTCTTTGCCGTGGGGGATCGCAATCTCAACACGCTCATCGACTTCCGATATGCACGTCGGCATGAGGCGCGCCGCGGAGAAAATGGTCGAGGTTCCGATCAGTTCGGAGCGGCAGCCGAAGACATCGTTCTGCGTATGCCCATGGGAACGATCATCACCAATGCCGAAACCGATCAGGTGATTGCGGAGTTGCTGGTGCCTGACGAGAGGGTCCTGCTTGCCAAAGGCGGCGATGGTGGTTTCGGCAACCTGCATTTCAAGACCAGCACAAACCGGGCGCCTCGGCAGAAGACGCCGGGCTGGCCAGGCGAGCAGTTCCGCTTGCGTCTGGAGTTGCGGGTCCTGGCCGACGTGGGCCTGCTGGGCATGCCCAACGCCGGTAAGTCGACGCTGATCGCGGCTATCTCGAATGCCAGACCGAAGATCGCCGACTATCCGTTCACCACGCTGCATCCCAATCTTGGTGTTGTGCGTGTGGCACCGGAGCAAAGTTTCGTGGTGGCCGACATTCCGGGCCTGATCGAAGGAGCGGCCGAGGGCGCGGGACTCGGCCATCTTTTCTTGCGGCACTTGCAGCGTACGCACCTGTTACTGCATCTGGTCGATTTCGCTCCTTTCGACGAGGCCGTGGATCCCGTCGCGCAGGCGAAAGCAATCGTTCGCGAGTTGCAGAAGTACGACGCTTCGCTTTACGACAAGCCGCGCTGGGTGGTTCTCAACAAGCTCGACATGGTGCCGGAGGAAGATCGCCGCCGGCGCGTTGACGACTTCGTTAAGCGGTTCAAGTGGAAAGGCCCGGTCTTTCAGATCTCTGCGCTGACGCGCGAGGGATGTGAGCCACTGATTCGCGCCATCTACGACCACGTTGCCAGACTCAAGAACGTTGTCGCTCTCGACCCCGATCCACGGTTCACCGGCGACGATGCCGATCCCGGTGTTTCATGACCGACTCTCTCAAGCGCGCCAGTCGCATCGTTGTCAAGGTTGGCTCCAGCCTCGTGACGAACGACGGGCGCGGCCTGGATGCCGATGCCGTCAGCAACTGGTGTCGTCAGTTGGCGGTGCTTGCTTCACAAGGCCGAGAGGTCGTGATGGTGTCGAGTGGTGCGATCGCCGAAGGCATGAAACGCCTGGGCTGGACGACGCGCCCCAAGCAACTTCACGAACTTCAAGCTGCTGCTGCCGTGGGTCAAATGGGTTTGGCCCAGATGTACGAATCCAAGCTTCGCGAGCATGGCATTGGCAGTGCGCAGGTGCTGCTCACCCATGCCGATCTGGCCGATCGGGAGCGGTATCTGAATGCGCGATCGACGCTGCTGACGCTGCTGGGGTTGAAGGTGATTCCGGTCATCAACGAGAACGACACGGTCGTCAACGACGAGATCAAGTTCGGCGACAACGACACTCTGGGTGCCCTGGTCGCGAACCTGATCGAGGCGGATGCGCTCATTATCCTGACCGATCAGGCCGGCTTGTACTCGGAGGACCCTCGCAAGAGCACCACGGCGCGGTTCATCCACCAGGCCATCGCAGGTGATCCCGCTTTGGAGAAAATGGCTGGTGGTGCGGGGACGTCGATTGGCCGTGGCGGCATGATCACGAAGATCCTGGCTGCCAAGCGTGCGGCTAGCAGTGGCGCCAGCACGATCATCACCTGGGGTCGCGAGCCCGACGTATTGATTCGGCTGTGCGCGGGCGAGGCGATCGGTACGGCACTGTCTGCGCAGACTCCCAAGATGACCGCCCGCAAGCAGTGGATGGTCGATCACCTGAAGTTGCGTGGCTCGGTGACCATCGATGTTGGCGCCGCCCTGAAAATTAGAGAGAGCGGAAAGAGTCTGCTGCCGATCGGTATCGTCGATGTCGATGGCGAATTCCATCGTGGGGATGTCATTGCGGTGCTGGACCCCACCGGCTGCGAGGTGGCGCGCGGGTTGGCCAATTACGCCAGCAGCGAAGCCAGGCTGATCGCACGCAAGCCATCGGGAGAGTTCGAGAGGATCCTCGGCTTCTCCGGCGAACCTGAAATGATCCACCGGGACAATCTCGTCCTCCTTTGATGCACGTCCCTGGTTGGACCGGCGTCATGTGGACGCGTCGCGCCGGAGACGAGATTTGTTCAGATCGGTGCAGATCGGATCAGGCTGCCGGCTTGATCTCCGGTGGCGGCTCCTTCGCATCCAAGGGCAGCACATCGTTCTCGATGCCGAGTTCCGGTACGAGTGGAGTCATCGCCGGATCGGCGGAATCGCCTTCGACCCTCGAACTGCCCCGCATGAACCGACCATGTTGGCCAAGTTTTGGTATGAACTTCGAGAGTTCGGTCAGCGCCATCTGATAGACATCGCGCTTGAACTCGATGACCACCTCGAGCGGTATCCAGTACTCATTCCAGCGCCAGGCGTCGAATTCGGGATGGCTGGTGGCGCGCAGATTCATGTCGCTGTCCCTGCCGGTCAGTTGCAGCAAGAACCAGATCTGCTTTTGCCCACGGTAATGTCCGCGGGCGTCGCGGCGAATGAAGCGATCTGGAACTTCATAGCGAAGCCAGTCGCGGGTGCGAGCGAGGATGCGGACATGATCGGACGTCAACCCCACCTCTTCGTGGAGTTCGCGATACATCGCCTGCTCCGGCGTTTCGCCGTACTGGATTCCTCCCTGCGGGAACTGCCAAGAGTGCGTCCGGAGCCGTTTGCCCCAGAACACCTGGTTCCTCTGGTTGAGCTGGACGATGCCGACGTTGGGTCTGAACCCCTCACGGTCGAGCATAATCGACTCCAAAATTCTCGTTATTTTCATTATTGCACCGCGCTGGCCTAACGCAAACCCTCCACTTGCGTGCCAGTACTTGCTTGGCCTTTGAGCCCGCTTGCCACTCCATTTTTCCGAAGCCCAATGCGGCCGTCTCGATGAAAGTCTCCCAGTTCTTCATTTCCACGCTCAAGGAAGCGCCCGCCGACGCCGAAGTCATCAGTCACAAGCTCATGCTGCGAGCCGGGTTCATCAAGCGGCTGAGCGCTGGGATTTACACCTACATGCCAATCGGGCTCAGAGTGATTCGCAAGGTCGAAGGCATCATTCGCGAGGAGATGGCCCGTGCGGGTGCCGTCGAGCTGCTGATGCCGCTGGTTCAGCCGGCCGAGTTGTGGCAGGAGACGGGTCGATTCGACAAGATGGGCGCCGAACTTCTGCGCGTCAAAGACCGCCACGACCGCGATTTCGTGATCCAGCCGACCAGCGAGGAGGTCATCACGGACATCGCGCGCCAGGAATTGCGCAGCTACCGGGCGCTGCCGAAGTGCTTTTTCCACATTCAGACCAAGTTCCGGGACGAGCGCCGTCCACGCTTCGGCGTGATGCGTGGGCGCGAGTTCACGATGAAGGACGCGTACTCTTTCGACCGGGACGTCGAGTCGGCTGCGAAGAGTTACGACGCGATGTACGCGGCCTATGTGCGTGTCTTCGAGCGCATGGGCTTGACCTTCCGCGCGGTGGCCGCAGACACCGGCGCCATCGGCGGCGACCGCTCGCACGAGTTCCAGGTCATCGCCGACACGGGTGAAGACGCGATCGCGTATTGCGCCACCTCGAGCTACGCCGCCAATGTCGAACTGGCCGAAGCGGTGCTGTTGAACGATCAGCGCCCTGCGGCGTCGCAACCGCTGGTCAAGACGCCGACGCCTCGCAAATCGACCTGCGAGGACGTGGCCGCCTTTCTGGGCGTGCCCCTGCAGTCAACCGTCAAGTCGCTCGTGCTGGCCACCGATGAAGCGTTGCCGGGCGACACAGGCACGAAAACGACGGTCTGGCTGCTGCTGATTCGCGGCGATCACGCCCTCAACGAGGTCAAGGTGGGCAAGCTGCCTGGATTGAAGGCGGGGCACCGTTTCGCCACGGCCGCCGAGATCGCCGAGCATTTCGGTTGCAAGCCTGGCTACCTCGGCCCGGTCGGGCTGTCTAGCCAGGTGAAGGTGATCGTGGACCGCACGGTCGCGGCGATGAGCGATTTCATCTGTGGCGCGAACGAGGAGGATTGCCACCTGACCGGGGTGAACTGGGGGCGCGATCTGCCCGAGCCGCATCAGGTCGCCGACATCCGCAACGTGGTGGTTGGCGACCCTTCGCCGGACGGGCAGGGCGAGTTGTCGATCCAGCGTGGCATCGAGGTCGGGCATGTCTTTTATCTTGGCACCAAGTACAGCGCCGCGATGAAGGCGACGTTTCTCGACGAGAGCGGCAAACCCAAGCTGATGGAGATGGGCTGCTACGGAATCGGTGTCACCCGCATCCTCGGGGCTGCGGTCGAGCAGTGCCACGACGGGCGCGGCATGATCTGGCCGGTGGCCATCGCACCGTTTGCCGTGGTGATCTGCCCTGTCGGATACGACCGGTTCCCCCAGGTGAAAGCGGCGGCCGACGAGTTGCACCGATCGCTGCTGGAAGCCGGTGTCGACGTGGCCCTCGACGATCGCGGAGAACGTCCCGGTGCGATGTTTGCCGATTGGGAACTCATCGGCGTGCCGCATCGGGTCGCGATCGGCGAGCGCAGCCTCAAGGACAACCTGGTCGAGTACCAGGGGCGGCAGGACCAGCAATCTACACCGGTACCGATCGACCAGATCCGGGGCTGGCTGATGGAGAAGTTGACGCCATGACGCTGGGTCGACGCGCTGTCTTGATGTCGGGTCTCGCGGTGGCACTCCACTGGCCGGATGCACGGGCGGCCGGCCAGGCCGAAGAGCCGCTGGCCGACGCCGTGCGCACGGCGCTCTCGGCGGCGGTGGGTGACTTCGCACCGCCCAGACCATCGTTTGACACGATGGAGCAGCGGCTGGCTTACCTGCGCTGGCTGAGCGCGGCCAGCGATCGCCTCAAGAAACGCAAGGCGGAGTACGAGGCGCGGGTCGAGTTTCTGGAAACGGTCTGGTACGAGAGCAAGCGCAAGGGCCTGGACCCGACGCTGGTGCTGGGTTTGATCCAGGTCGAAAGCGGGTTCCGGAAGTACGCGATCAGCAGCGTCGGCGCTCGCGGCTATATGCAGGTGATGCCGTTCTGGGCGCGCTTGATCGGCGATGGCAAGGTGGACAAACTGTTCCACATGCAGACGAACCTGCGTTTCGGCTGTGTGATCCTGCGCCACTACCTCGATATCGAGCGCGGTGATCAGTTCCTGGCTTTGGGTCGCTACAACGGCAGCCGGGGCCGCCCCGAGTATCCCAATCTGGTTTTTGGCGCTCGCCGCCAATGGGATGTGATGTCGGCCTGACGTTTGCCGACGGTATTACAGGCCAGTCCACGACTTTGGTGAGGCAGCTTCGACACCGATCAGCGCCAGCACGCGCTCCACGGTGTCATTGATCAATTCATCGATGCTCTGCGGCCTCAGATAGAACGCGGGCAAGGGTGGGAAGATGATTCCACCCATCTCCGTGACAGCGGTCATGTTGCGCAGATGCGCCAGATTGAACGGGGTTTCCCTCACCATCAGCACCAGACGCCGCCGCTCCTTCAGTGTCACGTCGGCTGCGCGGGTCATCAGGTTGTCGGACAACCCGTGCGCAACCGCAGCCAGCGTCTTCATAGAACAGGGCGCGACAACCATGGCGTGGGTGGCAAAGGAGCCGCTGGCAATCGCCGCGCCGACATCGGCGGGGCTGTAGGCGTGATCTGCTAGGCGCTCGAGTGCTTTTCGGTCCAGTCCGAGCTCGTGATGCACATTGAGCACGCCAGCCGAACTGGCGATCAAGTGGGTTTCGCACCCGGAGGCCCGGCAGCGTTCAAGGAGGCGAATGGCGTAGATTGCTCCGGTCGCGCCTGAAATGCCGATCACGATCCGTGGGCGATGACCCGCAGTGCTTGGGGTGGGATTCACGCGCCGGGCGTTGGAGGGTTTCAGCTCTTCAACAGGGATTGAAGCTCTCCGGCCTCATGCATCTCGGCCATGATGTCCGAACCGCCGACGAATTCACCCTTCACATACAACTGCGGAATCGTCGGCCAGTTGGCATATCCCTTGATTCCCTGGCGAATTCCTTCATCGTCGAGAACGTTGAATGTTTTCACGTTCGTGGCGCCGCAGGCCTTCAGGATCTGGATGGCTCGGCCGGAGAAACCGCACATCGGGAACTGAGCGGTTCCCTTCATGAAGAGGACCACCTCATTTCCCTTGACCAGGTCGTCGATTCGCTTATGAACGTCGTTCATGGGGATTCTCCACAAAGGCATATTTAAGGAGGCGCGAGATTACACGAGATCGCGCGGCCTTTGCCGTCTCCTGGTTGTTGAGCAGGGGACTCAGAACGAGTAGGAAACCCCGAGCTGAAGCAGTGGCGCCAACCTCAGATCACGCAGCAAATCGTCAATGCTTTGAGGGCCTGTGAGTACGTTTCCTAACTTCACCGCCGATCGCGGACTCATCGCCATCAGTCCGAAGTCGGCGCTGAATCCCCAACCCGTGCGGCTTGGGAGATCGGTGTAGCCCACCCCGAAATAGGGCACAGCTCCGCCGTCGCTGTTCTTGCCGTCCAGCAAGGCCGCAGCAGCGCTGGATGCCCCGAAATTGCGAGGCCCGACCATCAGTCCGCTGGTGGCGCGGAATCCGCTGAAAGTGGCTGAAGACGTCCCTGAAGCAGACGATTTGAAGAAGAAATCGCCCAAGATACTGAGTCCGGGTCCTTGCAGGCCATGAGCGTGGGTTGCGATGTTGTATGGGGCGGCGTAACTGCTGTGGCCCAGACCGTGGTTGAGTTCGATCCGCGCCTGCCACTGGCCGGCGAGCCATCCGCTGCTGGACGGCTCAAGTCCCTGGCCTTCCTGACACCAAACCGGCGCCCCTGCGAAGACAAGGGCCAAGGTGGCGATTTGTGCGTATCTCATCCGCATGATCGTGCTCCCGAAGTATGTGAAGCGAATATCCTCACTTCCATCCTACGACCATCGCACACGGTCAGTGGCGCCCCCTGTTGGGGAATCCCTCACATATCCATCCAATCGGAACTAGGGACTGCGTGAAGTGTGTATTCACTAACAAAATATAACGCTTCGCCAGCGTGATTAACGATCCAGCGAGCGGGTGCCGAGTCGTCCGCCTGAGCAGCGCTCCCGCCCGGTCAGGTCGATGCGCGTCTGCACGTTCTCGAACCCGACGACGCAGAGGCGCTGACGGACTGCTTCGGCCTGATCGTGACCATGCTCCAGCAGCAGCCAACCGCCAGCGGCCAAGTGGTCCGGCGCGTCATCGATGATCTCGTGCAGATCCGACAAGCCGTTCTCGCCGGAAACCAGGGCGCTCTGTGGCTCGTACCGAAGCGCGGCCAGATGCTCGTCCCCGGGCGCGATGTAGGGCGGGTTGGACAGTGCCAGGTGAAAACGCCGCCCCGACAGTGCAGACCACCAACTGCCCTGCACCAGGTCCATGGTCAAGCCGAGGCCGTCGGCGTTGCTGCGGGCGACTTCCAGTGCCGACGCAGCAAGATCGACGGCCGCCACAGCTGCCGTCGCCCAGCGACGCTTGATCGCCAGTGCGATGGCACCGCTGCCGGTGCCCAGGTCGACGACCTGGGGCGCCACGATCGCCGATAACTCCCCCATCAGCAGCTCCAGCCCCCATTCGACGAGCGTTTCTGTGTCGGGGCGTGGGATCAGGACATGCGGTCCGACCCGCAATTGGAGCCCATGGAATTCCTTTTCGCCGAAAAGATAGGCCAGCGGCTCGCCGGCCGCGCGGCGGCTTATCCAGTGGGTGTATCGCACGCGTTGGTCTTCGCTTAGCAGCGCGTCATCGTGTGCGATCAACCATGTCCGTGGCTGGCCGAACAGCTTCTCAAGCATCCATTGTGCATCCAGTCGATCGACGCCGCAGGCCGCCGCTGAAGTCAGCGCCTGCGCGATCGACAGCGATTCGGTCGGGCGTGCTTCCGATGCCGCAGTGTCGATCACGCTTCGCCGCTTTCAAGCAGCGCGAGTTGCTCGGCTGCGCTGGCTGCCTGCAGTGCTGCCATGACCTCGTCGAGATCGCCGTCAAGCACCGACTGGAGCTTGTAAAGCGTCAGGTTGATCCGGTGATCGGTCAGCCGGCCCTGTGGGAAGTTGTAGGTGCGGATGCGATCGCTTCGGTCGCCGGTGCCGATCAAACCCTTGCGTGTGGCTGCGTCCTTCGCGGCGCGCTCGCTGCGGTCCTTGTCACGCAGGCGGGCGACGAGCACTGCCATGGCTTTCGCCTTGTTGCGGTGTTGTGATCGGTCATCTTGGCACTCAGCCACCAGTCCCGTCGGCAGGTGCGTGATGCGGATCGCGCTGTCGGTCTTGTTGACGTGCTGACCGCCCGCCCCGCTGGCCCGGAAGGTGTCGATGCGCAGTTCGGCCGGGTTGAGCTGGACCTCCTCGGCGGCATCGGATTCGGGCAGCACCGCGACCGTGCAGGCACTGGTGTGGATGCGTCCCTGCGTCTCGGTGGTGGGCACGCGCTGCACGCGGTGTCCGCCGGATTCGAACTTGAGACGGCCATACACGCCGTCGCCTTCGATCCGGATCACCACCTCCTTGTAGCCACCAAGGTCTGAGACGCTTTCGGACATCAGCTCCGTCCTCCACCCCTGGCGCTCGGCGTGACGCAGGTACATGCGTGCGATGTCGGCTGCGAACAGCGCCGATTCGTCGCCACCCGTGCCGGCGCGAATTTCGACAAAGGCATTGCGCACATCGTCCGGGTCGCGAGGCAGCAAAGCCGTCTGTAATGCCTGGTGCAGCCGTTCGGCTTCGGCCTCGGCGGAAATGACTTCATCGCGAGCCATCTGGGCCATCTCGGGGTCATCGTCTGAGCGTTCCAGGATCGTGCGTGCCGACGCCGCATCGGCCTCACGCGCTTCGTACTGGCGGAACAGGCCGACCACGTTGTTCGCTTCGGCGTGCTCGCGGCTCAGCGCACGGAAACGCTGCATGTCGCTGGCCACGGATGGGTCGGCGAGCGTGGCCTCCAGCTCGTTGAGCCGCAAGGCCAGGCGTTCGAACTGTTGTCGAAGGGAGGCTTTCATCAGAGTCCGGGAGTGGGGCTGTGCCGCTCAACAGGTGCCTGGGGTGCGGCCCGATGACGGACATGCTCCACGGGTCGCACGGTCGGCGACGTGGCGCTACAGCGAGGAAGCGTCGGAATCGGAGGCGATCGAACCAGACGCGGGCGTTGCCTTGTTCGCGTTGCCGTTGTTTCGCAGAAACAGGCGTGACACGGTATGCGCCAACTCGGCGCGGTTGCCGCCATCGGTTGCATTCAGTTCCACCAGGGGACCGTGCAGCATCTTTTGGGTCAGCCCCCGAGAAAGCGACTCGAGCACGGTATCGATGCTTTCGCCCTTGGCCAGCAGCTTGCGCGCGCGGGCAAGCTCGGCGGCCCGCCACTCTTCGGCCTGGACGTTCAGCGCCTGGATCAGTGGCACGGTGCTGCGTTGCCCCAGCCAGTTGACGAAACCCTGGACACCGGTCTCGATGATGGCCTCGGCCTGCTGGACGGCCGCCTGCCGTTTCTCACCAGCAATCTGCACCAGCGACGACAGATCGTCGACGGTGTACAGGTAGACATCGGACAGGCGGCTGACCTCCGGCTCGATGTCGCGCGGGACCGCCAAGTCGACCATGAACATCGGCCGCCGCTTGCGCGCTTTCAGCGCCCGCTCAACCGCGCCCAGTCCGATGATCGGCAGGGTGCTTGCGGTGCAGGAAATCACCACATCAAACTCGCTCAGGCGCTGTGGCAGATCGGCCAGCGGAAGCACTTCGGCGTTGAACTTGCTGGCCAGCTTTTCACCGCGTTCACGCGTGCGATTGGCGAGTGCCATCGCACGGGGTTTCTTTGCAGCGAAATGCGTCGCGACCAGCTCGATCATCTCGCCCGCCCCGACAAACAGGACCTTGAGCTCGCTCAGGTCTTCGAAGAGCTGCGAAGCGAGGCGCACCGATGCTGCGGCCATGCTGATCGAATGCGACCCGATCTCGGTGGAGGTGCGAACCTCTTTTGCCACCGCGAACGAGCGCTGGAACATCTGATGCAAGGTGGTGCCCAGTGTGCCGGCCGTGTCTGCCTCGCGCACGGCCTGCTTCATCTGCCCGAGGATCTGAGGCTCGCCCAACACCATCGAATCCAGTCCACTGGCGACTCGGAAGGCGTGACGCGCGGCCGCTTCGTTCTCGAGCACGTAGGCGTGTTCGCGCAAGGCCGACCCGGACATGCCGCCGACTTCAGCGAGCCAGTCGAACGCCGGAGCGACAAGGCCCGCATCGGCGCCGACGTACAGTTCGGTGCGATTGCAGGTCGACACGAGCGCTGCTTCGGGCGAACGCTGCAGGCGTTGATGGAAGGCCCGCAGCGTCGGCCCGAGCTGTTCGGTGGAAAAGGCGAACCGGCCACGCAGATCGATCGGCGCGGTGGAGTGGTTCAGCCCCAGGGTAAAGACGCTCATATCTGTCAGGCAAAATTTACAGCAATCCGCGAGTCCAGCGTGCCGCCGAACACCCGACCCCGTCCGGGGTGCGCGCGCCAACGCATCACCAACCTCCGCATCTCTCGCGAATCATGAATTTTCTCGACTTCGTGTGGCATGTATCCAATTTTGCTGCACCTGCCCTGTTGCTGGGCGCGATCAGCTCCGGAGTGGTCAAGTTGCTTTGGCGCGGCCAGCTCCGTGACTGGACCTGGATGCAGTTGTGTGGCTCGGCGGTAGCGGCAAGTCTGGCCGTGTGTATCACTGGCCTGATCGTCACCGGCCGCGACGGG
The DNA here is from genome assembly GCA_030654805.1 of Burkholderiaceae bacterium. Lineage (GTDB taxonomy): Bacteria > Pseudomonadota > Gammaproteobacteria > Burkholderiales > Burkholderiaceae_C > PBB1. The sequence goes on from JAURWR010000013.1 coordinate 69,626, forward strand.
AGGATGGTCACCTACGCCGGCATGGTGTTCGCCTGCGCTGCCAGTCTCTGGTGGAGAACCCGCCGTCCCTGACGCTGGCTGCCAACTGGGCATGCCAGCTCAGGCAACGATCGCGTCACCGCGCAGCGAATTCGGGTTGGCCTGCGTGACCGTCACGTTGATCAACTGGCCGATCAGGCGCGGGTGGCCCTTGAAGTTGACCTTTCGGTTGCAGATGGTTCGGCCCATCAACTCGTCCGGGTCCTTGCGTGAAGGTCCCTCGACCAGGATCTGCTGACGGGTGCCGACCATCGCCCGGCTGATTTGCTGTGCATGGCCTTCGATAGCCGCTTGCAGCCGCTGCAGGCGCCGCAACTTGATCTCTTGCGGTGTGTCGTCGTGCAGATTGGCGGCTGGTGTTCCCGGCCGGGGGCTGAAGACGAAGCTGAAGCTGGTGTCGAAGCCCATGTCGTCGATGAGCTTCATCATTTTCTCGAAGTCGTCGTCCGTCTCACCGGGGAAGCCGACGATGAAATCGCTCGACAGGCTCAACTTCGGTCGCACCGCACGCAGCTTGCGCACCGTGCTCTTGTATTCCATCGCGGTGTAGCCGCGTTTCATCGCCATCAAGATGCGGTCGCTGCCGTGCTGCACCGGCAGGTGCAGGTGGTCGACGAGCTGCGGCACCTTGGCATAGACGTCGATCAGCCGCTGCGTGAACTCGTTCGGGTGACTGGTCGTGTAGCGGATCCGCTTGATGCCCGGGATCTCCGCCACATACTCGATCAGCAGTGCGAAGTCGGCAATCTCGCTCGTGTCTCGGCCCATCGCGCCGCGATAGGCGTTGACGTTCTGGCCGAGCAGCGTGATCTCCTTGACGCCTTGGTCGGCCAGGCCGGCAACTTCGACCAGCACGTCGTCGAAGGGGCGCGAAACTTCTTCGCCACGGGTGTACGGCACCACGCAGTAGCTGCAGTACTTGGAGCAGCCTTCCATGATCGACACGAAGGCGCTGCCGCCGTCGACCCGGGCTGGCGGCAGGTGATCGAACTTCTCGATCTCCGGAAAGCTGATGTCGACCTGCGCGCGCTCCTGCGTGTTGCGGCGGTTCAGCAGTTCCGGCAGTCGGTGCAGTGTCTGCGGCCCGAACACCACATCGACGTAGGGTGCCCGTTCGATGATCGCGGCACCTTCCTGGCTGGCCACGCAGCCGCCCACGCCGATCAGAACGCCCTTGGATTTCAGGTGCTTGACCCGGCCGAGATCGCTGAACACCTTCTCCTGCGCTTTCTCGCGCACCGAGCAGGTGTTGAAGAGGATCAGGTCGGCCTGCTCGACGTCCGAGGTCGGCTCGTAGCCCTCGGCCTGCCGCAGCACGTCGACCATCTTGTCCGAGTCGTACTCGTTCATCTGGCAGCCGAAGGTCTTGATGAAGACCTTCTTGCCGACGCCGGGCGCCGTCATGGCTTGAGCCAGGTCTGGGTGCCGGCGTCGAAGCTCCATGCGGCCGTGTGCTCGGGCTTCGTGGGCCATGGCTTGTTGGCTTTTTCTTCGTCGCGCAGGATCCACAGATCCTTGATCATGCCGGTGTTCTCCAGCGTGTAGTGGACGGTCTGCTTGGTCCCCGTGAGCGTGCCCGAGAGCACCATCATGTTGTTCTGAGCACGCAGACGGGCACCCGGCGACAGCCGAGCCGGTGCTCCATTCAGCATCACCTCCGGCGGCACGCCGAACGTGACCTCACCGCGCAATGCATTCTGTGGAAACAATCTGGTTGGCAGATCCTGCGCCCAGCCGGGCGATGCGCTGGCGATGGTCAGGGTGGCGAACAAGGCGATACAGCGATACATGGTGTCGTCCAGTGGCTGTCGGTGTGAGGTTCTCTCGCGTCTGTGCCCTGGTCTCGCGGCGAGGGCACAGATGAAAACGGCTCCGGGTCGTGAGGACGCGGAGCCGATCGGAAATCTAATGGTGTTTCAGGGTCTACCGGCCCGCTCAGTTTTCAGTATAAAAACTCTTTTTAATCAACGGCTTACGATATTTTTTTGGGTCGAAATCTCTTCGAGATAGAGCTCTTAAGTGTAGCTCACTTGCCGCGGTGCAAGTCGGCGCTGGGGGCGTACTTTCGCAGACTGTGCTCACGCATGGACTTGCCCCTCGTCCCTCTTGCGCCGCCACCGCCAACGCCCACAAGCTGGTGCGCATGATCCACACACCACATGCTGACCATGGGTGCGGAATACACCGACCAGGGCCAGGACGACTACGAAGAGCGCGATCGCGAGCGCGTGCTCCGTGCGCGCTGTCCCAGCGCGCTGCCAAGCTCGGCATGCAGAGGGTTCCCATCGAACATTCCTGCGGCGGGTTTTCGAGGCACGCAGGTTGCCGAGGCCGTTCGATCGAATCGGCAGTTCTGCCCCCCTGCGAATGGACTCGGCGCAGATCTACGTCGCGCTGCGGCGCACCAGCCTGGCCGGCCTTGAGTAGCCGTCGCACGGCAGCCCAGCCCGACAGGTCGCGCCGTTGACGTGCCTCAACAAGTTGTGTTTGTCGCGCTCGTAAGCTGCGGTATGAAATTGGGGTTGCCGATGCGATCGACGTCATATTTGATCGCCAGAATGATTTGTCTATTCTTCTGCCTGGAGATCCAAATGAAACGTGTCGTCGGCATCGCTGTGTTGGCATGCACACCACTCGCCGCGAACGCGGCGCTTCAGTTCAATACAGAAGTTTCTTGCAGCGGCACTCTTGCGATCACGGCCTCCGAGTTCGGGCCATCACGCGTCGAATGCAGTGGCGATCTCTCATTTACAGGCGCTTCTGTGATCTCGACAACGCCTTTCGACATCTGGTCTGCAAGCACCTTTCCCTGATCAACGTACTGGTCGCAGGACCGTCACTAAACATATTTTCTGGCGGCATCCTGAACCTCGACGCGTCGTCAACTTTGATGTCTCCGCAGACAACTCTTACAGCGGGTTCCGTGATTCTTGACGGCACAGTTACGGCCGTGCCATTGCCAGCACCGGCGCTCTTGATGGCCTTAGGCATTGGGGTTTCAGGCCTAGCGCTGAGGCGCAATAACGCTGCCGCATAACCCTTTACAGGAACTGAACCGCTCTGTGCCTAGAGGAGGCTTTTGGCCTCTTCTATGGTCCGCCGACAGGAATCGAACTACCGGGCTACAGACAGGAAATTCTCTCAATCTACCCCCAAATCTACCCCCACGGCACTTTGACTAGGGCCGGCCCCACAGCATCGGATCGGCGCGCAATGAGGGGTGCCGGTCCATCATCCCCGCCAGAAAACTGCATAGCGCGGCATCGCGTTTTTCTTCGCAGTCCCAGATCGTCGAGAGCAGCCGGTCGTAGGTTGTCTGGTGCATGCCCTTCGGCCGGTGCCAGTCCTCGCCGAGCTTCTTCTCGACCTTATGTTGTCGGCGCCAGGTGCGACCGAGCGCATCGCTCGACTGGCTGGCGTACACCAGTCGCTGGCAGTGCCGACAGGCGAAGCGACCGGCGCGCAGATACAGCACCGCCACGCGCTCGAAACGGATCGGGCAGATGAACCACTGCCGCGTGCCGCCGAAGTTGCAACCCGTCTCGCTGACCGAGATCGTCTGCGTTCGGGGTTGATCGTCGATCGAGTAGTTCAGCGTCATGCAGCCGGGCCGGACCGAGTAGCCAATCGAGCCGGTCTCCTTGCCGGTTGTCTGGTTTGTCCAGTGCCATGAACCCGATCGACCCGCCTGCATTGCTCCCGCGCGACAAAACTGCCGAACATCGAGGCGCAAACAGTACTCGGCCTTGACATGTATGGCCGGTCTGCCTGCGCCCGATCTGCTGCCGCCGGTGCCCGTGGTCAGTGCTCCACAGAAAACGAAATCAATTGGCTAACCGAACTTCTAAACCGTGCCCGGCCGTTGGCACTTTCTAAATACAAGTGCCCCGGAGATTCCTGCAACCAGTAGTGCAAGTGATGAGGGCTCCGGAATTTGACTTGGTTGTCCTGTGACTACGACATCAAGTTGCGTGGCGTAGAAGTCACCGTAGGTTCGCTCTTCGTAGACACTCGTTTGCGCAATGTCGTCGTGGGCTATGGTGTAGAAATCAAAGAAATCGGCGTCAGGGTCATGCGTACCGGGCAAAGCCATCGAGAAGCTGCTGAAAATTGAAGTGGGTAACGTGCCGCTGTCATCCCACACGAGTTGGGTGACGCTGTGCCGTTGCGTTATGCGATGGGTTTCGGGTACGGAAGTGACTTCCATGTCATGAGACACCGCCTCCAGAAATCTTGTATCAGGATCTGGAAACACACCGAAATTCAGAACGTAGTTGCTAGCAAAATTGCCCGCAATATGGAAAGTGTTACCGCCAATCGTGAGGTGGGTTTCGCCCAACCTCGGCTCTTGGTAGATGGGCCGACCATACAGTTCCGAGTGGTCGGGGCCTGTTGAAACAAGCCTTCCATCAGTGTTGAACCTGAACTCAAGTCTGTATGTCTCGCCATCCAGTGTCTGACCGGGTGTCCCGAAAATCCCAGTTTGATCAAAACTGTTTTCGACGGTGCCGGAGAACGTGATCGTTATCAGACTTGCGGTGGCATGACCTGCGCATATCAGGAGCAGGGCAGCTAGCCATAGCTTCGAAGACAAGTGTTTGATCTGCATAGCTGGAAAATGTAGCTGTTTACATGCCGATAAACCTCAGAGAAGCGCGCCGCACATCCCGACCGTAGTGACGATGCGCTGTCCCGGTTGTCAGGTCATGGAGTTGCCTTTGTTTGAATATGAAAGCAATTCATGTCCGACCACCTGCAACATCGCTAGCGTGAACACCAGCAGATGGTATTTCTAGATACGCACCGCCAGAGAGTGCAGGCAGGGTGCTCGCGGGGTGCCGGATAGCACCGCCAGGTGGTGCAACCGTTGATGCTCTTGCACCGTCAGGTGGTGCAATGGTGGTGGCTGCTGCACCGCCGGATGGTGCAGGCGCCGTGTTTTGAATCGCGATCTTGTCGGGTGTCATGTACGCGCCTCGTCGATAGAACGTCGGATCGATGTCCAGGCCCTGACCTTGATCGAGGTCGAGCCACGACAGCGCGAACCATGCCGCCTTGTTCGGCCGCGCTCCTTTCCGGGTTTCGATCAACAGGCCGCAGTCGATCAGATCGTGCCGGGCTCGCACGATCGTCGCGTTGCTGTTCCAGCCCTTGACCTTGAGGTACTTCGCGCAGGCCACCAGCTTGCCGTTGTTGTGGCCGGTGTACTGCATTGCGATGTCGATCAGCAGCGATCGAGCGGGGTGCGTGGCGAGCCGGTAGCCGGGGCTTTCCAGCACGACGTGTGGCAGCAGCACGAACTGCCTGCCGTCGCGCTTGTCGCGGTTGCCTTTGAACTTCTTGGTCGCCATGGTCAGGCCCCATCGGCGATGCGAGTCAGGAACCGATACAGGCCCCACAGATCGGCCGCAGACAGCGCCGCCAGGTCGGCGCCGATGCCGTGCTCGGGAAAGCGTGCTGCGAGCCATTGCAGCCGTTCCAGCCATCCGGCCGGCCTCATGCGTGACCGCCTGTCTCGCGCATCAGCACGTACAGCGCAACGCGATGGAGCTTGCCGCACGCGGTGTGTCGTCGCACCATCAATTTCGTGATCTCGAAACCGAAGCGATGTTTCAGTTCCCAGATGCGCGCGGCTGGCGAGAGGATGTCGTAGTCACGCCGAAGCTGGATCGTGTCTTTGGGCTCGATGCGCAGTGCGTCGAGAGCGCGTCCGCGTTGCGCCGCCGCATCGTTGCTGTTGTCGCAGGTCTTAGACTCCGATTGCAAATCCTTCGGGGCCGCTTCGTTGATCGGGGTGGCCTTTTTTTCGTTCATGGCGTTACCTCCGATCAGGCCGTGGTGCTTGCCAGCGGCCGGGCTTCGAGCCATTGCTCGATCTCGGAGACTCGCCATGCGACAGCCCGCGCGCCGATGCGATATGGCGCCGGGAACGTGCCCGCCTTCACTGCCGCGTAGATGCTGGATCGTGAGAGTTGAACCAGGTGTTCAACTTGTCGCCGTCGGGCCAGAGCGTTGTCGGATTGCCCTTGCTGGATCGTGTTCGCTGCCATGGTTGCTTTCTGCAACGTCCGGGAACCCCCCGGACTTCATGGCTTCTCATCATTGGCAAATTCGTGCTGTCGAAAAGCATTCAGCCGGCACGATGCGCACTCTGCGGGCAGGCTGCTACTTGCTTTCCTTTGCCCAGCCCCGTACCCACCGCGAAATCACCACCTCGCTTTTCAAGGTATCTGGCTCCTTGTCCAACATCGATCGAGCGAAAGCTGCTGCGCTTGGGTATTGGCTCGGCTTTGCCTGCCAGTCAAGCCAACACTGGTAGACGAAATCGCGGGCTAGGCGTCGCGGGTCTTTGGCGTGTCGAACCTTTGCACGGTTTGATGCTCGCTGGCTATCCATCTTGATTTGCATTGCTTTGGCGGCCTTTTCGACGCGACCCGCCGCATCGACCTGATTCATTAATCTGGTCGCGTTCGTTACGGACTCAAGAGCTTCCTCTACACAATGTTCTTTGCTCGCAAGGACCGCGGCATCAAGTTCACTCAGTGCCGCAATGGCAAAGAAGTTGCCCAACTTCTCAAGCATCTCGCTCGCTTCATTGGCGGCGGCGAGCTCGACTATGCAGTTCAGCATCGTCCGCATCTGCCAGTTCCAACTGCACGCCTTCCAATCAATCGGCTTCTTTTGGGACTTGCCAGTTTCCGGATGAATCAGAGTTATTCGCTCTGTGCGAATAGCTCCATTTAGGTCGGTGAAGAACTCTTCTATGAACGGGAGAGTCATCTCTACGAACATCTTCAGGTCCGCCATCGTGGCCTCATGTCCGCACGCAGTACTAAGCCGCTCATACGCGCTGAGGCCAACCTTCCAAGCGTCTAAGCCAAGTTTGGACTCTTCACCGTTGCTCAATATCCTGCGCGAACGCTTCCCTTTCGAGCCCTTGCTGAACGATGCAACAGGATCGAGAAAGTAGAACTGGTATTTCATGGGCGTCCCTTGACACTCCCCCTTGTTTGGTTGCCACGCCAGCCGGGCAAGGGAACCCGGTTTTCGCCCTCGGGGATCAGCCTCGGGCTAGGCGTGGCGAAATCGATGGTGGTCTACATCTCGATCAAGCCGCCTTGAACGGAATCACGTCCGCGCCCTTGCGCAACTGATCTATGCGGTCTGCCCACCACTGCATCATCTTCGTGCGCTCGTCGATCCACTGCGCGCGGTTGTAGGCGCCGCGCACGTCGTCGCGTTCCTCGTGGGCGAGTTGCTTCTCGATGTGGTCGCTGTTCCAGCCGGCTTCGTTCGCGCAGGTCGAGAACAGCGTGCGGAAACCGTGTGCCGTGGCCAGGCCCTTGTAGCCCATGCGGGCCAATGCGCTGTTCAGCGTGCCATCGCTCAAGGGCTTGCCGGGGTAGAACGGGGAGGGCAGCACCAGCGCGCCACGCCCACTGATCGGTCGCATGATTTCGAGAACGTCGAGGGCTTGCTTCGACAGCGGCACCGTGTGTTCGGTTTTCATCTTCATGCGGGCCGCTGGAACGCGCCACAGCGCGCGATCGATGTCGATCTCGTCCCACCGTGCCCCGCGCAGTTCGCCGGGCCGCAGTGCCGTCAGCATCAACAGCGTGAGTGCCGCCGATGTCGTCGGGTCGCCGTCATAGACCGCGAGCCGTTGCAGGAAGATCGGCACGTCGCGTTCGGACAGTGCCGCCCGGTGTTGCACCTTGCGGGGCTTGAAGATTTCCGCCGGCTTCAGCGGATAGGTCGGGTCGGTCCCGATCAGGTCGTGCGTGATGGCGTATCGGAAGATTGCCTTCAGTCGCTGAAACACCCGGCCCGCCGTTTCACCCGCGCCGCGCGCTTCGATGCCTTGCACCAGCTTGCGGATGTCGGCGGGTTGGATGTCGTTGATCGGCCGTTCGCCGATGACGGGGAACACGTCGTTTTCGAGTGATGCCAGTGCGATCGTGCGGGTGCGTTCGACCCAGGCGCTGCCGCGATGCACCAGCCATGCGCGGGCCGTGGCTTCGACAGTGTTCAGTGCTGCCAGCTTGCGAGCCTGTTTCACGGCCTTGCGCTGTGCGCCGGGGTCGGAGCCTTCGGCGATCTGTTGCCGACCGTCCTCGCGCCGCTTGCGGGCTTCCTTGAGGCTGACCTCCGGGTAGGTGCCGAGACTCAGCAACTTCTCTTTTCCATCGAAGCGGTACTTCAGTCGCCAGAGCCTGCCGCCGGCCGGAGTCACCTCCAAATACAGGCCCCCGCCGTCGAACAGGCGCTGCCGTTTCTCGGTGGGCTTGGCTTTGCGAATCTCTATGTCTGAGAGCGGCATCTGGGGGTACTCCGGCGGTCAGTCCGTTGCATACCCCCAAATCTACCCCCGATACCCCCAGGATTTCAAAAATACCCCCAGGAACAACCGGGAATGAAAAAAGCCCCAGAGCGTTGATTTCCCTGGGGCTTCCGGCATTTCTTGGAGCTTTTTGGCTGTGTCATTGGTCCCGCCGACAGGAATCGAACCTGTATTTGCCGCTTAGGAGGCGGCCGTTCTGTCCATTGAACTACGGCGGGCTGCTGGGAAGCGTCGCCCCGTAAATTATCGCCCGCCACTCTAGAACGCTCACGCTGTTTAACGTGGCATCATTTCCTGTATCGATTTCGATGATTTTTTTGGTGATACGGTGGCGAGCATCATTCAGGTGGGTGACAAGTGGCGGGCGCTGATACGGCGCAAGGGGCACGCGGCGCAGTGTAAAACCTTCACTACCAAGGCTCAGGCCGAGCGGTGGGCGAAGCAGCGTGAAGCCGACATCGCTGGCGGCGCAGCGCCCCAGCTTGCGGGACTGACGATGGAATCCGTCATCAAGGCTTACCGGAAGCTGCGCGAAGCCTCCCGGCCCATCTCCGACAGCAGCAACGAACACTACATGCTCAAGGCGCTGGATCGGGGCATCGGGCATCTGCAAGTGTCCGCCATGACTCCGCAGCACCTGGTGGACTACGCGAACCTGCGCCGCGAGGAGGGCGCGGGGCCGTACACGATCAACATGGACATCAGCAAGCTCGGAACGGCCATGCGCTACGGCGGGGCGGCGCTTCGGATCGCCCTGCCTGATGTCGTCAGTGCGGCGCGTCCTCTGCTGCTGCATCTCCGGCTGATCGGTGGCGGTGGAAGGCGTGAGCGCAGACCGACCGAGGACGAGCTGAGGCGCGTCATCGACTACCTTCACGCGAAACGCGGGCTCGTCTATGCCGAGGCGGTGGCGTTCGCTGCTATGTCTGCCATGCGTCGCGGCGAACTGTGCGCGTTCACGGTTGCCGACATCGAGCAAAAGACGCACATCGTCCAGTTGTGGCGAAAGCACCCGAGGCAGGGCAAGGTGTTGGAGCGCGTGCCGCTGCTCGGTGAGGCTTGGGACATCGTGAAGCGTCAGCCGGTCACCGTTGGCCCCGTGTTCCCGATCCACCCGGGCACGCTGTCGAAATACTTCACGGAAGCATGTCGCGCGCTGTCGATTCCTGATCTGCATCTCCACGACATGCGGCATGAGGGAACCTCCAGACTGTTCGAGGCTGGCTATCAGATCCACGAAGCGGCGCTGGTGACGGGCCACAAGTCGTGGAACATGCTCAGGCGGTACACGCAACTGAAGCCGGAAGACCTCACGCGGCCTGCTGATGACACGCATCAAGATACTCCGCGACGTGGCGGTAATCGGCGAACCGCTTCCCCCCATCCAGATAAGTCGGGATCGGGAAAGTTGCCGCACTGATCTGGTTGTAGATCGTGCCCTTGCTGATGCTCAGCACGTGGGAAAGCTGATCCAGCGTGAGGCGCGGGCCATACTTCTCGGCAACGATCATTTGGGTGACTAGGCTCATCTCATCACACTCCCTCGCCAGTTTCGAGCTTGAGCATCACAAGAGCCTCGCGCACCTTTTCCGAGATTTCGTCCCATGATGCGACGGTTACGGGCATCGTGATCTTCACGGTCGCGCAAGCCTCATCTTCTGCAACGACGGAGAAAAGCAGTCCCTTTATCTCAACGTCATAGCCTTCAATGTGGGTGGGGCAGATTTCGATACTCATCCCTGCCCCTCCTGCGCCCGCTCGCTCGGCTGCATGGCGGCGCGGGCGGCGTCGATGGCTTCTCTGATGGTCGGCATCGTCTCCGCGTGGATTGAACACTGCCAGCCATCAAAAACGCTGCGTTCAACCATGTCGTTTGATCCGTCTGTCTTCCAGCGCCGCGTCACGGTGAAGACCGCGTAGGCCGTCATCTGGTTCGCTTGCAAGAAGTCCAGCCGCCCCGCATCCGCTTTCAGCCGCTCAAGCTCGGTCCGATATTCATTCGCGGCGGCTCCATTTGACAGCGCTTGCTTGAAGTGCTGAGCTGATCGGCTGGTCAGACGCTCAATCTCCTGCATCGCGCAGTCATAGTGCGACGGCCCCCAGGTGTGGCACTCGCCGGGGTGGTGCGTGCCGACGCGACCTTCTCGGTCTTCCTGGCGTTTGAGGCAGAGACGAAGGCGGTCGATCTCCGCCTGTGCCTCGGCCAGTGTGTCGAGATATGCCTGCTGGTTGCGCCTGTCGGCGGCAATCTCCGCAGCCTGCGATTCGAGGGCGTCGGCGGCCTCAAAACCAAGATCGCGCTCGTCAGGAGCGAGATAGCCTAAGTCGCGCAGCCGCTGCACTAGCTCTTTGGTGTCGGTCATTTCTGCCCCCCGATCCAGACCCCGATCAGCAAGAAAATCACACATAGGAGCATCAAGGCAAGAACGCTACGCTCGGTCATTTCTGCTCTCCTATTGCGGCGGCGGCTCTGACGATGGCTCGGCGGGTGGCAGAGTAGGGATCGGGGTGTTTCTCCCCGTCTTCCACCCATTCGCATGTTTTGTCGTTGTACCTGCGTACCAGCGCCTGATTAAGTCCAGGATGGAATACGTTGGTCAGGTTTAGCGTCACCGCCAGCCTCAGCGCGTCACCGTCATCGGTGATAGGGTTCCAACCCCTGCCAGCGACACCGCTATCCAAAAGCAGCAGCGGAGTGCCATCAATATCCCTTTTATGTAGGGCAATCCCCATAGCCTTCGCCGCCTTCTCTAATAGCTCACGGTCGGTCATGGTGTCCCTTTCGCGCGGATGGCGGCTTCGAGGGCGCGGGCGAATGACAACACTCGCGTTTTGTCTTGCGGCCTCAGTTCCTGACCTTGCGAGTCCATATAGACCTCGTTTATTTCTCCGGCACTCAGCGGCTCGGGGCGGGGTGGGTGGGCGAATAGGGGGATAAGCGTCGGCTGTTTCCACGGCCATGTGGGCTTTGTCGGCCCCGTGGTGTAAATAAATCCGCAGGCTTCGCTCTCGTACCTCCACGCCACCGGCTCGGCGTCCGTCGCTGGCTGGGGTGCGGCTGGTGGCCTTCCGTGGATAACTGCGCGAATCAGGTATTGAACCATCGCCTCGGCTTCGAGTGCCCTGCGCTTCCAAAACACTGCGTCATCACGAGGCGCGGCATATCTCATGCCGAGGCTGTACGCGGCAGCTTCTGTTTCCTCCCGCGACCACGTCGGGCTCGCTGGCTCGGCTGGTGGCTCCACGAACGGCTCAAACATCGCATGCGCCCGCTTGATGTATTCCGGGTCGGCTAAATCCTGCTCAACCGTTGGCTCGGCTGGTGGCTGCGCGCGATGCCATTTCACGAGTGCATCAAGCACGTCTGACACGTTCTCAGGCGATGTCCTGCGCGTGGCCTCTGGCGTCATCATGTGCCACACGCCATAGCCGTTGAACAGAATTTCCGGCAATGGAAATCGAGCCTGCTCGGCCTGCGCCACTGGCTGCGGCGTCATGGCGGCTTGTGCGGCCTGCCACCACTCCCAAGCCCTTCGCGTTCCATTGAACCGATACTCGCCCGTATCAGGGTGGAGCCCTAGATACTCCATGTCATTGCCCCATTGCGCCAAGTAAGCCGCCTCAAATTGCTCTCGCTGTGTCATGTCTTCACCTAATCGTCAATCGATCACGCGCAACAACACGCGCACCAGGAACATCAAACCCGTCCTTTATCGCTTGAGCAATCAAGGATTTGTCAGGCTCAACCTTCGCCGGAATCAGTCGCATGTAATCGTCTGGAAGTTGAGCGGCGTCGAACACCTCGACAGCCTTGTCCCGTCCGACATCCAGCGTTGCCGAGAACAGTCCGCGCTCGTCTGCAATCTTCGTGATCCCGGCTCCGGCCATGTGTGAGGCGAGGTATTGCCTCAACCACGCATTGCGCTTCTCGGCTGTCCTGGCGCGATCCATCAACTCTTTTGCGGCTTCCTTCAAATACTCCGCCTGCTTCCCGTTTTCGAGGATGTAAGCAGTGACTGCTACAGCCTTCGTTGACACAAGTGCGCGGGCATCCTCGAAGCCTTCCGGCATTTCTCCAGTGGTTTCGTCGATCTGATCGAGGAGGCCCCGGAGGGCCTCCGCTGCTTTGAAAAGCGATATGTCCATGATCAGAACGGAATGTCGTCGTCCATGTCGTCGAAGCTGGCCCCGCCAGATCGGGGCTGAGGTGCGCTAGATCGGGCGGGAGGACGCGCGGCCTTCAATGGCCTGTCTCGCAACATCGAAACCATCTTTGGCAACTGTTCAGGCGCTGTTTTCTTGTCGAGGACTTCACTGGCCGTCAGTTCAGTCCCGGCCTGAAACACGCCAGCCAGTACCATCCGCTTCCCTGTTTCGCCGTTGTTCTTTGCGTACTCTTCCGCCTCCAGAAGGACACCGATGTCTTTGTTCATCAGGTCGGCAAAGCATGGGGCGGAAGCGTCAACTTCAGCACCAGCGGCGGTGTCCCACTTCTTTACGCGCATCTGCGATGGGCTGATGCTGCGCACCTTCAGGCATGTCATCAAAGCCATTACAAAAGCATGGCCGATGCTGATGCGCGATCCGTCGCCCTTCTCGGTGTAGAGAGCGAATCTCGCTTGCTGTCCACCATCGGTCTTGAATGAAAAATCGATGCCCTTTGTGCCGCTATTAGCAATGATTTCCTCGGCGCGGATGATCTTCCCGACATACTTCCCCGTGTCGTTGATGAATGCGCCGCGCTGGTCGGCCTTGCGTGCTTGTTGGGTGTCGAGTTCGTAGCTCATGCGCTGCCTTTCAGGCTGTTGGGGTTGTGATTGATTTCTTGACTGGCCCGCCCCAATTCCGGGGCTGCTGAGACATAGCCTTCTCGATAGTCCACTTGTAGGTGTAGATGCGGCTACGGACAGTGCTTGCAGACAATCCGAGCCGCTCGCAGTGCGCCGGGACGGTTGCAAGGATTCCCTGAAAGAGAAATTCAGCCGTGTTGCGTTTGTTGCGGGCTTGCGTTGTGGCGTCTTGCCATTCGCAGTTGGACGGCTCGTAATCGCCATCGTTGTCTCGCCGTCCTAGCGTGGTGCCGACTGGCCGCGCGCCCATGTCATCAAGGAACGATTGAAAGTCGCGCCACCGTTCACAAACCTTGATCCCGCGAGCGCCATAGCTGGCGTACTTGTGGTTCTTGCTGTTGTTGCAACGAGTGAGCATCGCCGACCACGTTGTATAGGTCGGTGTGCCGTACATCAGATGCGTGCGAGTCATTGCGGCTCCAATTCGTAGAAAGACGTGATGCGCTGATCGACCATCGCCAAATCGTTGTCAACATGAAGATCTTCAAACATGCCAATTGGGGATTTGCAGCAATCCTGTCCATTGGTCTGTGTGGCGAATTGATAGACGCCGTTGGTGACAACCGTTCGCAACACGACAGTGAAATAACCCTCGGGGACTAGCGTGCTGTCGATTAGCCGACCGACCGTCTTCATCCGCACCGATCCGAAGTCGTCGGTCTGCGTGTGCGCAAGGATGTAGACGCGGCGGTGCTCTGCAAGGCCACCAGCAGCATTGAAAACATTCCATGCGTGCTTGCCGATGTCGGTGAACTTCTCGTATCCCTTCTCGCTGGATCGGGACATCAGTTCGTTGACCATCACGGCCTGATAGTCGTCAATGACGACGACATCGTGCGGAGCCTTCCGCATTGCGCGCTCGATCTCCACTGCGTCATCTGTCTGGATGATGTTTCCGCCATCACCAGGCTTGACCTTTACCTTCCACCCTGCCGCCTTAAACGGCAGCGGCTTTCTGATGCACTGGATCAGCAGCGTCTGAGATGGATTGAGGTTGCGAAGGCTCGTGGACTTCCCCGATCCGCTGTTCCCGAGAATCAATGTTGCAATGCTCATGATGTGCTTTCAATGTTGGTTGTTCGTCAAGTGCTTCGTCTGTGTTTCCATGGTGCATTGGGTTGGATCGGCTCATTCATTCACTCCAATCAATCGTTTGAGCCATGCGACCAATGGATGCGTCGTTTTCTTCTGCGGCATCGGCTCTAGTTGCTGCGACGTGTACGGCCCGAAGGCTTCGGCCATTGATCGCGGGTGTCGTCTCGTCTGCATGTCTGCCTCAGTCGAAATATGCGAACACGGCCTTTTTCATGGCTTTCATCGTTCCCCATTTCGCACCGGAATAGAACCCGACATAAAAAACAGCGGCAACAAATACGAGAAGAATCAAATCAATCATTGGTTGCTCCAAAAGGCCGAGCCCGAAGGCCCAGCCGTGGTTACGGGGAAGGTCAGTCGTTGATCGCGGCTTCGATCAGGGCGGCCGTGGTCGGGAACGCCTCGGCCTCGTCCATCGTCTTGGCGTCCACGATGTCGAACTTGCAGCCCTTCAAGTCATCGTCAAGGCGGCGCAGGTAAGCCGTCGCCGATGGGTCGCGTCCGACCTGAACAAACAGGAAGGTCAGCGCATCGTCGGTTTCTTGCTTGTTCGATGCGTCGCGGATCACCTTGGCTGCGGCTTCCTTGTCATCAGGCACGCCATCGGTGAAGACAATCACGAAGTCCTTTTTGTCGGACTTGCCTGCGGCCTTCAATGCTGCGGTGAGCGCCTCGGCCAGTGGCGTAGAACCCCGGGGGCTGCGGCTGGTAAACACGTCCTTGACCTTTGCCGAAGTGACGCCGACATGCGTTTCAACATTGGCTCCGCCGAACGTAATCACGTCGATGCCGTCGCTGTCGAATTTCTCGATGTCGCGCACGAATGAGAGTGCGGTTTCTTGCATGTAGTCCCATCGGCTGCGGCCACCGGGCATGTCGTTTTCGCCCATTGAGCCAGACGCATCAATACACACAATGAAGTCGTACTCAGACAGGGTTGTTGCTGTTGCTGTGTTCATTGAAAAACTCTCCTTGATCGCCAGCGCAATGGCCCGCTGGCTTGGCCTGTGACTCTTGATGTGAGTCAATGAAAGGGGAAATGCAGTACCACACCGCGCAGCCGATCAGAGACAGCAGGAAATACGCGGCGAGGTAGGTCATACGTTCGCCAGGACGCACGCGGCGACAGTGGCTATCAGCGCAACGGAGGGCCAAATCCACCAGCCTGATGGGTACTCCTCCGGCTGCTCCAACTCTTGCCACACAGGTGGCGTCTCCATGCAAGGATGGCGGTCCACCCACTGCCAGCCGGTGCGCTTTACTTCGTCGTTGATGCTGCTGAAGTAGTACGGGCTCACAGCCACGCCTCGACGTTGTCGTCCGCGTACTCGGCCGCAGCCTGGACGGAAAAGGACTTGAGCAGGCCGGCGCATTCGGCGTCGCGGCCAGTCAGCGCCGCAGAGCAGGCAGCCAGCAGGCGCGTCGCCGAATCGGTCGACAGCCAGGTCAGCATCGTGTCGAGCGGTGCGCTGCGGGTAACGCCGTGCAGCGGAAGGCGAGCGGCTGGGTTGCCTGCTTGCAGGGCTGCAAGGTAGGTCGTTGCCGCCGACACCCGAGCCTGGCGGTCAGCCTGGTCGTCGTCGTCGCCGTACGGGAAGGGCAGCACGTTGTCGTAGCTGCGCTGGGCGCGCGCCAGGTTGTTCATGCTGCCACCCAGAGCAGGACCGCTAGCATCCAGAACGCAGCCACCGTGGCGACGACGGCGCGAATCCAGGGGCGGTCGAGGTTGACAAAGGGGCGGCGGCTGTAGGGGCCGTCGATTTCGAAGGGGGTCATGGCCGCACCTCGATCATTTGATGCACCAAATTCAACGCACTCGCTTGCAGCCACTCTGTCGTCGGCTTCAAAACGTCCCCGGCTGCGTCCCAGGCTGCGTCCCTGGCTGCGTCCCTGGCTGCGGCCCTGGCTGCGGCCCCGGCTGCGGCCCCGGCTGCGTACCAGGCTGCGTCCCAGGCTGCGTCCCCGGCTGCGGCCCAGACTGCGGCCCTGGCTGCGGCCCTGGCTGCGTCCCAGGCTGCGTTGACTTTCACGCCCGCTGCTGCTGCGCCCGCCATGTCGGCAATCGCATCCAACTCGCGCAGCTCCTTCGCGTGCTTATGCAGCGCGGGAACCATGTCCAGCCACCTCGGTGTGAATACGCGGATCAGCCAATCGAGCGCCATGTAGCTGCGGCGCGCTTCAACTTCCTTCGTAGATCGCGTGCCGACGATCAGCGGGACCAGTGGCTTGAGAAGGCGCGTGCGGTAGGCATCGGGCAGCGAGTCATTCCATGACACCAGGAATGCGGTTATGACGGGACATGCGCACTGCGGCGCATCACTCCACGGCTCGCCAGCGACAAAGGATGTCGCTTCCATAACGCACATTCCGTGCGCCATGTCTTCGTGGTCACCGCTGGACAAGTCCATCGATTCGATCTGCTTCAGCCGTTCTGCGATTGCTTCCATTTGCGTCTCCATCTCATCTCCGCGTGTTGCGATTCGCTGGAGTGACTGTAGTACACGGCAGGTGTATCGTCAACCCCGTGTGTAAATTATTTTGTAAACGGGTAGCAGCGGGCAAATCACGGACGTGAAAAAGCCCGCACGCGGCGGGCTGTGGTGGGGTGAGAGTGGTTAGGAGGTGAACACCAGATCGGCGCGGATCGGGTACAGCTTCTCAGTGCAGCGGTATGACGTGCCGTAGAGGCCAACAACCGTACCCATTCGGCCGCCTGGAACGCGGATCGAGTCTCCTAGTGCTGCATTCGTGGCAACGCAGTGCGCGCCCTTGTCGCCTGTGATGGTGTCCTGCACTGTCGTCTTCAGTTCTCCGGGAATGTAGAAGAAAAAACAGCCCTGCAACATGGAGCAGAGTGTCACGACGACGACGGCCCTCATTCCGGTCTCCACTTCGAGGCAGACACCACGGCGGCGATGCTGTGAATCCATTCGATTTCCTCGCGTGAGAAGGTGAGGCGCTCGCCGCCGTTGACGCTGGCGACAGTGACGGAATCGGCTCGGCCAATGATCAATTCCTTCACCATCTTCCGGCCGTCCCTGAGTGACAAAAGCACGTTTTCACCTGGGACAAGCTCCCCGTTCGGTTCAACGACGACGACCTGGCCGTGCTTGATAGCCGGGTGCATGCTGTCCCCCTTGACCCTGACACCATAGGCGTTGCCGTCTCTGCTGTAGTGCTCAACGTATCCGTCTCCGTACCCTGTGGGGGTCTCTAGTTCAACGTAATAACCATCACTTCCTAACTTCGCAGTTCCCACGACAGGCACCCTCATGGAGGTTTTGGGCCGCCCAGCATAGGACAGATCGTCCCCTCTCGTTACAGGGTGTTTCATCCCTGGCTCGCGGGGTTGTGCTTTGCCGACGAGTTCCTCGACTGTCCATCCGAGGACTTCGGCAATCCCGATGTAGTGCTCTGGAGGAACGCCACGGGTTTTCCAGTTCTGCACCACCTGAGAGCCTCGCACCCCAAGGTCTAGCTGCCGTGCCAGCCATGCCCAACCGCCACGCTGACCGCGAGTGCGCTTGAGTTCGGCGTCAATTCGTTCGTACACAAAGTCCATGACGTGAATTTGCATCACGGCAGACACGCTGCGTTGAGAACTGGCTTGACGGAACTACACGCAGGGTGTATCGTGCAGACATGCACAACGCCATCGACACAGCCATCCAGACATTCCCAAGCCTGACGGACTTTGCCGCTGCGCTCCGCGTCTCTCCGCAAGTCATCGTGAACTGGCGCGCCCGTGGCGTTCCAGTCGCCAGATGCGCCGATGTGGAACGAGTCTCTAAAAGGGCCGTTCGGCGTTGGGACCTGCGCCCGACCGACTGGCAGCAGCTTTGGCCCGAGTTGGTCAAGGTCAAGGCTCGGCTCGACGCCAAGCAGGCCGCCTGAATGAATGCCTCCCCGCTGTCTCCAGCAGCGTTCGGCCCGTCCGCTTTCCTCACGACGTTGAGCGGGCGGGCTTCTTTCTTCGGCTTGAGATTGGTGCATGTCGCCAGTCTCTTTTTTTTGCCTCGCGGAGTCTTTGCGAAGGCAGACGAATTTGATTTCTTTCTTCGTCGGAGTTCGCAATGCCTGATTCGCTGAATGAATCCCTTGTCGAGTGCGTAAAGGCGTGTGGTGGGTCTGCAAAGGTCGGGGCGAAGCTCTGGCCGGAGAAGACTCCAGAGGCAGCCCAGCGGCTGATGCTGGACTGTCTGAACGACGACCGCCCAGCCAAGCTGTCGCCGGAGCAGGTGCTGTTCATCTTGCGGTTGGCGCGCGAGCGGGGGTGCCATGTCGGCATGAACTTTCTTGCCGCATCGCTGAGCTACGCAGAACCGGTGCCGATCGAACCACGGGACGAAGCAGACGAGCTGCGTCGGCAGGTACTCGAAATGGGGCGTCAGTTGCAGACGGCGCTAAGTCGCATCGAGCAGCTTGATCGACCAACACTGAGGTCGGCTGCATGAACACGACCAAGAAACACAAGCTCTTGAAGCTGCTGAAAGCGCAGTGGACGACACCGATCGAAGCTCTCGAAGCCTGCGGCATCTTGTCGCTGTCCCAACGAGTCAGTGAATGGCGGGCCGCTGGTGTCGTCATCCTCGATAAGTGGGTGACGACAGGAACCGGGGCGCGGGTAAAGGCATATCGGGTTGTGAAGGTGTGCCGCTGAATGGCCGGAGGCATTGACTGGTTCCGCTGGCATCACGGCAGCGTCACCGATCCAAAGTTCCAGCTTGTCGCACGACAGGCAGGGGCTTCGCTTCCTGACGTTCTCGCTGTGTGGGCCTACCTTCTCGAAAGCGCCAGTTCCGCACAGGAGCGCGGAAACATCGGTGAGATTGACTGCGAGGCAGTCGATTGCATGTTTGGCTTCCCTGCTACTGAAACGCGCACAGCCGACATCCTGGCTGCAATGTCGAAGCGGGGGATTCTCGAAGGCGAGCGGATCACGGCATGGGACAAGCGCCAGCCAAAGCGTGAACGTGAAGGCGACACCAGCACTGACCGCGTTCGCATACATCGCGCCATGAAACACCATGAAACGCCAAATTCAACCAGCGACAGCCAAGAAACACCTAGAGGAGAGAAGAGAAGAGAAGAGAAGAAAGAAGAGAAACCCCCGGCTGCGCCGTGGTTGACTGTTCCCGAGCTTGTTGCAGACGGACTCTCCCAAAACCTCTCCGCCGATTGGCTCGCACATCGCCGAAGTCGAAAGGCAAAGCTCACCCGTCTGGCGTGGGAAGGCTTCAAGGCCGAAGTCTCGAAGGCGGGATGGCAACTCGACGATGCCATCCGTAAGGCCATCGCACGGAACTGGACGGCATTCGAGGCTGAGTGGGTGAAGCCCGCTGGCCCTGCGTTCCAGGCCGTTGCAGCCGTCACCGTGCCGAGTCTCGCGGCAGACAAAACAGCCGAACTGCTCAAGGCAGACGAAGAACACCGCGCCGAAGTCGCCCGACAGCGCTCACTGAGGCAGGAGAAAGCCGCATGAACCGATACCGCTGTGTTCACTGTTCAAAAATCGTGCGGCGTGATTGCGTCAAAGCATGGATTCGAAGCTATTGCTCCGAGACATCCCGGATGGTGCATTTACTGAGGTTGTCCGCATGAGCAAGGTCGAGGAACATCAAATCCTCGACGCTGCCCGCGCTGGTATAGACGTTGGCGACGACCTCATCAACACCGCCTTGGTCGTCACTGGCGATCTGTGCGGGTGGATGGCCGCATGAACGAAGACATCAGAACCAAGGCACAAAACCGGCTGATGATGTCTTGCCTCACTGACCTGTCGAAACAGCTTCAGTGGAACGTCGATGGCCGCATGCAATGGCTGCACAAGCTCGACTGGAAAGACATCATGAGCGCGGGCTTGCGGCGGCATCAGCGCATGGCATTGGGCATCGACGGCGGATTCGTTCTGCTCGGCCAGCGCACCAGCCTGATGATCATTTCGGAGATGTCCGAACTTGTGACTATCTGCCACGCATTCGGCGATGAGCGTGGCGTGAAGTGGAGTCGCACTAGCTTGGGCCGCGACGTTCCCGACGAGGCTTGCGCATGAACCCGCAGCCGAAGTTCCCATACATCCGCAGCAAAGCACTGCTCGAAGCCTGTCGCTACTTGTCGTGCCAGCACTGCGACATCGAAGACGGCACTGTTGTTGCCGCGCACAGCAATCAATCGAGACACGGCAAGGGCCGAAGCATCAAGGCCAGTGACGTGTATGTCGCTGCGCTGTGCTCAGGCTGCCACTACATCGTGGACCAGGGCCTCTACGACAGTCGTGAGGAGCGACAGCGAATTTGGACAGATGCATGGACCAAGACCGTCACTCAATTGGTTCAGCTTGATTGGTGGCCTTCCGGAATTCCAGTACCAGACACAACAGACACAAGCGAGGAAATATGAAACGAGAAGACCGACCGACCTACAAGATGATCAAGCAAGTCTACGAAGCATGGCCCGAAGGCATCCGCTCGAATGACTTCCCCGGCCTCACCGCTGGAATGGTCGCGCAGATTCTGACTGAGCCGACGAAGCGAGGACAGGTCACGGCGGAAAAGATCGACGGACGCAAGGTGTATTCCGTCAGCCCTGAGCAGTGGCGCGAATACACAAGCAATGCCATTGCAAAAGTGGCGGCAGGCGGTCAGCAGCACGAGGCGGCGATTCTGAAATTCGCAGCGACACAGGACGGCTGTACCAGAAATTCACCGCTTGGCATCCCGCTGAATCAAGTGTCGAACAAGCTGTCACGCATGCACACGCGAGGGCAGTTGATCCGAGTGCAGACATCCGCGCTCGGGTACACGTATTTCACGACACAGGAACTCGCTGATGAATGTCCGCCGTTCGATGGCGTGACACGCAGAAAGCCACGGCAGCGCGCGGCATCGATCCCTGCATCGTTTCGGTTCACGAATCAACCCCCGAACCACGAAGCCACGAAGGAGCGCAACCGCAAGGCATGGGCGGCGAAGCCAGCAATCATCCCCGCCCACGTCCAGATTCAACGCGCCCCGACTCCAAAGGGTCGCTATGAAGTGGACGGACCAATCATCGGCGGATTCGTCAGCGAGTGGCGGGCGCTGCGCGCGGCATGACGATCCTCGACCGCATCTTCAGCGACTCCAAGGGCCGCGATCTCGTCTTCACAGGCGGGGTCGAGGTCGGGATCATCAGGGGCCGGATAGAGCTTGCGGAGCTGCTGATTCGGACGGCGAAGCAAAAGAACGGGGGCAACGATCACGGGATGGAAGCCTTCATCACTGCCGCACTTGTCAAATTGCAGCGGGGTGAGGCTTGAGCGCGATCGAAGCTCTGCTCAGCCTGCACCTGCGAGTCGCGCACCCCGAGCTGCCGGACCCGGTGCGCGAGTTTCGCTTCGACTCCGTTCGCCGATGGCGGTTCGACTTCGCTTGGCCGGATCGAAAGATAGCAGTCGAGTGCGAGGGCGGGATTTGGACCAACGGCAGGCACTCGCGTGGCAAGGGGATGGAGGCCGACATGGAAAAGTACAACACGGCCACGGCTCAGGGCTGGCGGGTGTATCGCGTAACGAACGCGCTGATCAATTCCGGGCAGGCAGTCAAGTGGATACGCGAGGCGTTGGCATGACATGCCCCGACTGCACCACAGCCGCAGAGCGCGACTGGTATGGCTACACAAGCCAGTGCAAAGCCTGCGACGCACGCGCCTTGTCTCGCGGGCCGGACTTCGACCGCGTGCGCCGCGCAGGGAAGCTGGACGCGCGGTATCAGCGTGCGCTGGATCAGATCGGGCTGACGCACAAGGAAGTGCGCGCGGCGTTTGATGGGGATCGTGTGAATCGAAAGGATGCCGCTTGATGACTCCAGCGAAGGGAACCTATGCCAAAGGAATATGAGACGTTCTTCACAACTTCCAGCACATGCGGCTGCATTGCTGCTCAAGCTGAATTGGGCACAGGATGTCAGATGTACCGACTCAAGAAACTTCCAAACATCGTGCGCAAGGTGGAGTCGTTTTGGGGCATCCACGAGCGTGACTGCGCAGAGGTAGAGACATCGACGGGCCGCTATATCGCAGTGAAGGCAACCGGCACGCTGTTCCGGATGGATGGCGAATGCGTCGCGTCGTCGTTTCTGAGGATGCTGCCTTGATTGACTTTCATCACGTCCCGTTCGCTCAGGAGCGCATAGACGAGCGGCTGAAGAATTGGGCACGGTGGGTGAAACCTCGCAAAACCTCGTGGGTGCATCCGATGTGGCGCGGGTTCAAACCCAGCGAAGTCTGGACGCAGGTAGAGGTGTCCGTCCCGCTCGATCCTCTCGACGCTCAGAAACTAGAGCGCGGCGTGTCTGCGTTGCCAGATCAGCACAAATTCAGCATCCGCTGGTGCTACGTCTATCGGGGCAACCCGGCGAGGGCGGCGAGGATGGTCGGGGAGACGCAAGAGGGATTAGCGGCGCTGATCTCGGCGGCTCGGGTGATGCTCGTGAACAGGGGGGTGTGAGATGACGGCGCTTGAGTTCCTAAACACGTTGCGGCCCGCAATACCAATGTCAGCCGAGAAACCGTGCATCGAGATGAGTAACGGAGAACTACGCAGGCAGATGAAGCAGGGCGCTGTCTTGATTAACGGGAAGCGGGTGTTGGATTGCACGCTTATGGAGTTTCCGGTCACTTCGTTGGTGTTCTTCCCGAACTCTGTTAAGCGAAGAACCACCATCATTTGACAACCCCGGTCAATCCTGTATCATCGCGGCCAAGCACCGCGCAAACGCACAGAGGCAAGGTCCGTGAGGATGGACAGGCGACGGCACATGGCCCCGAAACTGGAAACAGTGTCCGGGGTTCTTTCATTGCGCGGCCAGATTAAGGGCGGCAGTCCAACATCAGAACAGCGACTTCATGTCTCTCAGGACTTGCCGCCCATCTATTGAACAAGCCGGAAGGCATTCAATGACAAATGAAAATCAAACAATTCAATCATCCGGCAGGGGTGGCGTCCGTCCCGGCGCTGGACGGCCGAAAGGATCGTTAGACAAAGGCAACGCCATCATTCGAGACTTGGTATCTCAGGCGCTTGAACAAGTCGGCGGTGTTGATTACCTTGCCAGAGTTGCAGAGACGCATCCGGGGCCATTTCTCGGGCTTGTGGGCAAAGTTCTTCCGATCCAACTGACCGGCGAAGGCGGCGGTGCGATCCAGTTCGAGCGCATCGTGCGTTCCATCGTGGAGCCCGTTGGCAACCCTTGAGTTCAAGACTGCCAAGGTATTTCAACCGCTTCTAGCGCAATCGAGATACCTTGGGGCATGGGGTGGCAGAGGATCGGGGAAATCCCATTTCTTCGCTGAGCGCCTGATTGAAGACGCACTCTGCGAGCCTGGTGATACAGGTGAAGGAATCCGGGCTGTCTGCATCCGTGAGGTTCAGAAAGACCTGGCGCAGTCATCAAAGCTGCTGATCGAATCCAAGCTGAGCGCCTACGGGATTGGCGAGGCACACGGGTTCAAGGTGTTCAGAGATGTGATCCAGACGCCGGGTGACGGCCTGATGATCTTCAAGGGCATGCAGGACTACACCGCAGACTCGATCAAGTCGCTGGAGGGCTTCAAACGAGCATGGTGGGAAGAGGCGCAGAGCGCAACGCTGCACAGTCTGAACATGCTTCGTCCAACGCTTCGGGCTGAAGGATCACAGCTCTGGTTTTCGTGGAACGCGCGCAGGAAGACCGACCCGGTCGATGTGATGTTGCGGGGCGCAGAGCTTCCGACCGGCGCGGTTGTTGTTAAGGCCAACTGGCGCGACAACCCATGGTTTACGGCAGAGCTAGAGCAAGAGCGCCTTGACTGCCTTCGGATGCAGCCGGACCAATATGACCACATTTGGGAAGGTGGGTATGTGTCTGTGATGGCGGGCGCGTACTTTGCCAAGTCACTGGCGCAAGCGAAGGAAGAGAACCGGATAGGGCGTGTCGCTGCTGATCCGCTCATGACGCTGCGAGTCTTTGTGGACATCGGTGGAACGGGGGCGAAAGCCGATGCGTTCTCGATGTGGGTCTGCCAGTTCATCGGCAAAGAAATCCGCATCCTCGACTATTACGAGGCGGTCGGTCAGCCGCTGGCGACGCATCTCAATTGGATGCGAGGCAAGGGCTACACCGCAGACAAAGCACAGTTCTGGCTTCCCCATGATGGCGACACGCAAGACAAGGTGATAGACGTTAGCTATCGCAGCGCGCTAGAGGCTGCGGGGTATGTCGTCACGGTCATCCCGAATCAAGGCAAGGGCGCTGCGGGATTCCGGGTCGATGCCGTTCGTCGTCTGTTCCCTCAGATGTGGTTCAACGCTGAGACGACACAGCCCGGAATCGACGCACTCGGTTGGTATCACGAAAAGCGAGACGAGGCCAGAAACATCGGGCTCGGTCCGGATCACGACTGGGCAAGCCACGGGGCTGATGCGTTCGGCCTCATGGCTGTTGCCTACGAAGCCCCGGCAAATCGCCCGGTGAAGATCGAATACAAAAGAAGGCTCACATCGTGAAGATGGACGAAACACAACTACTCGCTTTTCTGGAAGCAGAGCAGTCGGCCAGCTATCACTATGTGAGCGGCCAGCTCTCCCGCGACAGACAGCAAGCCCTGCGCGATTACAACCGGCTCCCCTACGGCAACGAAGAGGACGGGCGCAGCCAAGCCATCGCGTCGGATGTGTTCGATGTTGTTGAGGGGATGCTTCCCGATCTATTGGAGGTGTTCGTCAGCACGGATAAGGCCGTGGTGTTCGATGCAGTCGGGCCGGAAGACGAGGAGTCTGCCAGCCAAATCACAGATGCTTGCAACTACGTCTTTTACAAGTCAAACAACGGCTTCTTGATCTTGTACAGCGCGATCAAATCGGCGCTGATGCTCAAGACAGGGGCAGTTGAATGGTGGTGGGACAAGTCGCGGCAGGTTGACTTTCAGTCGTACACGACCGACGAGATGCAGCTCGCGATGTTCATGCAAGGCAATCCTGATGCTGTGATTGTTGAGACTGAAGAACTGCCGCCCGATCCGCAGGCACAGCCCGAAGAAATGGGCCTGATGCCCAAGCGTCTGCGCGTCAAGATCAAGACGATCAAGGAACGTAATCAGGTCAAACTTGCGGCAATCCCTGCCGATGAATTGCACGTCTCAGCGCGTCACGCATCCATCCTGCTCGATGACGCTCCGTATGTTGCGCATGTCTGCGAGCGGACGTTGAGTGACATCATGCAACTCGGCTATGACGTGACGGTCGATGATGTCAAGGCTGCTGCTGACGAGTCCACGACGCAAGACCGGGAACTGAGGCAGGAACTGCGCGGCGGGAAGTTCGGGTGGTGGGACGATCAGAACGCGCACGATGACGCGATGTCCTACGGCTGGCTGCGTAAGGAATACGTCCTAGTCGATTTCGATGGCGACGGCATCGCAGAGCGTCGCCGGATCGTTCGGCTCGGCAAGAAGATTCTGGAGAACGTCGAGGTTTCGCACGTTCCCTTTGCTGCGTGGTCCCCGTATCTGAATTTGCATCAGTTCGTCGGCATGTGTCCGGCTGATCTGATCGGGGATGTTCAGAGGATCAGCACCGACATCCTGCGTCAGCAGATCGACAACCTGGCGCTGGCGAACAACCAAGAAACCATCGTTCTCACAGACGCTCAAGGCAACCCGAAGGCCGATCTAGACGACCTACTGAACCGTCGTGTCGGCGGCATCCTGCGCGAGTCGGTCCAAGGCGCAATCCGCCCAATGCAGGAGCGGTGGCAGGGCATCGAAGCCATGCCGTTCATTGAGCAACTGGCGAACATGCGCGAGGCTCGCACGGGCTACAGCCGGTTCTCTCCGGGGCTCGATGGCGAGGGTGTGAGCAAGACCGCGACGGAGGTGTCGAAGGTCAAGAGCGAGCAGCAGAAGCGGCAGAAGCTCATGGGCCGGATATGTGCCGAAGCGTTGGTTGCGCCGATGTTTCGGGGCATCTTCAAGACGCTGTCTGACTACTGCATGGACAAGCTCACATTCCGCCTGAACGGCAAGCCTGTTTCATACGACCCGCAGGAATGGCGCGATCAGTATGACCTGACGATCAATGTCGGCATCGGCAACGGAGACGACATGCAGCAAGGTTTGATGCTGCAACAGATTGCAGGCGCACAGATGGCGATCATGCAGACGCCGATGGCTGGACGGCTGGTCACGGAGGCCAATATCTACGAAGCGCAAGCAGCTATCGCAGAGAAGGCCGGGTTCAAGAACGCAGGACGGTTCTGGTCCGATCCAAAGAACCTTCCGCCTCCGCAGCCTCCGCAAGTCCCACCAGACCCGATGATCATCAAGACGCAGATGGAACTGCAAGCCGACGCGCAGAAGTTCCAAGCCGAGACTCAGTTGCGGATGCAAGAGATTCAGATGCAGTCTCAGGCGAAGCTGCAAGAGGTACAGGCAAACCTCGAACTTCAGGCGGCGAACGATCAGCGCGACTCCGAACGCGAGAGCATGAAGGCGCAGCTTGATGCTCAGATCGCGGCGGCTGAGCAAGAGAACAAACGGATGCTGGCCGATCTCGACGCATCTGTGGCGAAATACAAGGCCGACCTCGACTCACAAACGAAGCTGACCATCGCGCAGATGGGCAATCAGCAGTCGATGGAGTTGGCATCGATGCAGTCTCAGACACAGGCTTCACCAGCCATCGACATCGGACCGATTCAAGACGCTCTTGCTCAACTCATGGATCACGCATCCGCACCCGTCGAGATCATCCGAGGCCCGGACGGACGCGCAGCAGGCATCCGCAAGGGCAACGTCACCAAGTCAATCAATCGCGGGCCTGACGGGCGCGCACAGGGGATCATGTAATGGCAACAGGCACGATGAAATGGTTTGCTCAGGGGCTGCTTGACCTGGGTAACAAGATTCACGACATGGACGGCGATGACTGGCGGCTCGGCATCGTCACGACGGCCACGGTGCCCGCACTCTCGACCGCTGCCCCTCACTGGGGCGGCACGGGGACGACGAACTTTGCGACGAATCAGGTAGGAACGGGCGGCACGAGCTACACCGCGCCGGTTGTCCTGGCTGGCGAATCGTGGGCGCTGATTGCCAACGTCGCAACCTTCGGCGCAGATGAAATCGTGCTGGCGCAGGACGCCTCCGGCTTCACGACGGGAGCCTACGGGATCATCTACAACAACACAGACGCGAACAAGCGCGCGGTCGGGTTCGTGGAGATTTCCTCGGCAGGCACGGCATCCCTGGTTTCTGGCTCGCTGACGATCCGATTCAACAGCGATGCGACTTCCGGCGCGGCTCTGACGCTGACGCAGAGCTAAGGGGGACGACATGACACCAGCACAACTCCAAACACTCAAGGCAGCTATCAACGCCGACCCAGTACTTTTGGCATTCCCGAACAATTCCGACGGCGCATTCGCCATCGCTGCGGCGGTCAATCTGCCAGCTTCGCCTGCGGTCAATGTGTGGCGCACCGAAGCGCCCGTTGCCGACATCATCGATGCGATCAATTGGGCGCAATACACACCAGTTGATGTGGTGGACGCGACTTCCATTTACACGAATCGGCTGCTGGCGATTCAGACAAAGCAGATGAATCTTCAGATGAATCTGCAAGGCCGCGAGTCGGTGAACGCAAGCAAAGTCAACATCCGTGCTGGTCTGCGCGATGCTGTCATCGCTGTCCCTGCTGGCGCAGGTGGGGCGGCTGTTTCCCCAGGCGGGGCAAGCGGCGTCAACGTGCTGAATGCCTGTGTGCGAAACGCGCTTCGCGTGGAAGCGATCCTCGCCGGTGCTGACGCCACAACTGGCACGGTCACGGCCAAGCTGCTTGTATTCGAGGGCTCGGTCAACTATCAGGACATCGAGGCAGCGAGGGCTTCGTAATGGCAACCGCAACTGTCAATTACTCATCAAACACCAGCATCACCTGCTCGGTGGCCTCGACCGCTTCGAGCGCAACATTCGTGGCCGGTCGTGAGTCGAACGAGATCGACAACACGACGGATAAATTCATGGATGCGACCGTTCGCGGCAAGGTCACGGTGGGCACTACCCCGACGGCAAATACGCAGATCAACGTGTACGTGTGGGGATCTGATGTGTCTTTGGCGACGACTGCAATTGACACGCTTGATGGGACCGACAGCGCCGAGACGCTGACAAATACCGGAGTGCTCTATTCCGCGCTGCGATTGCTTGCCGTAATCACCGTGACTGCCGCCACATCTGACATCAGCTACGACTTCCCGCCATCGTCGGTCGCGGCGCGGTTCGGTGGGGCCATGCCGAAATTCTGGGGTCTGTATGTCGCGCACAGCACGGGCGTCAACCTCCACGCGACTGGTGGAAATCACTTCTTCGAGTTCGTCGGCATCAAGTACGACGTAGCGTAAATGCTGATTCGCCAAGGCTCATTAGATGGCCATGTAGACACCGGCACGCAACCCGCTGCGCGCTGGCTGGACCGCGGGTTGGTTTGCGCTGATCAGCTTACAGGCTATCCGTCGAATTCGATTACGGGCCTGGTTGATACGATTGTCGGCGCGAAGGTCACCGCATCGAAATGGGGACTGGCAAGGGGATTTTCGTCGGCTGGCAGCGGTGCCACTGACAGGATTGCAACCACGCTGTCGTCTGACTCGACGCTGCGGACATACATCGTCCGCTACTCGCGGGCGGGTGCGGGCGGCAGCTCGTTGGGGCGCCTATTCAGCCGAGCAAGCGTGGAATGCTATTGGGAAAACGCGAGCAGTTGGATTCGATTTTCAGCCGCGCACAGCACCACGGCGGGTAACTGGCGAGCCCCAGCGACAACGGCTGGCGGGAATGCGGCGAACACACCGTATGTGCTGGCGATTCGATACAACTCGTCGTCTGTAGCAAACATTCCGCTGATCTCGGTCAATGGGGTCTCGGTTGTTGTCTCGGTCTTAAATGCCCCGGTTGGTACACCGGCTGCAAGCACTACGCCGATTTATATCGGCAACACCGCCTCATCGAATCGGGTGTGGGATGGTCTGACTTCAGACTTCCTGGTCTTCGACTCGATACTGTCGGACGGCGAGATTGCAGAGCTTGCAGACCCTAGCCAGCTATGGCAAGAGCGCCGCATCTGGATTCCGGTGTCGGCTGGTGGTGCAGTCCTCATCAACTGCACCGCAGGAAATGCCGCTGCCGATGGGGTCGCAGCAAAGATCGACCAGGCGCGGCTTATTGCTGCCACTGTCGGAAATGCTGCGGCGGCTGGTGTCGATGCTCAGATCATCACGACCGGCGCGGTTCTCATTTCTGCGACTCCTGGCAACGCTGTAGCTGCTGGAGTCACGGCGCAGATAGATCAAGCGCGGATCATCTCCGCGACGGTGGGCAACGCGGTTGCTGCCGGGGTCGATGCGTCAATAACGACTGCATCGGGCGTCGTCATCAGCGCAACGCCGGGGGATGCAGTTGCGGCAGGAGTAACGGCAGCGCTCATCAGCAATGTGCTGGTGAACGCGGGGCCGGGGAATGCAGCGGCGTCCGGGGTCGATTCGCTCATCACGAACGGTGGGATTGCGGCAACGGGTGGCGGCGGTGGTGGCGGTCGGATACGGCGAAATGCAAAGCGCCAGCCGAAGCCGAAGTATCTGGTCGAGGTTGACGGCAAGTTCATCGTAGTCGCATCGAAGGAAGAGGCGCGGGAAGCGCTACAGCCGAAGAAGCCAGCGAAGCCATCCAAGAAGGTCAAACAGGCCGAACATGCTCCGGTCATCAGCCTCCAAGCTGTCCACGACTATGCCGACTTGATCGGCAAGGCTGACCAATACACGGCGGCGATGCAGTCGCGTCACTATCAAGACATCCTGGCGCTGTTCGATCAGATGCAGCGCGACGACGAAGACGATGTGGAGATGCTTCTCCTCTCACTGTAAGGACACGAATGAAGCTGGTTGAAGAACAGACGCGCGGCAGACGCGCTCAGGACTTGCTCGATAACGAAGTCCTGGCCGAAGCCCTCGACGCGATCGAGGCCGAAGTCGTGGCGATGTGGAGCGATTGCCCATCTCGGGACACGGATGGAAAAGAGGCTCTGTGGCAACTGATGAAGACATCGAAGAAGTTTCGCTCGATCCTTCTCGGCTACATCAAGACCGGGAACATGGCGACGGAAAACATCGCACGGTTCGAGGAAAAACGCGGCATTCGCGGGATGTTCCGAGCCTGAAATCTAGGCGTTAGACGACCGCCATAGAGGCCACCTTCGGGTGGCTTTTTGTCGTCTGTAGCTGATGTGGCATCGCTGAGAAGCGCCCCACGGGAGAGTGGAACATGGACACCAACCCAGAAACGGGAGTGACCGAAGACAGCCTGATGGACACGATGAACAAGCTGGTTTTCTCAGACGAGAAGCCAAGCGAGGAAGTCGAGACTGAGGAAGTCGAAGACGAGACGCCGGAAGAAACGGAAGACGAACCAGAAGTGGAACTCAGTGATGAGCCATCTGCGGACGACGAGTCTGAAGTGGACATTGACGGCGAGAAGCATCGACTTCCCAAGAAGGTCGCGGAAGCGATCATGCGCCAGAAGGACTACACGCAAAAGACTCAGGAAGTCGCAGAACAGCGCCGATCTGTCGAAGATCGCCAGCAGTATCTGGAAGCCCGAGAGTCACTGATCAACGCCTCACTTTCCGACCTGAGCGAACTGCAAGCCCTGCAAAAGCAAGCGGCACAGTTTGATTCGGTTGACTGGAATACTCTGATCACGGAAGACCCGCAGCAAGCCCTCCGATTGAGTCTCAGTCGTCAGCAAGTTCAACAGAACCTGGCGTCGAAACAGACGGAGCTACAGGGCAAAGCACAACAGTTCGAACAGCAACGCCTACAGCATCTTGAGAAGCAGATGGAGATGGGCCGTGCTGAACTGCAACGCCGGGTCGGCAAGTTGTCCGCGACGGACAGCAAGAACACATACGAGCAAGGGCTAAAGCTCGGGTACAGCGCCGAAGAAATGCAACGGACTGCTGACCCGCGATGGATGCACGCGCTCGTCAAGGCTGCGAAGTGGGACTCACTGCAAGCAGCCAAGCCAACGGCGATGAAGAAAGCGAACGAAGCGCCCAAACCAGTGCGCCCGGTTGCCCCAACGCCAAAACGAATTCAAGACAACCGCGCTGCGACGGATCGACTCCGGAAGACCGGGCGCGCGGAAGAACTCATCAATTTCCTCTAAGGATCAGAAATGGCACAGCCAGCAAACACCTACGATACCTACGACGTTGTGGGCAACCGCGAAGACCTCCAAGACAAAATCTATATGACATCGCCGGAGAAGACTCCGGTCCTGTCAGCGGGCCGCAAGTTCAAAGCCTCCGCGAAGTTCCACGAATGGCAGCGTGACACGCTCGCTACGCCAAACAAGGACAACGCAGTAATCGAAGGCGACGACCGCACCGGCACCGCGCTGACTGCGACGGAACGCATCGGAAATTACGCTCAGTTGTTCGACAAGGTGGCAGTAGTCACCACGTCGCAACGCAAGAGCAATCCAGCCGGTCGGTCTGACGAGATGAAGTACCAGATCGCCATGAAGGCGATTCCGGAACTCAAGCGCGACGCAGAGGCCATGCTGATCTCGAACAATGCCGCCGTGGTTGGTAATGCGACCACAGCTCGCAAGTCGTTCGGGCTCGGCACCGCGATCTACACGAACACCTCGCACGGTGTGGGTGGTTCGACTGCGGCTCTCGCTTCGGGTTCGCATTTGGTTGCTCCGACTGCGGGCACGGCGCGGGCGTTCGCTGAATCTCAATTGAAGACGGTGATGCAGTCGGTCTTCACGAACAGCGGCGAAATTCCAACGTTCATTTCGATGACGCCATCACACAAAGGTGGGTTCTCTGCCTTTGCCGGCATTGCCGCAAGTCGCTACCAAGTTGGGAAGAAGGAGCAGGCCCGGATCATCGGCGGTGCGGACGTTTATATGTCCGACTTCGGCGAACTGACCATCGTTCCGAACTACGTCCAATCCACGGCATCTTCGGGAACGGTTCTCATCCTGAACCCGGAAACCTACGGTGTGGGAACTTTCCAAGAGTTCAGCACCGTGCCGCTGGCAAAGACCGGACACACCGACAAGGAAATGGTTTCGACCGAAATCCTGACGGTTGTCACGTCCGAGAAGGCAAACGGGAAGATTGCCGACCTGACTCCGTAATCGTTCACAACTCCTTGATGGGGGCCTTCGGGCCCCCTTTTTTATGACCACATTCAAGCTATCAGATCACGACGCTCAGATGGGCATCACGACGACTGTCGAGCGTGTCGATGGTCGCGTTCGGATCGGGAAGACGTATGACGCGGAGCCGATGCTGATAGAGGCGGCTGCTGCGCGTGCGGCGACTGACGGCGAGCGCTGGGGAGAGTTCCGCAAGGTTGGCGAAGTTCCGATGGCTGAACTGGCGACGTTCTACCGGCAAGACGGCGGGCTGGATAACAAACGCCTGCTCGCATGGGTACGGGCCAATCCTCTGTTCTGCTGGTTCAACAAGGCGCTGAAATGACGACCTACGCGCAGCTTCTGACGGACACGGCAGCGTGGATCAACCGCAGCGATCTTGCCGCCCAGGTGCCGACATTCGTGACGCTGTTCGAGTCGCGTGCGAATCGCAGGCTGCGCGTGCGGAAGATGGAAACGGCGTTCACCGGCACCATTGACGCGAACAACAAGATTGCACTTCCGTCCGATTGGACTGCATTCAAGACGCTTTGGGCTGACGGGTACGAATCGTCTCCGTTCAAGTCTCAAAGCCTTGAATCTGTCGTGGCTCAAAACAGCACCAGCGGCATCCCGACCATGTTTGCCATTGATGGCACGAATGTCAGGTTTGACGGTGCTGGAAACGTGGTCGGTGTGTATTACCAGTCGATTCCCGGCCTTGTTTCGTCGGGGACGAATTGGCTTTGCACGTCGAACTACCCGGCCTATCTGTTCGGCGTTCTCGCAGAGGCTCACGCTTTCATGATGGATGAGCAGCGGGCGGCGGCGTTCTTTGGCCGGTCTGATGACGTGCTCAACAACATCATGGAGACAGACCAACGTGACCGTTTCCATGGTCCATTAGTCGCTCGCGTGAGATAACACATGTCAATAATTCGTGTAGGTGTTCAGTGTCCGTTTACGGCTTCCGGCCAGATCGTAGACATTGATGGCGCGGCTTCTAACGTCACGTCGATCCAGAACTTAAGCGCAGCAGAATCTGTGGCTTATTCAGTAGACGGCGGGGCCACATTCATTTCGATTGGTTCGGGTACAACGGTATCTGTATCGTTGTTGATTACTGATGTCCCACTGCGCATGCGAAGGGGGAGCGCTGGCGGGTATCCAATCCCCGTTGACATAACGATTGAACCGGCAGTTGTCGGAAGCGGCGGTGGTGTTGTTCTGCGTGCCGCAGGCACCTCGCTTGTGCTTGACGGGCAGATCGACTACGCGCAACTGACGATCTCGGGTGCCACTGTGTTGACGATCAGCGGTGCCACCAGAGGCGCATACGCCAGCATGTTGGTGGCGGCAAATGGCACCAACGTCCCGACGATTTCCGGCGCAGATGAGTGGGCGTCGAGCTTCGGGTACCTCAACACGTCAGGCGTCGTTAATCGTCTTGATACTTGGTACGACGGTGCTGCGCGTCGATATGTGTGGAGTCAGCAGGCCGTGATTACCGTCACAGATGTCATTGCTCCAACCGTCACGTCAGTAGCCGTCGCAGACGCAACCCCGACTGTCCTGTCGGTCTCCTTCAGCGAGCCGATGAACACGAGCATCACGCCTGCATCGTCAGCGTTCGCAGTCAGCGCGGGCCATGCGGTGTCGTCTATTGTGTGGATCACCAGCACGCGCCTCGACATCACCGTCGGCGCTGCATTCACAACCGGCGAGGCAGCACGCACGCTGGCATATACGCAGCCGGGCAGCAATCAAGCTCAGGACGCTGCCGGAAATCTGCTCGCTACGTTCTCCGGCCAATCGATCACAAACAACGTCGGAGCCGGTGCAGCCATCCTCGCACCAAGCAGCACCACGCTTCTGACGGCGGCAGGCAGCATCTACACCGGACAGGCGGGCACATCGTGGGATCAGGTGTTCCGATCAGCCACCCTCAAGATCGGTGCGAGTGCTGACGGCTGGGTCAGCGTTGACTGGCCGAATGCCTCGAATGGCGCTGTAGTCGTTGGCTTGGACACGTCAGCAACGCCGACGTATGACACGAGCGACTTCGTGATGCAGTTGTCAACGGCATCGACAAACCTGCTTCAGGGCAGCAACACCAACGCTCCAACGCTGGTTGGGTCGGCATTGACTCCGGCCGCTGGGGTTCGGTACCGCATCGGTCGGCTTGCAGGGACTGTCACGATCCAAGAATCCAGTGACAGCGGCGCGACTTGGACAGTTCGCTATACGTTCAGTGGCACATACACCTCTGCGTTGTACGTGAGTATCTTCACCATCGCATCGAACACCATCGTCAACCCACGCCAGGTTGGGCTCACATGATGGCGATGACCTACCCCCGAGCCGGGGTTGCCTCATCCACGATGGCGGTGTTCGCACATGGCAATTCACTGACCGCCGGGGTCGGTGCTAGCTCGGTCGGGAACTACTGGCCGGCGCTGGCATCCGGGTTGGCCCCATTGCTCGGCAAAGGCATCACGATCAGCAATCGAGGCGTCGGCGGGCAGTCGATATTCGTTGACGCCGGAAACGGCACGATGACGAATACCGCAGCCGCTGCGATTGATGCCAATCTAGTCGCGGGGAAGATCAATGTCCTGCTCGTGTTGGAGTACACGAACGAACTCAAGGCCAACGGATTTAACGCTGCGGCCGCACACACCGCGCTGAAAAACTATTGCCTCGCGCGCAAGGCTGCTGCGGCGTCTGTCGGCAAGGCGCTGCAAATCATCGTCGGCACGTGCCCGCCATCGGGGGCCGATCCGACAGGCGGCGGACAGACGGCAATCAACAGCCGCAACGCCGCAATGATCGCGGCAAATGCGCTGACTCGGCAGCAGTACCGCGACTATGCGGATGTGCTGTGGGACTTGGCCGAAGTAGCCCCGTTCAAGGCGATCTTCGCGGGCGGCGTTTTCACGCAAGCGCCGTTCATCGCTGCTGGCGTCTGGGCTCGATCTGACGGCGTTGCAGACGACTACACGCACTTCGGGAATTCAGGGTACGCGCTCTTGGCCGAATCTGCCGCGCGCGCGATTGCGAGAGTCCGCAAGGCCGCAGCCCTATGACCCCGTTGATTGGCTTCGCTCCTGACGTTGACGCCACTGCTCCCGGCGTAATCACGGACTGCTCGAACCTGATTCCGTTCGAGGGTGGGTTTCGAGGTGCTCCGGCTCCGACCAGTGTCGGTGCTAACGCGCTCGCGGCAGCATGTCGGGGGATTGCGTCCGTCACCAATCTCGCAGGCTCTCGGCGCGTCATTGCAGGCACGGGGACGAAGCTCTACGAACTGGGAACAACCGCATGGACTGACGTGTCTCGGGGTGCCAATTACACGCTCGGAACGGATGATCGTTTCAGCTTCATTCAGTACGCAGACGCGACCTTGATTGCGACGCCTGGCGCACCGTTGCAACGATCCGTGTCAGGCGCATTCGCGGACATCGCTGGCGCACCCACGGCAAAGCTGATCGAGTCAGCGCAGGGCTTCGCGGTGGCGTTCAATACGTCCTCATTCGCAGACGAGTGGTACTGCTCCGAGTACCTGAACGATGCAGGGTGGACGCTTTCCGTCTCGACTCAATGCGTCAAGGGCAGGCTGATCGGCGGCTCCGGCCCCATCACTGCGGCGCGGCGGTTTGGCGACAACATCATTGCCTACAAGGGCGGCACGGTGTTCTCCGGCACCTATGTAGGAGCGCCGGAAGTGTGGCGATGGACGCAGGTTGCTAGCGACATCGGTTGCGTGG
The DNA here is from genome assembly GCA_030654805.1 of Burkholderiaceae bacterium. Classification (GTDB taxonomy): domain Bacteria; phylum Pseudomonadota; class Gammaproteobacteria; order Burkholderiales; family Burkholderiaceae_C; genus PBB1. The sequence goes on from JAURWR010000013.1 coordinate 105,934, forward strand.
GACAAGACGCCGTTGTTGACACGACCGTGGGTCATGTGTTCGTTGGCAAAGACAACGTGTATATCTACGATGGCACGACGCCGCGCCCCATCGCCACAGGAACCATCCGAAAGTGGTTGTTCGATGACATGGCGGGCGCGTCTCAGTTCAAGACAACTTTGCTCTGGGATCGTCCTCGACACCTTGTCTGGATTTACTACGCTTCGGCAGGCGGCTCGGGTGCCGTCAATCGCTGTGCCGTCTATCACGTCCTCACGCAGAAATGGGGATTGGCTCACAGCACCATCGAAGCGGTGGTGAACTACACATCCCCGACGTTCACCTATGACGGCGGCTCGGTTCTCGTCACGACTTACGACGCATCGCCGTCAATCTCCTATGACTCGCTCTCATGGGTCGCAGGCGCGTCGAGTGTGGCGGTTGTCAATTCATCGCATCAGATCGCGGCTCTGTCGGGCGCGTGTGTTTCATCCTCGTTCACGACCGGCGATGTCGGTGACGACGAAGGCTATCGAACCTGCACGAACCTCCGCGTGCGGTATCTGAGCAAGCCGACGACGAGTATCGCTACGGGATACACGAAGGACGCAGAGGGCGATCTCACGGCGACGGGATCGAACGCATCCATCGGCGACGGACGCCACAACATGCGGCAGACGGCCCGCTTCCATCGATTCAAGGTGGACACCACGGGTGATTACACCGTCACGGCGTTTCGGCCTGAATGGGTGGAAAGGGGCAAGCGGTGAGGCTCGATCCGTTCCCCCGCTTCCCCGCCGACTCATCCCAACTCATTCGCAAGCTCACCGACCTGTTTCGAGACACGGCCAAGCAAGTCAACGACTTGACCGAAGGCAAGGTTTCAGCCGTCACGAACGCGGCAACCAGCGTGCCGACAACGGGAACGTGGAAGCAGGGCGATTTCGTCAAACACAGCGCTCCGACTGTCGCGGGCATCGCTCCGAACACCTACATCGTTCATGGGTGGGAATGCACGGTCGGCGGCACTCCGGGAACGTGGGTGGCGATGAATGTGCCAACCGCCGTCTTTGGTGGTGGTGGCGGCGGTGGTTCTGTTCTGTCGGCTGAAGTCATCGTGACACCAGCAGCAACCGGGCGAATCGAGCATTCGGAAACCGTGACGTTCACCGGATGCCTTCCGGCGAACAAGTTGTTCGTGTCGGTTGCCCCGCATGCGGACAGCGACGAAAACAGCGCAGACATGCTCGGGATCAATGCAATGTCGGCAACAGCCGGGACGGATCAGGCAACGGTCCTTCTGTCTTTCAGTGAACCAACCTCCGGGCCGATCCGGCTCAACCTCATGGCGGTGTAATGGCAAAGCTCTCCAAAGACCTTGAAGCAGGAAACCTGCACCCGCGTGAATCTCTCGTCATCGCGGGGACGCTTGGCGCATTGAACGCCGAAGTGATCACATCATGTGATGGATGCGCAACGGTTGCTCTCGATTTGCGCGGCACGTTCTCAATGACGGTCGAAGTGGCCGGAACGGTTGACGGCACCAACTGGGTTGTGATCCCGGTGCGTCCTCAGACTGGCGGTGCGTATGTCGCGGCTGTTGTCGGCACTACGTCTGGCGTCTGGATGGCGTCATGCGCGGGCTTTGACAAAGTGCGGGCGCGGTGTACCGCCTACACATCGGGCGGCTCCACGGCCACTCTGATGGCCTCCAATGCGATGTTTGACGATTTCGCCAAAAATGGCGGCGTCACGTCGGTGACGGGAACGGCGGTAGGTGCCTCGGGCGCGGCGGTGACTCTGACGCTCGCGGCTCCGGGCGCGGGCCTGCGTCACTACATCACCTACTTGTCGATCAACCGATACGCGGCGGCTGTCCTGACTGCTTCGGCGACTCCCGTCACGATCACGACGACGAACATTCCGACATCTCTTGCATTCACGATCCCCGCAGACGCTGCGGCACTCGGAACGCTTGACCGATGGCGAGAGGACTTCGCCTATCCGATCATGGTCACGGCGCAGAACACGGCAACAACCATCGTTGCACCCGTCACGACAGGCGTTATCTGGCGGATCACTGCCGGTTACTACCTCGCTCCTTAAGGATTCCATCATGGCAACAACGTCAACAACCAATGCCCCGCTGCCCTGGATGGAGCAATACATGCGCGACTTCGCCAGTCGCTCGCAGCAGGTTGCAAACACCCCCTATCAGCAAGGTCCTGGCACCTACGCGGCCCCGAACAACCTGCTCCAAAGCGGATGGCAGGCCACGGCCAATCGAGCAGCTCAGGGCTCGCCTGTCATGTCGGCTGCAAACACGCAACTGACCGATACGATAAACGGCGGCAAGATCAACCAAAACCCGTACTTGGATCAGTCGATCCAGAACGCGCAGGGTGATCTGACCCGCTCGTACAACATGGTGAACAAGCCCGCATGGGACAAGGCCATGCAAGGCTCTGGCAGCTTCGGCAACACCGGAGTCATGGAAGCGGCAGGGTATGACCGTCAGAACCTCGCCAACAGCCTCGGCAAAGTCTCGACGGACATGCGAAACAACGCATACAACACCGACAGGGCGCAGCAGATGCAGGCCATGAGCATGGCTCCGCAGTACGCGAACCAGGACTATCAGGACACGAACCAGCTTCTGAACGCAGGCGCGCAACAACAGACGTTCAACTCTGGTTATCAGGCGCAGCAGAACCAGTTCTTCCAGGATGCGCGGAACTACCCGCAGCAGCAACTGGCGAACTACGGAAACAACCTCGGCTTCTCGAACAGCGGTGGCACGTCATCGCAATCGACGCAAGACCCGTCGCTGCTGAATCAGATCATCGGCGGCGCAAGCACCGGACTTGGCCTCTACAACGGAATCAAGAGCATTTGGGGCGGCTGACATGAACATCACCGGCTACACCGCGCAGGGGCAGGCGTACTACACCGACCCGAAGACGCGCGTCACGTCTTATCTCGGCAGTCAGTACGATCGCGCCCCGACTTCGGCTCAACCTCCAGCATCGGGCGGGTTGCTCACGTCTCCCGGCATGCCATCTGGTGAGGCACCACTCCCCGCATCGACTGCCAAGGCTCCAGCATTGCAGCAACTGGGAACAACGTTCATTCCGCAAGCAGGGCAGTCGTTCGGCTATTCGGCCATGCTCAACGCGGGCATCGATCCGACCGCCTACGCTGCGACGCTGAACGATCCGGGGCGAACGGGCGTCACCCAAAACGACAACATGGACCCTGCGTCCCTCGCGGCGTACAACAAAGCAATCGATCCGTACTACCAAGTCACGGCGGCACCTGCGGCCCGCACGGGGGCCAATGTCGCGCAGGGCACGATCTACGATCAACTCCAGAAGCAAGCCAAAGACGGCGGCTATTCGTGGACCTCGCAGATGGGCAACTTCAACGCCTATGATGCTGCGGGTTTGTTGTCGAATCAGGGTATTTCATCGCTCGATCAGCTTGGCTACGGACCAGGCGGCGAACTGATCAACAAGACGACAGGCAAGGCTCTGACGACGCGCGAGAAGGATCAACTCGGCATGTCGGCGCAGGGCACCGGACGGGTTGACTATGACATCCGCAAGGACGCCAGCGGGAACCCGACGATTGTTCCGAAATGGAAGTCCTCAACGACTGATCTGGGGGTCGCGGGCAAGCTGATTCCCCTCGCGGCTTCGTTCATCCCCGGATTCGGCCCCATCGCTGCGGCGGCTCTGGCGGCGGGAACGTCCATCGCTCAAGGCGGCGAAGCATGGGATGCGCTCAAGGCGGCAGGGATGACCTACGCGGGCCATGAACTTGGATCGTGGGCAGGCGACAAGATCGGGCAGTACGCGGCGGACAACGGGATCAGCATTCCAGGCTTCGGCGGATCGACGGGAACAACCGGCACGGATTACAGCCTAGGCAGCGGAAAGCTCGGGGACGCCTTCACCACCGGCAACAACGGACTCGGCACGGGCCTGCTCGGGAACTCCACCGGCACCGCAGGCGGCACAGGCGCGGGGCTGTCCGTCAATCCGAGCATCTGGAACTTCGGGAACTACACCAGCGGCATCGGTGCGAACACATACAACCCGACCGACTACAGCCTCACCAACGGCACCACGCCGATCAATAACAACGGCAGCGGGCTTTCCACCGGCACCACGAACGGCGGCACCGGAAGCGGGCTGTCTGTCTCGCCGGGTACGGGCGTGAACCTTGCCCAGCCGAACGGCTCGGGCGGCATTCTCGGCAACACCGGCAGCTCTCCATTCAGCGTAGGCGGCACCGCTCAGGACTTGCTCGGAAAAGTCACATCCCTCCCGATGTCAGACACGGCGCGTCTTGCTGCGGCTGCGATTGGCGCGATCAGCGGAGGAGCCGGGGCATCGGGATCGTCCTCGGGCGGCTACAAAGACGACGGCTATCGACCGACCATCGACCGCACCGGATGGAGTCCGACAGCCACACCGACTCTCGGCGGGCCGTCTGGAATTGGGCTGATCAATGTTCCAAAGCGGGGCCAAGCGAATGATGGCCTGTGGCGTTACGGACTTTTGGGGTAAGCATGGGACTACTTGATACAGGCGGGTTTGACGACCCGAACACCATCGGCTTGTTGTCCTTCGGGGCTCGCATGTCAAATTCACCCGGCGGCTTCATGCGCGGGCTTGCTCCGTCCGTCCTCGGTGCGCTCGGGGATCGAGGCGGCGCACGTCAGGACATCGCCAAGCAGCAACAGGAGCAATTGCGGATGCAGATGCTTCAGGCGCAGATGGAAGAGGCGCAGCGCAAGCAACAGGAGCAAGCACAGGCACAGCAGCGAGAAGCGCAGTTCCGGGACTACGTTCTGAACAATCCCGTCGATACAGCAGGCGCACAACGCAAGGCGCTGGAGCTTCAGCAGATGAAGCCGATGGACTTCGTGGACAGCTTGAAGCCGAAGGCGCGTGAACTCTCCAAGTTGGAGCAGATGAAGGGGCCGGACGGAAAGATGGTGAACGTCGCCTTCTACAAAGATGGAAGCCACGAGGTTTTGCCGTATGGCGTGAAACCGGACATTGCCTTGCAAAGCCTCGGCAACCGCATGGAAGTGATCGATAAGAATGCCGTGCAAGGCGGGCAGTCATTCCAGTTCGGGCAGTCTCCAGACTCTGTTGCATCCAATGCAACCGCAATGCGCGGGCAGAACATGCGCGACTCAAGAGATCGGGAGCAGTTCAGTTTCAACAAGGACCAAGCGGCGCAGGCGGTGACATACCAGACGGATGCAGATGGCAACTTTGTTGCGCTGCCGACCAAAGCGCAGCCGGGGGCGATGGTTCGCGCTGCGCCTGTCGTCGCTGCCAACGGGCTGGCTCCGCTCAAGGGCAAAGGCGCGGGGCTGACAGAGGATCAGGGCAAGGCAACCGGCTGGCTCGTTCAGGCAAACAACGCATTCAAAAACATGCAGGCGGCGATGACATCGACACCCGGCTCAGAGAAGCCAGGGCTCAATGATGGACTCGCTGCAATTCCTTCTTTCGGGCTCACGACTGCCCTTGCGAACACGATGCGCGGCACCGACCGACAGAAGTTCATGCAAGGTGCGTCGTCGCTGAGTGAAGCGCTCTTGCGTGCGGCTACCGGCGCAGGCGTCAACAAAGACGAGGCGATTCAGAAGGTCCGTGAACTGACACCAGTGTTCGGCGACAGTAATGAAACTATCACGCAAAAGATGGGAGCAATCCCGCTTTACATCAAATCGCTGGAGGTAAGAGCGGGGCCGGGTGCGGGCAGGGCTGAGTCGATAAGCGGCGGCGGCACGGACTTCGCAGCAGCGGCACGGGCTGAAATGGAGCGGCGTCGCAACGCGCTGAAGGGCAAGTGATGGACATGTCAAAGCTCTCCAACGAGGACTTGGCAGCTATCAGCGCGGGCGATATGTCGCGGGTTTCAATGGCAGGGCTGAAGTTGCTAGCTGCCCCGGCCGCGCCCTCTGTCGATCCGACTGAGGGCATGTCCTTCCTAGACAACGCTCTGGCTGCTACCGGCAAGGGCATGACATCCGTGGCCCGCGCGGTGGGTGTTCCATCGTCTGCGCTGGAGTCCATCGGGCTTCCAGGCACCAAGGAAGATGCCGACCGTCTTGACGCACCGCTGATGAAAACCGCAGGCGGCAAGATCGGCAACGTCGCGGGCATGGCGGTAATGGCTGTCCCGACTGCGCTGATCCCCGGCGCGAACACCTACGCAGGCGCAACTGCCATCGGAGCGGGTACAGGCGCGGCGCTCACTGAAGGCGGACTGGTTGACAGGGCGAAGGGTGCGCTGTTCGGCGGCATCGGCGGCGCAGCGGGCAAGGGCATCGGCAATGCTCTGGCATGGGGCGTTCCGAAGATCGTCAACGGCATGGCGGGCAGTCGGGCGACCGCTCAAGTCGCCAACGCTCAACGCGATGCGGCGGCAGTGGCGGCAAAGGATGCCGGGTATGTTCTGCCGCCTGCCGATGTAAACCCGAGCGTCTTGAATGAGGCGCTGAATGGCCTCTCAGGCAAGATTAAGACGGCACAGGTGGCGAGTGCTCGCAATCAAGGCGTCACCAACACGATGGCAAAGAAAGCCATCGGAGTCGCCGAAGATGCCCCGCTCAACGGCGACGCATTGAAGGCCATCCGCTCGCAGGCAGGACAAGCCTATGACGCCGTAGCCAACGCCGGGACGATCAAGCCGGGGCAGGCGTACAGCGACGCACTCGACAAGATCACCGCGCCGTATGTGCGGGCGGCGCAAGGCTTCCCAAACGCAAAGCCAAGTCCGATCATCGCTGAGATTGAATCTCTCAAGACTCCAGAGTTTGACGCGGCCAGCGCGGTGGCGATGATCAAGAAACTTCGCGGCGATGCAGACTCTGCCTATGCGTCTGGAAGCAGGGATGCAGGCAAGGCGCTGAAGGACGGCGCGGCTGCTCTTGAAGATGCACTCGACACCCACTTGCTGCAAGTCGGGGCACCGGCTGATTTGCTGAAGAACTTCCGCGACGCCCGGCAACTCATCGCCAAGACGTACACCGTAGAGAAGGCACTCAACAGCGAAACCGGAGACGTGTCGGCTCAGACGCTGGCGAAGTTGTTGCAGAAGGGCAAGCCTCTGTCCGGCGATCTGAAAACAATTGCCAAGGTGGGATCATCGTTCCCGAAGGCCACGCAGTCGCTGAAGGAATCTCCGAAGGCATTCAGCCCGCTCGATTACATGGCAGGGATGATCGGAACGGGTTCCACGGGGCCGCTCGGTGCGGCGGCTATCGCTGCGCGTCCGGCTGTCCGCTCGATGATGCTGTCAAAAGCCTATCAGAACGCACTAGGAAGCCCGCAGAACTACGCGCCGGGGTTGCTTGAGCAGTCGCTCCCACTTCTGCAATCGGACGCCATGAGGCGCACCCTGCCGGGAGTCACCGGGCTGCTGTCAGCTAATTTTTCTCAGTAGGAGACGCTTCAGCCGTCCGTCCTTCATCTTGTGTCGGACGTAGTAGGTGATGGGGTAGCCGATCACCAGGAAGCCGAGCAACAGGAACGGCTTCAACAGCATCACGAAGAACATCTCCATCGAACCCCCGAGCCCGCCACTGAGCGGGCTTTTTCATTTCCGAAGGATAGCAAATGACCATCCCAACGTCATTCACCGACCTGTCAACCACGCCGCTGTCGAACAGCCCCGCAGGTTCTGACTCTGTTTTCCCGGACAACCCGAAGTACACGCGGTTCAATTCGGCGGCGCTGGCGTCAATCTACCTGAACACCGCAACGAACGGATGGGTCAGCCCGTATCTTGCCACGGCAGGCGGCACGATGGCGGGGGCAACCATCCTCAACGGCGCATTGTCGGGAACGGGGCTCACGAACTACCTCGCGGCTCCGGGGCCGTTCGGCGTCACCACTCCGAATCTCGGCAGGTTCACCGCAGCCTACACCGCGCCGGTAGTCGTCACGTTCAATGCAACGACGATGGCGATTGACTGCGCGTTGTCGAATGTGTTCACGACGACATTCACGGCAAACGTCACGGTTGCCCCGACGCTCTCGAATCTGAAAGACGGGCAGACGATCAACTGGTTCATCACGCAGGACGCCACGGGCACGCGCACGATGACCTGGCCTGCATCGTTCAAGTGGCCGGGAGCAACGGCGGGCGTTCTCTCTACGGCTGCGAGTTCGGTGGATCTGCTCGTTGCCACCTATCGAAGCTCAACGGGCTTCTGGTACGCATCGCTCTCGAAAGGCTTCGCGTGAGTTTCGCGGCCCGTTCGTTTCAAGGCGCGGGCGGTCGGGCTATTGCTTCCCAAGTCTACGCAGCCAGCACGCAGGAAGCATCGCTCAACGTCACCAGCTTGTCAGGGTATCAATCTGGATCGACTGACATAACGATCACGATCAACAGCGGCGTGTATCTGTGGAGTGACAACACAGCCACGGCAGGACTGACGCTCACGGGTGGGTCGGTCGGAGACACCATCACCGTCGTCAACAACGGCTTCGTGATGGGCAAGGGTGGGCGCGGTGCGTCCAACTCACTCGGGGCGGCAACTGTTGGCGGACCTGCGCTGTCGCTCGCATTCGATACGACGGTCACCAATACGGCTGGCTACATCCTAGGCGGCGGCGGTGGCGGCGGTCCTCATTCAGCGGGTGGCGGCGGTGGCGGCGCGGGCGGTGGTGATGGTGGCGTCGGCAATGGTGGGGCATTCGGCACGGGCGGCACAGTCGGTTCAGCCGGAAGCGCCGGGACATTGAACAGCGGCGGGGGTGGTGGTCGCCAGATCGGCGGGGCTGCGGGTTCGGGCGGTGTGGGTGGTGACGGCGGGGCCAACGGCTCGGGCGGTGGCGGTGGCGGTGGTGGCGGCGGCGGCTCGAAAGGCTACTTTTCCGGATCGTCCATCGGCTCGGCAGCGGGCGGCGGTGGCGGATACGGTCAGGCGGGCGGATCGGGCTATGCCACCAACACCAGCGGGACAAGTTCCGGCGCGGTGGGTGGCGCTGGCAATGCGTCCAACGGTGTCGGGAGTGATGCGGTAGTCACTTCATCCCCGGCTGCGACCGTCTCAGGAGCCGGAGCCGCAGGCGGCAAGGCTGTTGCGCTCAACGGCAAGACGATCACATGGACAGGCGGCGCGGCGTCTAGCTCAAGAGCCTACGGCGCTGTGTCTTGAAGTCGAATTGCCTCGCGTTTGCGGTGCGTCTGTACTACCGCAGGAAACGGGCAGGCCGCGAGGGCTATCTCGTCATTCGCCGGTCACGGTGGGGTCCGTTTCCTCACATCCTCTACGCCGAAAAGCGCCGCAGCGGTTCTCTGCGGATCGTCTCGTACATCCCCCTCTTTCCCCATCACAAGCCCTGCCCGCCGGTTGTGTTCAACGGTCACAGCAAGTGGGGCGACTTCTGAAGAACCATGAGCACAGAACAAATAATGATCTCCCTGCTAGGTGTCGTCTGCACTGCCCTCGGGTGGTTCCTCAACGAGATGTACCGAGCCGTTGAGAAGCTCAAAGATGACATGAGCGAACTCGAAATCAAGATAGGGACGGACTTCGTTCGGTATGACCGGCTGCAAGACATGTTGAAGCCGATTCACCAGGGCATCGAGGAGATCAAGTCGTGGATCACCGGGGGTAAGAAGCCGTGACCCGCGACGATCTGCGGGCCGCACTGAAAAACCCCAACGTCACGGCGTTCCTTCACGTCATCCGCGTCGGTGAGGGCACACCAGACGCAGAAGGCTACCGGCGCATGTTCGGCGGCGCTCTGTTCTTCGGGTATGCCGACCATCCCCGAAGCCCGCAGACGGCGAAGTCCGGTAGCAAGCCCATCACATCGAGTGCAGCGGGCGCGTATCAGTTCCTGAGCAAGACATGGGACGGACTCGTCAAGCAATGGGGCTTCTCTGACTTCTCGCCACCGACTCAAGACGAAGCGGCTATTGCGCTGATTGTCGGCAGGAAGGCGCTCGACGATGTGATGGCCGGTCGCATTCAGTCCGCGATTCGCAAATGCGCGGATGAGTGGGCGTCGCTTCCCGGCTCCCCCTACGGTCAACCGACCAAGACTCTGCAACAAGCCATCTCGACCTACAAGCAGGCGGGCGGCATCCTCGAAGGTGAACCCATGACTCCTTTCATCATTCCCGCTCTCGATGCAATCCTTGGCATCGTTCCCGACTTGCTCAAGGTGTTCAGGGGCACCGGCTCCGAAGTCGCGCAACGCAACCAGGCGGCGGCTCAGGTTGTGGTTGAGGCGGCAAAGTCTGCGCTCGGTGTCCGCAATGAGCAGGAGCTAGTCGAGACGATCAAGGAGGGCACACCTGAGACGGTTGCCGCTGTGAATGCGGCGGTGCGCTCAGTCTGGTGGGAGATCAGTACGGACTCGACTGGCATCGGGAAAGCGCGTGAATCGAACATTGCGCAATCGAGCATCTCGCCGAAACGCAATATGGCGCTGTGGGTAACGGTGATGCTGTTGCCGCTGGTCTATCTCGTCGTCTCGGCTGTGCTGTTCAAGGATGGCTTCAGCGATGACGTGCGGGCCATGACCGTGGCGGCGGTGATCTCGGGAGTGCTCGGGGCAATCACTGGCTACTGGCTAGGAACCAGCTTCAGCAGCGCGAAGAAAGACGAGAGGGCCGCCCAATGAGATTTCTTCTCCTCCTCCTGTTCCCGCTTTTTGCCCAAGCACAGCCGACCCTCGCAGAGCGCCCCGGAGAGTACCTCTACAGCATCATCGATGCGCAGAGCAAGGCGCTTGGGATCAAGGTCTCGCCGTTCCGTGGCTACGTCAAAGCCGGGGTTGCCGGGGTCAGCGTTGTCGATAACACGCACGCGCCTGGGACTGCTGTCGGCGTGTTCGGCATCGCTGAAGGCAAGGGCGGCAATCACGCTGGCGAGGTAGTCGGCGTCTATGGCATGGCGCAGAAAAACGGCATCCACTGGGCAACTGGCTTACACGGAGAATGTCTACTGCAAGACGGCGAGGCGGACAGCAAGGGCGTCAAGGACGAGGGCGGACTGTGCATCGGCGCGAACATCGAACTGATCGGCAACAACCAGCACAGCGACTTCATCGGGCTCAACATTCAGCCCCGATCTGGCGCGCACGATGTCGTCGGGCTCCAGCTGCAAAACCCTGAGACGTATCGATATGCGATCAGCGCGCCGAATTCGTTCTGGAAGTTCGGCCAGGCGGACGACGTCTCGTTCTGCATGCGCTTCGTACCGGATCGTCAGACGTTGGAATTCTGGCGCGGCTGCGGCAAGCCCGATGCGACCCGGCACGGGTGGCTGAACATGAACTGGGGTAGCCCTGACGTGCAGCTTAATCGCTGATGCGGGCTCGGATGGCTTCGGCTAGGTTCTCCGCAGCACATTCCTGTGCCACGCTTTGCCGGTCTGAGTGAGGACTCCACTGTTCTTCTGCATAAGCCTCGCACACCTTCGCGCAAGCCGCCCGCTCAGCAAGCACGGCCTCGGTTGCGTATGCGCGCATATCGGCTGCGCTGTAGTCGTTGCCAGGAATCTGAGGGTAGGGCAGTGGCGGAAGGGTCATGTCGGCGGCCTCTCGAAGATCGCGTTCGCGCAGTTGTTGCAGCCGTCAGTGTGACCATCATCGTAGGTCTCGTATTTCGTGCCAACGTCGCCAGCCTCCCGCACGGATAAGCAGGCATCGATGCAGGATACTCGCTCAAGACGAGTCGCTGCCTTGATGGCATCAAGCATCTGGTCCTCCGTGTAGAACGGCTGCTTCTTAACCTTTGCGCCGTTGACCATCGGCAAATCGACCGTCAGCAAGATGGCGGGCCTTGGCAGGGTCATGGTGTGGGCTCCTGTGGGGTGGGATTGGTACAAAGTGGTACAGCATCGTTCTGTAGCCCCGTGATCGTCCCCTTGAACTACGGCGAGATCCTCGCGGATTTTCACATGCGCTTTCGGGGGTGATGCCGGCCTCTCAAGGTTCGCTCACCCAGTGGCGTTCACCCCCAGCGCCAGGTCCAGATCAGGTCCACCGAGTTTTCGAAGCCCGATTGCGCGCGCAGCGTGAAGCGCCGGGCGATGCGGTAGATCAGTTGCCAGCTGCCTTCGGTCGCGTTCAGGCCGCGTTCGTAGCCGACGTACCAGCGCCGTGAGAGTTGCTTGCCCAGTGAGATGACCGTTTCGCGCACCTCGCCGTCGGCCTGTTTCAGTGTCAGCTCGTCGAGCCCGATCGCCTTGGTGAACTGCTCGGTGATGCCGTCGCCTTCGCCGGCCAGCAGGGCCACGGCGGCGGTTTGCAGAAGCGCCGTGTCGGCGGTGCCCAGTCCGTCGCTGGCGCGACCCAGGGCCAGCCACGACAGCTTGTCGACGTCCGAGACCTCGGGCTCCGAGAACAGGCGGATGCGTGGGTTCTGCGCGGTGCCGCTGACCTGCACGCCGACCCGGATGTCGGTGTTCGGGCGCGTCGCTTCGATGTTCAGGCGCGGGTTCTCCGGCGGGCCGTTGAAGGTGATCAGCCCGCGGTCGATCGTGAGCTTCTGGCCGTAGGCCGCGTAGGTGCCGTTCGTCGCACGCACGGTTCCGTTGACGGCCAGCCGACCGCCCGGTGCGGTGAGTTGCAGCTCGCCGCGCAGACCGGTTTCGATGCCGCGTCCTCGCAGACGGAGCTGGGAGCCGAGGTCGATCTTCAGGTTGAGCGTCAGGTTGCGTGAAGTTGCGCTGACGATGGGTTGTTCGGCAGGGCCGGCTGCGGCGGGCGCAGCCGGCTGGCGGTTGCGGATGCCGGCGGTCGCGCTGCTGGCTGCTGCCCGCACCACCTGCACGTCGTCGGACAGCCGAGGCGCGTCGCTGCGGGTGAAGTCGACCAGCCCCTCGTCGATCGAGAAAGCGCCGGTCACGCTCAGCGCGTCGCCGCTGAAACCCAGCTGCGCCGCGCCGCTGGTGACGATTCGGCGATCGACCCGGCCGAGCAGCACGAATCGGTCGGCCTTGATCTGCAATTGCGCGCTCGGCGCGGCACCCAGCGCGGCGCCGCCTTCGATGCTGATGCTGCCCGTGCCTCCCTTGGCGGTGAACCGGTCGATGTGCGCGCTGTCGCCGCGCAGCGAGATCGACACTTCGCCATCGCTGACGTTCACGCCTTCGAGGAAGTTGCGCACGCTCAGCGCGCTGCCCTCGACGTTGCCATTGACCTCGGGCGCGCCGAACCGGCCTGCAAACAGGGCGCTGGTCTTCAGGTGTCCGCCGAGTCGCCAGCCGGCCGGGATCCACGTGCCCCAGGCTCCCAGGTTGGCGACGTTCAGTTCCATCGCGCCCTGGATCGGCGCATCCGGCGCCGGCCACAGCGCCTCGGGCTTGGTCCGTGCAATCACCGCGCCGGCCAGTACGCCGAGCGTGCGCCCCGCCACATACGGCGAGAAGGTCCACACACCGTTCTGGGCGCTCAAAGCCAACCTCAAGGCGGTCAGCCCCAACGACTGGGTGCCGATCTCGTCGGTCACCGTCAGGTCACCGCGCACCCGCTCCACCACGATTTCGGCCACCATGCCGCCATCGCTGTGCAGATCGACCCGCCCGCCCACCGTCAGGTCGCCGCCCCAGCCGAAGTTGGGTTGCAGCCTGGTCAGCAGCGGGGCGATCGGCAACGGGTCGAAGGCGAGTTGCGCGTCGATCTGTCCCGGCTGCGCGGCTGCACCGCCCGGAGCGTTCGAACCCGGCACCTCGGCTTGCCAGGCCAGCCGGCTCCAGCGGATGGCCGCGCCGAGCACCTCGGCGCGGCCCGGCTGCACATGGAGGCGCGCTGGGCCGCCGGACCACTGCGCCTCGATGCCGACGTCGCGGGCCGCGATCCAGGGCACGGCCTGCGGCTGATTGGCTTTCAGCTCGATTCGTTGCAGGCTGCCGCGCCAGCCGGCGAGGCGCTGCCCCGGCACGTCGATGGCGCCGCCCTGTGCTTGCAGCAGCAGCGCACTGCGCGCACCGGACGGATCGCTTGTGACCTCAGGCGTTGCCGAGCTGGTGGTGGCGGCCTGCAATGCGTCGGTCCAGGCGGGAGGCAGGGCTTTCGAGCTGGCCCGCAGTTCGATCGCGTGATCGCCGACCGTGCCCTGAACGGTCAGCTGCGCCGATTCGACACCCGGCGATGGGGGGCGTGCTGCTGCGGTGGCCGTAGCAGACGGCTTCGGCGAGGTCGCGAGGGGCCGCGAAGGCGCGCCCGTGGCGCCGACCAGCCGCAACTGGGACACGCGTGCGTCGATGTCGATCGGCGCACCTTCTGCGGTGCCCAGCTTCCAGCGCGCCTGGGCCTGCTGCGCAGTCGTCGATGCAACCCGAAGGTTGCTGCCCGCCAACTCGCCCTGCGCACTCAGTTCCGGCCAACGTCCGGTCACGCTGGCGGACGCGGTGAGCGCGCCGGCGAGCGTGCTGTCGCTGCCGACTGGCCGGACCAGCCGCCACAGCGGCTCGAAGGCCGACAGCGCCGGCGCGTCCAGCGTCACATCCCAGTGATCCGAGCGGCCGGGTCCCGTGCTTGCCGCGTTGCCCGTGCTGCTGGCGATTGCGGTGGCGAACCGCCCCTGCGCCTTCAGGCTGTTGCCCGCGACCTGCAACGCCAGCGTGGCATCGGCCTGGTCGTTGTCGACGCTGCGCAGGCTGGCCTGGCCCTCGACCGGCGTGCCTGCCAGCACGCTGTTCACGATCGCCACCTGGGCCTTGCCGCGCACCGCAGTCAGCGATGCGGCGGGGTCGGTCGGCAGCGCCACGTCGAAATCTCCGCTTGCATTCACACGGTGCGGGCCGCGCCGCCAGGGCGAATCTTCGCGACCTGGCCACCATGGCAGTGGGTCGAAATCGACCAGCGCCACGTGGCCCTGAACCTGCCATGCGGCGGCGGGCGACGCGCGGTTCGCGGTGCCAGCCAAGGTGGCACTCGCGGCGCCGGCGCTGGCGCGCGCCTCGCGCAGCTCGATGCGCTGCCTGTCGAGACGGGCGTCGAGCTGGAGGTGCACGGTCTTGCCTGCGGTCTGCACCTGTCCGTTGCCGATCGAGGGCGTGAGCGCGCCGGTCAGATCGACCTGCACATCGAGCTGGGGGCCGGCAGCGGATGTCGTGGGTGGCGCCTGGGTCGGCGCACTGGCGCTTCCCGAGGGAGGCGATGCCGCGCCGGTCGGTGTCAACGCCACCAGCGACACCGGGCCGCTCAGCAGCATTTCCGGTGCGCGAGCGTCCAGCAGCGACGGTTGCAGTGCGCGCAGGGCGGCGTTCAAGGTTGATCGCTCGGCGGTCCATTGGCCATGACCTTCCAGCCGGCCTGCCGATTTTTCGTGCGTTCCGAGGTCGGCTTCGAACCGCTTCAGCTCGAACGTGCTGCGGTCATTCGGGCGGCCGATCAAATCGGCATACAGGCTGCGCAGTGGCAGGAGCCCTTCGTTCCAGCGCCCCGCCACGTCGTTGCTTATCTCGATGTGTGCGTTGACTGGCCGGTCGAGCGCCTCCGTTCGCACCGTCGCTCGGCCGGTCAGCGAGGTAACGGGTGCCGAAGCGCTGAGTGCCGACAGATCGAGCGCCCGCGTGCTGGCCTGCAGATCGGCAAGCGGCCAGTCGGCGAACGGACGCAGGCTGGCCTGCGCATCCAGCGATTGCACTGCATGTGTTGGAGTGGCTGGCGACCGCACCGTCGCACGCAGTGTCGGTTTCTCCAGCGGACCGGCCAGCGCCAGTGTGGCCAGCCACGAGGTGGGGTCGAGGGTCGATGCGGGTGCAGTGGAGCCGGCTGCGGGGGCACCCACTTGCGAGAGATCGAGCCGTGCATCCAGGCTGAACGGTGCCCTCGCCTCGATGCGGGCCGCTCCGCGCGCCAGCAGCCTCTCCCAGGCGGCACTCAGTTCGTCGACGCGGTGCGTGCGCCCGTGGTCGGCGCCCAGCTGAACCCGGGCTCGCAGATCCCGCAGCGGTCGATCGCCGAGCGCCTCCGCGTGCAGCGCATCGATGCGCAGCGCGGCGATGTCGATCTGCACCGGCAGGTCCAGCGTGGTCGGCGGTGTCAGCGGTGTCTGGGTGTCGCTGGGCACCAGCACGAGGTCCAATCGTGCCGCGTGCAGGTCGGCCACGAAGATGCGCGCCCACAGGCCGGCCGTGTCGCTGCGCGTGAGCCGCAGCCCACGCCAGCCGAAGCCGGTGAGCACGATGCGGGTGGTTCCGCCGGACAGCGTCACCTGCACGCGCTGCGCCTCGAAGTCACCGAGCAGCACGCCGCGCGGCGCCGTCACCTCGATCCCGGGCAGCTTCGACACCACCCAGGCGCTGCCGGCTTCGTTGCGCAGCGCCCACCACAGCCCACCAGCCAGCGCACCGACGAGCAGCGCGATCGACAGCAGGCCCAGACCGGCGGTCCAGCCGAGCACGCGCGGCCAGCGGCGGGCTGCCTGGGATGGCGTCGATTCCTCTGGTGCCGGATCGGGCAGGGGGCCGGTGCTCAAAACGCGATCCCCACGCTCAGGTGCATCCGGATTTTCTGCACCGACTGTCCGTAGGCCAGATCCAGTCGCAGCGGGCCGACGGGGCTGCGCCAGCGCAGTCCGACGCCGTAGCCGACGACCGGATTCAGGTCCTGCCAATGGTCGGCCGCATTGCCGGCGTCGATGAACGCGGCGCCCCAAAGCGAAGGCATGCGTGGCGAGATCGGATGGGCGATCTCGGCGCTGCCGGTCAGCAACACCCGTCCGCTGAGCAGCGCGCCGTCGACTTTCGGACCGAGCGATCGGTAAGCGTACCCACGCACCGAGTCGTCACCGCCGGCGCGGAACAGCAGCGTGTCCGGGATGCCGACCGCGTTGTTCGCGAGCACCTGGCCGGCCTCGACGCGTGCGGTGGCGTACCACGCGCCGCCGAGCGGTCGATAGCCGGTGTAGCGACCGTAGAGGCGGCCGAACGGGCCGTTGTTCTCGTTGCCGCTGCGTGCGTAACCCAGTGCAGCCTGCGCATTCAACGTGTAGCCCTCGGTCGGCAGCAGCACGTTGTCCAGGTCCCGGTACACCCAGTTGTAGTTGCCTGATACGGCATCGTTGCTGGCGGTGGTGGTGCCTGTGTCGGACCGTGTTTCCAGTCGCGAATGCGTGAACTCGGCGTAGTACAGCCGCTCGACGCGCGTTGTGTCCTGCGTGCGGCCGATGCGGGCCGTCCACGAGGTGCGCACTTCGTCGACTGTTTTCAGTTGTTCGGCGCTGCCCGCGATCAGGTTGCGGTACAGACCCTCCAGCGGATAGGACGTCAGTTCGCCATGCCAGGACTTGAGGTCCGGGCCGAGCTCGACCTTGTTCTTGTCGATCCAGCGCCAGCCGAACGGTTGACGGTGCGTGTGTTCGACCGTGATGCGGGGTCCGGTGTTGGCGCTGTAGCCGGCGCCGAAGGTGGCCTGCTGCAGCGGCAGCTCGCGCAGCTGCACGTTGACTGGCGCGGCCTGCGCGGTCTCGGGGTCGACATCGAGCACGACCGACGCGCCTTCGAACAAGCCGGCCTTCTGCAGTCGCTCCTGGAAGTCGACCAACTGCGACTCGCGGTACGGCGCGCCGGGCTCCAGTGTCGACAGTTTTCGAACGGTGTCGTCGTCGTAGCGGCTCAGGCCCCGGATGTTCAGCGGCCCCAGGTGGTAGAGCACGCCGCTGTCGGCTGTCACGTCGAGCTGCACCGTGTTGGCTTGCGCGTCGACACGTGCGGCCGAGTCGCTGAGGCTGGCGGCCGGGTAGCCGTCGGCGCGCAGCTTGGCCAGTGCGCCGTTCTTGGCGCTGCTCCAGTCCGACTGCCGGAACGGCAAGTCGGGCGGCAGCCTCCAGGTGTTGCGCACCTGCGCCAGCAGCACCTTGGCATCGAGCGTTCCACCGTCGGCTGCCTCCTGCAGCGGACCTTGCGCCTTGAAGGTGAATCGATCGACGACGGCGCGCGGTCCCGGCCTGACCTGCACGCGCAGCAACGGGACCTCGCGCGGGCCGGCGGCGGGATCGTTCGCGGAGGAATCCTCAGCGCGCTCGCGAGCAGCGGCCTGGCCGGCGGCAGACCCCGCTGAAACGCCGACGCGACCGACCTGCACCTCGGGGTTGAAGTAGCCCTCGGTTTCGAGCAGCGAGCGCACCTGCGCAGGCGCTGCGGCAATCAGGCGGTCGATTTCGGCCGGTGTGATGTCCTCGCTTTCAGGCACGTTCTGGAAGCGCGCGAGATCGAGGTAGGTGGTGAGCAGCGTGCGCAGTTCGCTCGGCGCCTCCACCTCGAGCCGGTACACCGCGACCGACGGCCGCTGCGGCGGCGCGGTCGATGCCTCGTTGTCCGACTTGAAGTAGCGTGTCACGCTCGCGCAGCCGGTCAGGCCCAGAAATGCCAGGAATACCAGGACGTTGGCGCCACCCATCGCCACCCGGCGCCACCTCATCGGCCGAGCGCGCGCATGGCCGCTTCGAGTCCGGGCAGCGTCAGCGGGTACATGCGCTGGTTCATCAACTGCTGGATCAGCGCGATGCTCTGCCGGTAGCTCCACAGCGCCTGCGGCTCCGGGTTGATCCAGGCGAACTTCGGGAACGCCTGGGTCAGCCTTTGCAGCCATTCGGCGCCGGCCTCCTCGTTGTGGTATTCGACACTGCCGCCCGGTTGCACGATTTCATACGGGCTCATCGTCGCGTCGCCGACGAAGATCAGCTTGTAGTCCTTGTTGTACTTGCGCAGGATGTCGCGGGTCGGGAACTTCTCGCTGTGGCGGCGCTGGTTTTGCTTCCACATGAAGTCGTAGACGCAGTTGTGGAAGTAATAGAACTCCAGGTGCTTGAACGCCGACTTGGCGGCACTGAAGATCTCCTCGACGCGGTGCACGTGGTCGTCCATCGTGCCGCCCACATCCATCAGCAGCAGCACCTTGATGTGGTTGTGCCGCTCGGGGATCATCTTCAGGTCGAGGTGGCCGGCGTTGGCCGCGGTGGCGCGGATCGTGTCGTCGAGGTCGAGCTCGTCGGCCGAACCCTCGCGCGCGAAACGCCGCAGCTTGCGCAGCGCGACCTGGATGTGGCGCGTGCCGAGTTCGGTGTCGGCGTCGTAGTCCTTGAAACGGCGCTGGTCCCACACCTGACCGCGCTGCGCTGACGGCTGCGGTCCTGCCCGATGCGGATGCCCTGCGGGTTGACGCCGTAGGCGCCGAACGGGCTGGTGCCGCCGGTGCCGATCCATTTGCTGCCGCCCTGGTGGCGTTCCTTCTGTTCCTCGAAGCGCTTCTTCAGCGTCTCCATCAGCTCGTCCCAACCCATCGCCTCGATCGCGGCCTTTTCTTCCGGGCTCAGTTCGAGTTCGAGCACCTTGCGCAGCCATTCGAGCGGGATGTCCTGCGCGAAATCGGTCAGCGTCTCGACGCCCTTGAAGTAGGCACCGAACGCGCGGTCGAAGGTGTCGAAATGCGCCTCGTCCTTGATCAGCGTGGCGCGCGCCAGCACGTAGAAGCCGTCGAGTGTCGGGCCACCGCGTGCCTCGTCGTCGTCGAGCACGCCGGCCTGCAGCGCCTCGAGCAGCGTCAGGTACTCGCGCACCGACACCTTCAGTTTGGCGGCGCGCAGCGACAGGAAGAAATCGATCAGCATCGCGGCCGCTCCAGCA
Source organism: Burkholderiaceae bacterium (assembly GCA_030654805.1). Taxonomy (GTDB): domain Bacteria; phylum Pseudomonadota; class Gammaproteobacteria; order Burkholderiales; family Burkholderiaceae_C; genus PBB1. The sequence continues at coordinate 125,537 of JAURWR010000013.1, forward strand.
GGCCCTGCAGGTGTGCGCGAATCGTGGGCCACTCGCCGGCCGTGATGCTGTAGACGGCGGTGTCGCGCAGCGTGCCGTTGGGCAGGCGCTGGTGTGCGCGCAACACGCCGTCGAGCTGTGCGCCGAGGCGCTCGATCGCGCGTCGGCTCGGGGTGTTCAGGCGGTGCGTGCGGAACTCGACCGCGATGCAGTCCAGCGTGTCGAACGCGTGCGCCAGCAGCATCCGCTTGCACTCGGTGTTCAGCGGCGTGCGCTGCACGCGCGACGCGTACCAGGTCGAGCCGATCTCGAGGCGGCGGTGCGTCGCGTCGATGTGCATGCAGGTGGTCATGCCGACGGGCACACCGCTGGCATCGAGCACAGTGAACGGCAGCATCGAGCCGGCGGTGTGCAGCGCGAGGCGACGCGCGATCTCGGCGTCCATGCCGTCGGGGCCGGGCACGCTCGTGTACCAGAGTTTCCACAGCTCGCCGTCGCGGCTGGCGTCGGCCAGCGAGGAGGCGTGCTCTGGCGACAGCGGCACCAGGCTCGCGTGCGTGCCGCGCAATTCGATCGGGTCGGTCAGCGAACCCATGGCGAGGCCCGATCGCTCAACGGCGCTGCCGCTGCATGAACACCAGTTTCTCGAACAGCGACACGTCCTGCTCGGTCTTCAGCAAGGCGCCGATCAGTGGCGGTACGCTCACGGCCTCGTCCTCGCTTTGCAGCGCCGCCAGCGGGATGTCCTCGGCCACCAGCAGCTTCAGCCAGTCGAGCAGTTCGGACGTCGATGGCTTCTTCTTCAGGCCGGGCAGGCTGCGCACCTCGTAGAAGCGCCGCAAGGCGGCACCGAGCAGGTTCTTCTTCAGGTCCGGGAAATGAACCTGGACGATGCGCTGCATCGTCTCGGCGTCGGGGAACTGGATGTAATGGAAGAAGCAGCGGCGCAGGAAGGCGTCCGGCAGCTCCTTCTCGTTGTTCGAGGTGATGAACACCAGCGGCCGGTGCACTGCACGGATCAGCTCGCGCGTCTCGTAGACGTAGAACTCCATCCGGTCGATCTCGCGCAGCAGGTCGTTCGGAAATTCGATGTCGGCCTTGTCGATCTCGTCGATCAGCAGCACCACGGGCTCGTCGGCTGTGAAGGCCTTCCACAGCACGCCCTGCACGATGTAGTTGCGGATGTCGCGCACCTTGGCGCCGCCGTCGATGTCGGTGAGCTGGCTGTCGCGCAGCCGGCTCACCGCGTCGTACTCGTAGAGTCCCTGCTGCGCCTTGGTGGTGCTCTTGATGTGCCATTGCAGCAGCGGCATGCCGAGTGACTTGGCGACTTCCTCGGCCAGCATCGTCTTGCCGGTGCCCGGTTCACCCTTGACGAGCAGCGGTCTTTTCAGCGTGGCGGCAGCGTTGACCGCGAGCATCAAATCGTCGGTGGCGACGTAGTCTTGCGTCCCTTTGAACTTCATGTCGGTGCCTGATGACCAGAGCCGGCTCAGTATAGAGAACAGTCCATCTATACTTCGACGCTGTTTTAATCCCTGCACTTCGCAATCGCCCGATCATGAGACCTCTGATTAAGCTCGCCTTGTTGTTGTTGATCTCCGCCGGCTTCTGCACCGGCGCTGTTGCGCAAGACGCCAAGGCTGGCGAAAAGAAAGCCGCCTTGTGCATCGGTTGCCACGGCATTCCGGGTTACCAGGCGAGCTTTCCTGAAATCCACAAAGTGCCGATGATTGCAGGCCAAAACGCGCCGTACATCGTGTCGGCGCTGACCGCCTACAAGAAGGGCGAGCGTCTGCACCCGACGATGAAGGGGATCGCCGCGACCCTGTCCGACCAGGACATGGCTGACCTCGCTGCCTTCTACGAAAGCCAGGCCCAGGGCGAGTCCAAGGCGGCAGCCGGCCCGGCAGCAGCCCCGTCGCCTCAGGTTGCCGAATTGCTGAAGAAGGCCAACTGCTCTTCGTGCCATGGCGAGAACTACAGCAAACCGATCGCGCCCGGCTACCCGAAGATCGCCGGCCAGCATGCCGACTACCTCTACGTGGCTTTGAAGTCCTATCAGACCGACGGCAACCCGCAGGTCGGCCGCAAGAACCCGATCATGGCCGGCATGGCGCGTCAGTACACGCATGCCGAGCTGAAGCAGTTGGCGAGCTACATCAGCTCGTTGCAGGGGGACCTCCACACGGTTCCTCAGTCCCGGTTCCGCTGAGGGCGCTCTGAGTCGGCCGGGCTGCGGTCCGGCCCAACAGCACGGAAAAGCCGCTGAAACAGCGGCTTTTTTGTTTGCCTTGAGACCCCGCGACTGATCGGGCTTGTGGCCGGGACGGACTCAAGTTGCCATTCATCGGCGCCGATAACACCCGAGATGAGCCCCGTCGCCCTCAAGAAGATCTCCGTCCAGCAGGTTCGCCTGGGCATGCATCTGCATGAGCTGTGCGGGGCGTGGCTCGACCATCCGTTCTGGAAGGTGAAATTCGTTCTGCAAGACGTGGCCGACCTGACCAAGCTTCAGAACAGCAGCGTCCGCGAGTGCTGGATCGACATCACCAAGGGGCTCGACACAGCGAGCGCTGCTGACGAGTCGGTGGTGTTTGCGCCGAAGGTCTGCGCCGTGGCCGCAGCAGTCGACGTCGATACTGCGGCGGACCTGGCTCGCGCCGCGCAGGGCCGTGTGCCGGAGCAGGTCCCGTTCAACGAGGAGCTGAATCGCGCGGCCACTTTGTGCAACCAGGCACGCGCTGCGGTGATTTCCCTGTTCAGCGAGGCGCGGATGGGCCGTGTGGCCATTTCCGAAGAATGTGAAGAACTGGTAACTGGCATCGCTGAATCGGTGATGCGAAACCCGGCGGCGATGGTGTCGCTGGCGCGTCTGAAGACTCACGACGACTACACCTACATGCACTCGGTGGCTGTTGCCGCGATGATGGCCGCGCTGGCGCGCCAACTCCAGCTCGACACGGATCAGACTCGGCTGGCGGCCAAGGCCGGTCTGCTGCACGACATGGGCAAGGCGGTAATGCCGGCGGACATTCTCAACAAGCCGGGCAAGCTGACGGAAGAGGAGTTCGCCGTCATCCGCACGCATCCCGAGCGCGGCCATGTGTTGCTGTTGACCGGCGATGCGGTCGAGGAGCTGGTGCTCGACGTGTGCCTGCATCACCACGAGAAGATCGACGGCTCGGGCTACCCGCACCGCTTGCCCGGCGACCAGATCTCGCTGTTCGCGAAGATGGGCGCAGTCTGCGATGTCTACGACGCGATCACGTCGAACCGTCCGTACAAGCAGGGCTGGGACCCTGCCGAATCGGTGGCGCGGATGGCTGGTTGGAAGGGGCACTTCGAGCCGGCGATCTTCAAGGCCTTTGTCACCAGCCTCGGCATCTACCCCACCGGCTCGTTGGTGCGGCTGAAGTCGGGTTTGCTTGCGGTGGTCACGCATCAGAACGACGGAGCACTGACATCGCCCGAAGTCAAGGTGTTCTTCTCGACCAAGCAGGGTCTGCATGTGACTCCACGTCTGCTGGATCTGTCGGATGCGAAATGCGCCGACCGCATCATCGGGCGCGAGTCGAACGACACCTGGAAGTTTTCCCACCTCGACGAGTTGTGGGCCGGCGAGGAAGCGCTGCGCAAGATCGGCCGCAAGCGCTGAACCGATCGGAACGCGTCGGCGGGTGTCGACCTCTACACTGACCCTTTCGGGGAAGTCAGGGCGGCCGATGAAGACAAACGGGTGGAGGCGCCGAGTCATCGGTGGAGGGGTCGGGCTGCTGTGTGCCGGCTTCCTCGTCGCCAGCGCCTCGGCGCAGACGTTGCGTTGGGCGTCGCAGGGCGATCCGCAGACGATGGACCCGCATTCCCAGAACGAACTGCTGACCAACAACCTCAACGGGCAGGTCTACGAGTCGCTGGTGAACCGCGACCGGCGGCTCGATCTCGTGCCGGTGCTGGCGCTGTCGTGGCAGCAGAGCGGTCCGCTGCGCTGGCGGTTCAAATTGCGTCCCAGCGTGAAGTTCCACGACGGAACCCCCTTCACCGCCGACGACGTGGTGTTCTCGGTGCGGCGTGCGCGCGACAGCGCGTCCGACATCAGGGCCTACGCGCTCGCACTCGGCGAGCCGCAGGCGGTCGATGCGCTGACGGTGGACTTCGTGCTGAAGGAGGTCGATCCGATCTTCCTGCAGCACCTGTCGACCGTTCAGATCATGAGCCGCGCGTGGGCCGAACAGCACGGCGCCGCGAAGCCCATCGACTACAAAAGCCGGCAGGAAGGCTATGCGGCGCTGCACGCCAACGGCACCGGGCCCTACAAGCTGATGCTGCGCCAGCCCGATGTGAAGACCGTGTACCAGCGCAACATGGCGTGGTGGGGGACCTTCGAGGGCAATGTGCAGGAAGTGGTCTACACGCCGATCAAGAGCGATGCGACGCGTGTCGCGGCGCTGATCTCGGGCGAGATCGACTTCGTGATCGACCCGGCGCCACAGGATCTGGCGCGGTTGCGCAGCACCTCCGAGGTCAAGGTGATCGAGGGCCCGGAAAACCGCATCGTCTTCATCGGCATGGACCAGGGTCGGGATCAGCTGCTGTACGGCAGCGTCAAGGGCCGCAATCCGTTCAAGGACCTGCGGGTGCGCCGCGCGCTGTACCAGGCGATCGACATCGAGACGATCCGCAGCCGCCTGATGCGCGGGCAATCGCTGCCGACCGGTGGCATCACGCCGTCGCCGCTGGGCGCGTACAACGACCCCGAACTGGAAAAGCGCCTGCCCTACGACCTGCCGGCCGCGAAGCAGTTGATGGTCGATGCCGGCTACCCGCAGGGCTTCGAGGTGACGCTCGACTGTCCGAACAACCGCTACATCAACGACGAGGAAATCTGCCAGACGTTGGCGGCGATGTGGGCCAGGCTCGGCGTGAAGGTGCGTGTCAACGCGATGCCCCGGCCGACCTACTTTCCGAAGCTGCAGCGGCTCGACACCTCGATGTACCTGCTGGGCTGGGGCGGCTCGATCACCGATGCCGAGACCACGCTGACGCCGCTGCTGCGCAGCCGGGGCGAGGGCGGCATCGGTGCGTGGAATTTCGGGCAGGTCAGCGACGCACGCCTCGACGAGCTCGCGGCGGCGTCCAGCCGGGAGGCCGATCCGAAGAAGCGTGAGCAGCTCATCAAGGCGGCGCTGAAGGAGCAGAAGGATCAGGTGCTGCTCCTGCCACTGCATCGGCAGGTCGTGCCCTGGGGCGCGCGCAGGAATGTCGACGTGGTGCACCGTGCCGACAACTGGGTCGAGTTCTCATGGATACGCATGCGATGACCGACCGCGTCGTGCCTTCTCCACAGGCCGATCCGCTCGGCTTTCTGCGTGCCCTCTACGACGCGGCAGTGGCCCGCGCGTTGCCAGCCGACGTGACGGCGACCTGCCTGCCGGCGCCACCGGCCGGTCGCACCGTGGTCGTCGGTGCGGGCAAGGCGGGGGGCGCGATGGCCGCTGCCGTCGATGCGCTGTGGCCCGCCTGCGCGCCGCTGTCGGGCCTGGTCATCACCCGCTACGACCATGTGCCGCCGGACTGTCGATCGAAACCGGGCCGCATCGAGGTCGTCGAAGCCGCGCACCCGGTGCCGGATGCCGCCGGCCAGCAGGCTGCGCATCGCATCGCCGGGCTGGTGCGGGGCCTGACGGCCGACGACCTGGTGCTGTGCCTGTTCTCCGGCGGAGGGTCGTCGCTGCTGGCGCGGCCGGCCGACGGGGTTTCGTTCGAGGAAAAGCAGGCGGTCAATCGAGCCTTGCTGAAAAGCGGAGCCGCCATCGGCGAGATGAACTGCGTGCGCAAGCACCTGTCCGCGATCAAGGGCGGGCGCCTGGCTGCGATGTGCGCTCCCGCGCGCGTGGTCACGCTGCTGATCAGCGACGTGCCGGGCGATGCGCCTGACGTCATCGCCAGCGGCCCGACTGTCGCCGACCCGACCACCTGTGCCGACGCACTGACCATCCTGAAGCGGTATGCGATTGATCTTTCCGATCCCGCCCGGCGCGGGCTGGAAAACGGCGCGTTCGAGACGCCGAAGCCGGGCGATCCTGTGTTCGACGGCCACGCGGTGCACCTGATCGCGACGCCGCAGCAGTCGCTCGAAGCGGCGGCGGCGGCGGCGCGTTCGGCCGGGATCGACGCCCACATCCTGAGCGACGAGATCGAAGGCGAATCGCGCGAGGTCGGCAAGGTGCATGCGGCACTTGCCCGGGCGGTGGCGCGACGCGGTGCGCCGTTCGCCCGGCCGTGCGTGATCCTGAGCGGCGGCGAAACCACGGTCACCGTCAGATCGAAGGGAGGCCGCGGCGGTCGGGCCACCGAGTTCCTGCTGGGTTGCGCGATCGCGCTGCAGGGCGAGCCTGGCGTGCATGTGCTGGCGGCCGACACCGACGGCATCGATGGCGTCGAGGACAACGCGGGCGCCGTCGTCACGCCCGACACGCTGACGCGCGCGAATGCTCAGGGCCTGAAGGCGCAGGAATTTCTCGACCGCAACGACGCTTACAACTTCTTTGCGCCGCTCGGCGATCTGATCGTGCCTGGGCCCACTTTCACCAACGTCAACGATTTCCGGGCGCTTCTGATCCTGTAGCGGGGATCGCTGCGCGGCACGTCCGACGTCAATCACCCACGACGGCGGCTGGCTCGTGTGTCGTGTAAGGTGCCTCGATGACCATCGTTGCCGCATTGCCTGCTCGTTCCGGTTCCGCTTCCCTGTGGCTGCTGGCCTGGCGCCAGCTGGCACGCGACTTCCGGGCAGGCGAGTTGCGGCTGCTGGTCATCGCGGTCACTCTGGCCGTGGCGGCGTTGACGGCAGTCGGCTTCTTTGCCGACCGAATCAACGGCGGCCTCACGCGCGACGCGTCGCAGTTGATGGGCGGGGACGCAATCGTTGCCAGCGACCAGCCCACGCCGCAGGCATTTTTCGAGAAGGCCCGCTCGCTGGGGCTGGCCACCGCGACCACCACCGTCTTCCCCAGCATGGGCCGCGCGAGTGACGATCGCGGCGGAGCCTCGCGGCTGGTCAGCGTCAAGGCGGTGAGCGACAGCTATCCACTGCGCGGCCAATTGCGATTGAGTGGTGGTGTGGGCACGGCAGAGGTGGCGGTGGCGCATGCGCCTGAGTGCGGCACGGTGTGGGTCGAATCGGCGGTGCTCGATGCGCTTCAGCTGAAGATCGGCGATCCGCTGCTGATCGGCGATGCGGCGCTGCGCATCGCAGAGGTCATCGTGATCGAGCCCGATCGGGGTGCCGGCTTCATGAGCTTTTCGCCGCGCGTGATGCTCAACCAGGCCGACCTCCCGGCCACCGGCCTGATCCAGCCGGCCAGCCGCGTCACCTATCGGCTGATCGTCGCCGCCCCGGACAGCAACGAGCGCAGCGATCCCCGGGTGCGCGAGTTCACCCGCTGGAGCGAGGCCCAGCTGAAGGCGCAGGCCGTGCGCGGCGTTCGGGTCGAGTCGCTCGAGGGCGGTCGACCGGAGATGAGGCAGACGCTGGACCGCGCCGAAAAATTCCTGAACCTGGTTGCGCTGCTGTCGGCGCTGCTGGCGGCGGTCGCGGTGGGCATCGCGGCGCGCGATTTCGCAAGCCGCCGCCTCGACGCCTGCGCGATGCTGCGCGTGCTCGGGCAGCCGCAGCGCACGATCGCGCTGCAATACCTGATCGAGTTCGCGCTGGTCGGACTGCTGGCCAGCGTGGCGGGAGTCGGACTGGGGTTCGTGGTGCATCACGGCTTCGTCTGGCTGCTGGCCGGGCTGGTCAGCACCGTCGCCCTGCCATCCGCATCGTGGTGGCCGGCGCTGTTCGGCCTCGGGGTGGGCTTCACGCTGCTGATGGGTTTCGGCATGCCACCGGTGCTGCAGCTGGCGCAGGTGCCGCCGCTGCGCGTGATCCGCCGCGACGTGGGCGCGCTGAAGCCGGCATCCATCGCGGTGCTGCTGGCCGGTGCGCTCGGCTTCGCGGCGCTCCTGCTTGCGGTGTCGTCCGATGTGAAGCTGGGTCTGATCGCGGTCGGCGGTTTCGCCGCGGCCGTGGCGATGTTCGCGCTGCTCAGTTGGGTCGCCGTGCTGCTGCTGCGCCGTGCGGTGCCCGAATCGAATGCACCGCGCTGGCTGATCCTGGCGACGCGGCAGATCGCCGCGCGGCCGGCCTTCGCGGTGCTGCAGGTGTCGGCGCTCAGCGTCGGCCTGCTGGCGCTGGTTCTGCTGGTGCTGCTGCGCACCGACCTGATCAGCAGCTGGCGTGCCGCCACGCCGCCAGACGCGCCGAACCGATTCGTCATCAATGTGCAGCCCGAGCAGGGCGACGAGTTCAAGGCCAAGCTGCGCGATACCGGCATCACCCAGTACGACTGGTACCCGATGATCCGCGGGCGGCTGGTCGCGATCAACGGCAAGCTGCTGTCGGCCGACACGGTGACCGGCGAGCGCGCGCGGCGGCTGGTCGAGCGCGAGTTCAACCTGAGCCATTCGTCGATGCTGCCGCCGCACAATCTGGTGGCTGGCGGGCGCTGGGTGCCCGAGGAGACCGGCGGCCTGAGCGTCGAAACGGGTCTGGCCGACACCTTCGGCCTGAAGCTCGGCGACAACCTGCGCTTCGAGATCGCGGGGCAGCCGACCGAGGCGCGGATCACCAGCCTGCGCAAGGTCGACTGGGGGTCGATGCGCGTCAACTTCTTCGTGCTGTTCCCGAACTCGAAGCTCGAAGATGTGCCGGTCACCTACATCGCGGCCTTCAAGACCCCGGCTGCGGGCGGCGCGAAGGCCGCAGCCGATTTCGACAACGCGCTGATCCGCCAGTTTCCCAACGTCACCAGCATCGACGTGTCGGCCTCGATCGCGCAGGTTCAGGGCGTGCTCGAGCAGGTGATCGGTGCAGTCCAGTTCCTTTTCGTCTTCACGCTGGCGGCCGGACTGGTCGTGCTGTTCGCGGCCGTCAGCGCCACACGCGAGGCGCGCTCCCGCGAGTTCGCGGTGATGCGGGCCCTCGGCGCCAGCGGCAAGTTGCTCGCGCAGGTTCAGCGGGCCGAACTGCTGGGTGTGGGGGCGCTGGCCGGCGTGCTCGCTTCGGTGGCTGCCGTGGCGGTGGGCTGGGTGCTGGCGCGTCAGGTGTTCGATTTCAACTGGAACCCGTCGCCGTGGGTGCCTCTGATCGGCGGCGTGGCCGGCGCGCTGTTGTCGCTGGCGGCCGGCTGGTGGGGCTTGCGTGATGTGCTGCGCCGACCGGTGGTCGAGACCCTGCGCCAGGCAGCGCAATGAAGGTTCGGCCCACGCTGACTGCCTGCCGGGCCCGCCGATAAAAAAACCCGCCGCTGCGTGAGCAGGGGCGGGTTGGGCGCGCCGGGGACAGGTCCCCGGCAGGCGGCGGGCAGCTTACTTGCCCGTGCCTGTGGCCACTTCTTCCAGCACGTTCAGCGAAACGTCGGTTTCCTTCACGCCCTTCGGATTGGACTTCATGTTCGACGACCAGTTGGTGGCGTGGCCACGCTTGACGTCGATGATGTGCCCGATCACGGGCATCACCGCCTTG
>JAURWR010000020.1 GCA_030654805.1 Burkholderiaceae bacterium
ATGCCTACGCGGGCTCGCTGGCGTGGTCGAACTTCTTCGCGCGACTGACGCACAGCCACCCGGGCCGCGTGGTCTGGCTGGTGTTCAACGTGCTGATCGCGGTGATGCTGATGACGCTGGGCGTGTTCCAGGCGCTGGAGAAGGTGCTGGGCCTGTACAGCAACGTCGCGATCGCCTGGGTCGGCGCGCTGGTGGCCGATCTGGTGATCAACAAGCCGCTGGGCTGGAGCCCGCCGGGCATCGAGTTCAAGCGCGCGCACCTCTACGACATCAACCCGGTCGGTCTGCTGTCGATGCTGCTGGCCGCCGCGCTCGCGGTGACCGCCTACGCCGGCACGCTGGGCCCGCAGGCGCAGGCGTTCGCGCCGTTCATCGCGCTGATCACCGCGATGCTGCTGTCGCCGCTGCTGGCCTGGTGGACGAAGGGCCGCTACTACGTCGCGCGGCAGCCGCAGGTCCTCGGCCGGCCCGGCCAGATGCTGAAGTGCGTCGTCTGCGAGAACCGCTTCGAGACCGAGGACATGGCGCACTGCCCGGCCTACAGCGCGCCGATCTGCTCGCTGTGCTGCACGCTCGAATCGCGCTGCCACGACCGCTGCAAGACCGGCTCGCGCGCGGCCGAGCAGGTCGAAGGGCTGCTGACCTCGCTGCTGCCGCGGGAGCTGTCGAGCCGCGTGAACTTCCGCGTCGGCCATTACCTCGTCGTCGCGTTGTCGCTGTGCGTGCTGCTCGCGGTTCTGATGGGCATGGTCTACACGCAGGAAGTCGGGCCCGGGCTGGCGACAGAAACGGAAACGATGCTGAAGGCGGCCTTCGTCAAGGTCTTCGCGATGCTGCTGCTCGTCGTCGCGGTGTGCAGCTGGTGGGTGGTGCTGGGCAGCGAAAGCCGCCGCATGGCGCAGGACGAATCGAACCGCCAGAACCTGCTGCTGCAACGCGAAATCGAGGCCCACAAACGTACCGACGCGGCGCTGCAGGCGGCCAAGGACGTGGCCGAATCGGCGAACCAGGCCAAGACCCGCTATGTCGCCGGCATGACGCACGAGTTGCGCACCCCGCTCAACAGCATCCTCGGCTATTCGCAGATCCTGCTGAAGGACGAGGCGCTGACCTCGACGCCGCGCGAGGCGGTGCAGACGATCCAGCGCAGCGGCGAGCACCTGCTGGCGCTGATCGACGGCCTGCTCGACCTCGCGCGCATTGAGGCGGGCCGCTTGCAGCTCGAACCGATGCCGCTGCACTTGCCCGATTTCCTCGACGAGCTGGTGCGCATGGTCAGCCCGCAGGCCGAAGCCAAGGGCCTGGCTTTCGTCTACACCCGCGACGGCCACCTGCCGATATGGGTCAAGGCCGACGCCAAGCGGCTGCGCCAGATCCTGATCAACCTGCTCGCCAACGCAGTGCGCTTCACCGACACCGGCACCGTGACCTTGCACGTCGACTCGCGCAAGCAGGTGGTGCGCTTCGACGTGGTCGACACCGGTGTCGGCGTGCTGCCGCAGGACCGCGAGCGCATCTTTTTGCCATTCGAGCGCGGTGCGGCCGGGCGCCGGCAGGGCGGCGAGCCGGGCACCGGGCTGGGCCTGACGATCACCGGGCTGCTGACCTCGCTGATGGGCGGCGAGCTGATGCTCACCAGCACCTCGGGCCAAGGCAGCACCTTCAGCGTGCGGGTGTACCTGAACGAAACCGCAGATCCTGGTCCGATGCGGGAGGTGCCGCGCCAGATCGTCGGCTACTTCGGCGCGCGCCGCACCTTGCTGGTCGTCGACGATCAGCCGGTGCAGCGGCAGATGCTGGCCGGCATGCTGATGCCGCTGGGCTTCGATGTGCGCGAGGCGGCCAGCGGCGCCGAATGCCTGGCCAGCCTGCACGAATCGGTGCCCGATGCGATCCTGCTCGACATCACGATGGACGACATGGACGGCTGGCAGGCGGCCACCCGCTTGCGCGCGGCCGGCTACACCGACGTGCCGATCGTCATGGTGTCGGCCAATGTGTTCGAGAACCAGGTGCAGCGGCTGCGCGCGGCACAGTGCCAGGGGTTCGTCGCCAAGCCGGTGCTCGAATCGGAACTGATCGCGGCACTGCACCGCACACTGGGCCTCGAATGGCGCGCGGCCGGTGCGGTGACCCTCGCCGAAGACCTCGGTGGCCACGACGCCGGTCCCATGAACCTGCCCGACCGGGTGCGTACCGACCTGTTGCGTCTCGCCCGCGTCGGCCATGTGCGTGGCCTGCAAACCGCGCTGGACGGCATCGCCGCCGCCGACCCCTCGCTGGCAGCGGCCTGCACCCGCCTGCGCGGCCTGGTCAGCCGCTTCGAGATGGACCGCTTGCAAACCCTGCTGATGGATGAAATCGAAGTTACCTGATTGCCCCCCATTGAACCTGCCCATGTCACTGCACCCTGAATCCGACCGCCCCGTGGTGCTCGTCGTCGACGACGCCCCCAGCAGCCTCGGCGTGCTGTGCGACACGCTCGAAAGCGCCGGCTACACCGTGCTGGTGGCCGGCGACGGCGAGAGCGCGCTGCAACGTCTGGAGCTGGTGACGCCCGATGCGATCCTGCTCGACGGCCTGATGCCCGGCTTGTCGGGCTTCGACACCTGCCGCCGCATCAAGAGCACCCCGGCCTGGGCGCATGTGCCGGTGATCTTCATGACCGGCCTGTCGGAAACGGCGAATGTGGTTGAAGGCTTTGCGTGCGGCGGCGTCGACTACGTCGTCAAGCCGCTGCGCGCGCAGGAGGTGCTGGCGCGGCTGCACACGCATGCGCGCAACGCCCGCATCACCCGCATGGCGCGCGACGCGGTCGACGTCGCCGGCCTCGGGGTGGTGTTCATCGACGCCCTGGGCCGCATCGCCTGGCGCTCGCCGCAGGCGGCGGTGTGGCTGCAAGGCATTGAAGACGACGCGGGCGGCGGTCACCTGCCGCTGGCACTTCAGGCCGCGCTCGAGGTCGACAGCACACAGGTCGTGCGAACACAAACCGACCCGCCGCTTTCGGTGCGCAACATGGGCACGGCGACGCTCGGAGAAACGATGCTGCTGCTGGAGTTGCAACGCGAAGGCGCGTCCGCCAGCGCATCGCGACTCAGCAACGCCGCGCTGACGCCGCGCGAGACCGAGGTGCTGTCGTGGCTGGCCAAGGGCAAGACCAACCGCGACATCGCCGACATCCTCGGCATGAGCCCGCGCACCGTGAACAAGCACCTGGAACACATCTTCGAGAAGCTCGGGGTCGAGACCCGCGCCGCAGCGGCCGCTCTGGCCAGCGGGCACTTGCCGTGACTCATCACTCCATCGGTCGCCAGCTTGAGGCGTTGCGCCCCACGCAGGCTGGCATCGGTCTGGTCTTCACCTGGATCGAACCGGCCGCTACCATCCCACGCACCGCGAACGATTCGAACACCCGATGGAACTGACCCCGCGCGAAAAAGACAAGCTGCTGATCTTCACGGCGGCGCTGCTGGCCGAACGCCGGCGCGCCCGTGGCCTGAAGCTCAACTACCCCGAAGCGGTCGCGCTGATCAGTGCCGCGATCATGGAAGGCGCACGCGACGGCAAGACCGTGGCCGAGCTGATGAGCGACGGCAAGCTGATCCTGACGCGCGCCGACGTGATGGAGGGCGTGGCCGAACTGATCCCCGATATCCAGATGGAAGCCACCTTTCCCGACGGCACCAAGCTCGTGACCGTCCACCAGCCGATCACCTGATTCCTTCGACGGAGACTCACGATGCACAAGAAACTCGCCTTGCTACTGCTCGCCACGGCAGCCCCGGCTTTCGCTCACGAGGGCCACGGTCTGGGCTCGGGATCGCACTGGCATGCCTCCGATGCCTGGGGCTACCTGGCCCTCGCCGCCGTGGTCGCCATCACGCTGTGGGCGGGGCGCAAGAAGTGATTCCCGGCGAACTGCTCACCGATGGCCCCGACCACCAGATCAACGTCGGGCGCCGCACCATCACGGCCGTGGTCGAGAACAGCGGTGACCGGCCGATCCAGGTCGGATCGCACTATCACTTCGCCGAGACCAACGGCGCGCTGGTGTTCGACCGCGCCGCCGCGCGGGGCATGCGGCTGAACATCGCCTCGGGCACCGCCGTGCGCTTCGAGCCCGGCCAGCAGCGCACCGTCGAGCTGGTTGATTTCGCCGGCGACCGCCAGGTGCACGGCTTCCGCGCGCAGGTTCAGGGCCCGCTCTGAGCACTCCACCGAGTCACGATTTCGCAGGACCCCCATGGCTACGATCCCCCGCCGCGCCTATGCCGAGATGTTCGGCCCCACCACCGGCGACCGGCTGCGACTGGCCGACACCGAGCTGATCATCGAGGTCGAGGCCGACCACACGCTGCGTGCGGGAAGCTACGGTGAAGAGGTGAAGTTCGGCGGCGGCAAGACCATCCGCGACGGCATGGGTCAATCGCAGCGCGTCAACGGGCCGGGCGCTCACGAGGCGGTCGACTGCGTGCTGACCAACGCGCTGATCCTCGACCACTGGGGCATCATCAAGGCCGACATCGGTCTGCGCGGCGGTCGCATCGCGGCGATCGGCAAGGCCGGCAACCCCGATGTGCAACCGGGCGTCGACATCGTCATCGGCCCGGGCACCGAGATCATCGCGGCCGAGGGCCTGATCGTCACCGCCGGCGGCATCGACAGCCACATCCACTTCATCTGCCCGCAGCAGATCGAGGACGCGTTGATGAGCGGCGTGACGACGATGCTCGGTGGCGGCACCGGTCCGGCGACCGGCACCTTTGCCACCACCTGCACGCCGGGGCCGGCCAACATCGCGCGCATGCTGCAGGCGGCCGATGCCTTCCCGATGAACCTGGGCTTCTTCGGCAAGGGCAACGCCAGCCAGCCCGCCGCGCTGCGCCAGCAGGTCGACGCCGGCGTGATCGGCTTGAAGCTGCACGAGGACTGGGGCACGACACCGGCGGCGATCGACTGCTGCCTGAACGTCGCCGAAGAAACCGACACGCAGGTCGCGATCCACACTGACACGCTCAACGAGAGCGGCTTCGTCGAGAACACCATCGCCGCCACCAAGGGGCGTGGCTTGTGCGCCTTCCACACCGAAGGCGCCGGCGGCGGCCATGCGCCCGACATCCTGCGTGTGGTGGGCGAAGCCAACGTGCTGCCGAGCTCGACCAACCCGACGCGGCCGTACACGATCAACACGATCGACGAGCACCTCGACATGCTGATGGTGTGCCACCACCTCGACGCTTCGATCGCCGAGGATCTGGCCTTC
>JAURWR010000031.1 GCA_030654805.1 Burkholderiaceae bacterium
CTCGACTCGCGCATCGGCCAGCACTACAACAACCCCTCGTTTGGCTACGGCGGCTACTGCCTGCCCAAGGACACCAAGCAGCTGCTGGCCAATTACCGCGACGTGCCGCAGAACCTGATCCAGGCCATCGTGGCCTCGAACAGCACGCGCAAGGACTTCATCGCCGACGAGATCATCCGGCGCAAGCCCAAGGTGGTCGGCATCTACCGCCTGATCATGAAGAGCGGTTCGGACAACTTCCGTGCCTCCAGCATCCAGGGCATCATGAAACGCATCAAGGCCAAGGGCATTGAGGTGGTGATCTACGAACCCATGTTGCCCGAGGACACGTTCTTCAACACCCAGGTGATGCGCGACCTCGACGCCTTCAAAGCCAAGGCCGACGTGATCGTGGCGAACCGCCAATCCGAGTCTCTGGCCGACGTGGCAGACAAGGTCTACACCCGCGATCTGTTTGGCAGCGACTGATTCTTCATCTTTGAGACCACCATGAAAACTGCATTGATCACCGGCATCACCGGACAGGACGGCGCTTACCTGGCCGAGCTGCTGCTCGCCAAGGGCTATACGGTGTACGGCACGTACCGCCGTACCAGCTCGGTCAACTTCTGGCGCATCGAAGAGCTCGGCATCCAGAACCACCCATCCCTGCAACTGGTCGAATACGACCTGACCGACCTGGGCAACAGCATTGCTCTGATGCAAAAGCTGCAACCCGACGAGGTGTACAACCTGGCCGCGCAAAGTTTTGTGGGCGTGAGTTTTGAGCAGCCGAGTGCGACAGCGCAGATCACCGGCATCGGCGCCCTGAACCTGCTCGAAGCGATCCGCCTGGTCAACCCCAAGATCCGCTTCTACCAGGCCAGCACCTCCGAAATGTTTGGCAAAGTGCAGGCGATTCCACAGATCGAGGAAACGCCGTTTTACCCGCGCAGCCCCTACGGTGTGGCCAAACTCTACGCCCACTGGATGACGGTGAACTACCGCGAAAGCTACGGCATGTTTGCCAGCAGCGGCATCCTGTTCAACCACGAAAGTCCACTGCGCGGGCGTGAATTCGTGACCCGCAAGATTACCGACACGGTGGCCAAGATCCAGCTCGGCAAGCAGGAGGTCCTGGAGCTCGGCAACCTCGACGCCAAGCGCGACTGGGGCTTTGCGAAGGAATATGTGGAAGGCATGTGGCGCATGCTGCAGGCCGATGAGCCAGACACCTTTGTGCTCGCCACCAATCGCACCGAAACCGTTCGCGATTTCGTGCGCATGGCCTTCAAGGGCGCGGGCGTCCATCTGGATTTCCGCGGTCAGGGCGAAAACGAAACCGCGGTCGACAGCGCTACGGGCAAGACCGTGATGCGCGTCAACCCCAAGTTCTACCGCCCGGCCGAGGTGGAACTGTTGATCGGCAACCCAGCCAAGGCGCTGGCCAAGCTGGGCTGGGCGCCACAGACCACGCTTGAGCAACTCTGCCAGATGATGGTAGAGGCAGACCTCCGCCGTAATCAGGCCGGCTTCTCCTTTTAAAGCGGTGCCGCCCTGGCGGCCGCCTTTGCATGACCCAGCGTTTATTGCTCACCGGCGCCGACGGTTTCACCGGTCGGATCTTCCTGGACCAGGCCTGCGCCGCTGGCCACACGGTGCACGCCCTTCAGGCCGACCTGACCGACCCGTTGGCCGTGGCCAGCGAGGTGGCCGAACTTCAACCCAGCGCCGTGGTGCATCTGGCGGCGATCAGCTTTGTGGCCCACGCCGACGAGTCGGCGTTTGAGGCCGTCAATGTGCAGGGCACCCAGAACCTGCTGGAGGCCTTGGCTCGGCTGGGTGTCATGCCCGGCTGCGTGTTGCTGGCGAGCAGCGCCAACGTGTACGGCAACTGCCTCAACTCGCCGATCAGCGAGCGGCAGCCGCCGGCCCCGGTCAACCACTACGCCCGCAGCAAGCTGGAAATGGAAACCATGGCTCGCGCGTATTTCGACCGCTTGCCCATCGTCATCACACGCCCCTTCAACTACATCGGGCCGGGCCAGGCACCGCAGTTCCTGATCCCCAAGCTGGTGGATCATTTCGTGCGCCGCGCGCCGCGCGTCGAGCTCGGCAACCTCGATGTTGAGCGCGAATTCAACGACGTGCGTTGGGTCTGCCGCTCCTACCTGGAGTTGCTCGACAAGGGTCTGGCCGGCGAGATCTACAACGTCTGTTCGGGCAATGCCTATGCGCTGCAGACGGTGATCCAGACCCTGACCCGCATGACCGGACATACGCTGCAGGTCGATGTCAACCCGGCCTTTGTGCGCCCGAATGAGGTGCACCGACTGTGCGGAGACCCATCCAAACTGCGCGCCTGCCTGGGCCCGCTGCCGAACTACACGCTGGAAGAAACCCTGCGCAGCCTGATGCCATCGAGCCCGCCATTGGACTGAAGCCGGGTCACCACGGAAACCAACATGGACTCCACCGAATCCACACTGCTGCAGGCGGCCGCGTTTGAACCACACGGCCTGACCGGTGGCACCCCTGCCACGCGCCACCTGGGCTTCGCGGCCTGGTTGGTGTGCAAGACGAAACCCGCCACCCTGGTGGGGCTGGGGGGCGAGGATCATGCGCTCTTTGACGGCTTGCGCCAGGTGCTGCAGCACACCGGCCAGGAGGTTCACATCAGGACCTTTGACCTTGGCCAGGGCGACGGCAGCGAGCTGGTGGCCGGATCGATCCAGTTGCTGTGTCTGGATGCCCGCTGCAACGCAGAACGGCTGCAAACGCAATGGCCGCACTGGGTGTCCAGGCTCGCGCCCAATGCCCTGCTGCTGTGCCTGAACACCGATGCGGTTGCGCCAGACAGCGCTTTTGCGCGTTTTTGGCAAACGCTGGCGGCCACACACCCGGTGCGCCTGGACGGTCAAACCAGCCGCGGGCTGGGTCTGCTGCAGCTGGGCCACAACGAAGACCTGGTGGGTGACATCGCCCCGAGCGACTGGGCCGTGGTGGGTGCCGGTTTTGGCGCCTGGGCGCGTGCGAACGAGGCCGAGTTCGATCTGGCTCCCCTGCGTCTGCAGGCCAAGGTGCTGATGCAGGCCCTCGCCGAGCGCGACGTCGCATTGGCCGAGCGCGACAAGGCGGCGCTGGGCTACCGCCACGAACTCATGTTGCGCGACGAATCGTTCAAACTGCTGCACGACAGCCTGCATGGCGAGATCGACCGGCTGGTGCGCGAGATCGGCGACAACGGACGCCAGTACGAACAGGAACTGAACGCGGTACGCAGCAGCTACGAAGATTCGGCCAGTTGGCGTCTGACCAAACCCTTGCGCAGTCTGCTGTTGCGGCTGCGCCGGTTGCGCCAGGGCCGTACCGCGCCGCCTGCGCCCGCCCCCACCGCAACGCCGACGCCCATCAGCCCGCCACCGCCCACCGCTGCCCTGGAGGTCGAGAACCGGTTTGACTACCTGGCCTGGATCGAGCGCTACGACACACCCGATGCGGAGCAGCTGGCCCAGGCGCGGGAGCGCCTGCGGGCCAGGGCACCGGCGCCTCGCGTGATCCTGGTCATGAGTTTGAGCACGGCAGCGCCAGCCTGGCTGCAGCGCTCGCTGGCCTCGCTGCGTGAGCAGGTCCACAGCAACTGGGAACTGCTGCTGATCGGCACAGCCGCCGACCCAGTGGCCATGGCTGAGCTGGACGGCGACCCGCGTATTCGGTGGGTCGAGGGCGCGGGCACCGACTCGGCCGGCCTGAACCAGGCCATAGCCCAGGCCAGCGGTGATTGGCTGGTCTTTTTGCACTCGGGCGATACCTTGTCCCCGCTGGCCCTGCTCTGGTTGATCGAAGCGGCGGCCAGGCAGCCCGATGCCCGATTGATCTACGGCGACGAAGACCGGCTGGACGAACACGGCCAGCGCTGCCAGCCGCGTTTCAAGTGCGACTTCAATCCCGAACTGCTGCTGGCCTGCGACCTGTTCGACGGCATGACGGCCTACCGGCTCGACCTGTTGCGTGAACTCGGCGGACTGCACGCGGGTTACAGCGCTGCGCGCTTTCACGACCTGCACCTGCGCGCGAGCGAAGCGCTGGCGCCCGAACAGATGCAGCACCTGCCGCGACTGCTGCGCCATGCCACCCAGGCCGAGGTGCGAAATGG
>JAURWR010000038.1 GCA_030654805.1 Burkholderiaceae bacterium
TTGGATTTCTGTGCCTTGGAATCCCTTGAAAGGTTTTGACCATCGCTACTTTTGCTGACCGCCGTACCCCCAATGCCGAGCGCAAGCACCGGCTGAACCGGGAGATCATGGCAACCGAAGTCCGGTTGAACGGTGTGGAAAACGAGCCGCTGGGCATCGTGAGTACCCTTGAAGCGCTGCGCATGGCGGGCGAGTTGGACGTCGATCTGGTCGAGATCGCTGCCACCGCCGAACCGCCGGTCTGCCGATTGATGGACTACGGCAAGTTCAAGTACCAAGAGCAAAAGCGAGCGGCGGAAGCCAAATCGAAGCAGAAGGTGATCGAGGTCAAGGAAGTGAAATTCCGGCCCGGCACCGACGAGGGCGATTACCAGATCAAGATGCGCAACCTGCGCCGCTTCATCGAGGAAGATGGCGACAAGGGCAAGGTCACCTTGCGCTATCGCGGTCGGGAAATCACCCACCAGGACATCGGCATGCGGTTGCTCGAGCGCATTCGCGACGAGTTGGCCGATGTGTCGGTGGTCGAGAACATGCCCAAGCTCGAAGGGCGTCAGATGATCATGGTGTTGGGACCGAAGCGTAAAAGTTGAGGTCCCCCGGTCGCTTCACGGATGACACAAGCGCATCAGTGAAGAGGCCGAAGGAATACAACGCAGCGGTTTGGTCGCCGCCGTGTTGTCAGAAGCGACTGCAGGCCTACAAGACGGTACGTGTCGTGCCGGCGCCTGCAGCAGCAACTTAAAAGGAGCAGTCATGCCCAAAATGAAGACCAAGAGCAGCGCGAAGAAGCGGTTTCGCGTGCGCCCGGGTGGCACCGTCAAGCGGGGCCAGGCGTTCAAGCGCCACATCCTCACCAAGAAGTCCACGAAGGTCAAACGCCACTTGCGTGGTTCGACCGCCGTGCACGAGACCGACAAGGGGCGCATCAAGCAGATGTTGCCCTTCGCCGGCCTGTAATTGACTGAAGGAGAAAACGCATGCCTCGCGTCAAACGTGGTGTAACCGCCCGTGCTCGTCACAAGAAGATCATCGCCCTCGCCAAGGGCTACCGCGGCCGTCGCAAGAACGTGTTCCGCATTGCCAAGCAAGCAGTCATGCGCGCCGGGCAATACGCGTACCGCGATCGCCGCACGAAGAAGCGCGTGTTCCGCAATCTGTGGATCGCCCGCATCAACGCCGGCAGCCGCAGCCATGGCGTCACCTACAGCAAGTTCATGGCCGGCCTGAAGAAGCTGTCGATCGAGATCGACCGCAAGGTCCTCGCCGACATGGCTGTGCACGATCCTGTCGCGTTCGGCAGCATCGTCGACAAGGTGAAGGCCCAACTCGCTTGACCGTCTCCGCCGTCCTCGGGCTTTGGCCTGAGGCGGCGTGACCTCGCTGCGGTGACACCACCGCAGCGGGCAAGTCCCTGAAGGCCGACTTCGTGTTCGGCCTTTTTTTTGCGGTTGCGACAGCCCTCAGACCTCGATCCGATGAACGACCTCGAACCCCTGGTGCAAAACGCGCAGCACGACTTCGCACAGGCCACCACGCCGGCCGATCTGGAAAACGCGAAGGCGCGCTATCTGGGCAAGTCCGGTCGCCTCACCGATCAACTGAAGGCGCTTGCCGCCTTGTCACCCGAAGACAAGAAGGCGCGCGGCGCGCTGATCAATGCGGCCAAGCAGCAGGTTGAAGCGGCGCTGAACGCGCGCCGCCGGGCATTGGCCGACACCGAGCTCGATGCCCAGCTGAAGTCCGAGGCGCTCGATGTGACCTTGCCCGGGCGCCAGCGCGGCAACGGCGGCCTGCACCCGGTGTCGCGCACGATGGAGCGCATCGAAGCGATCTTCGGCTCGATGGGTTTCGACGTGGCCGAAGGCCCCGAGATCGAGACCGACTGGTACAGCTTCACTGCGCTGAACAACCCCGAGAACCATCCTGCGCGCTCGATGCAGGACACCTTCTACGTCGACGTGAAAGACGCCGAAGGCCGCTGGCTGAACCTGCGCCCTCACACCTCGCCGATGCAGGTGCGCTACGCGCGGGCCCATGCGGAGAAGCATCGCGGCCAGGATCCGATGCCCGAAATCCGCGTCATCGCGCCGGGCCGAACCTACCGCGTCGACAGCGATGCGACGCACTCGCCGATGTTCCACCAGTGCGAAGGTCTGTGGATCGGCGAGAGCGTCAGCTTCAAGGACCTGAAGGTCGTCTTCACCGATTTCTTCCGCACCTTCTTCGAGACCGACGACCTGCAACTGCGTTTCCGCCCGTCGTTCTTCCCGTTCACCGAGCCGTCGGCCGAGGTCGACATCGCCTTCGCGAGCGGGCCGCTGAAAGGCCGCTGGCTGGAAGTGGCCGGCTCGGGCCAGGTGCATCCGAACGTCGTGCGCAACTACGGGCTCGACCCCGAGCGCTACATCGGCTTTGCGTTCGGCATGGGTCCCGATCGTTTGACGATGCTGCGTTACGGTGTCAACGACCTGCGGCTGTTCTTCGACGGCGACCTGCGTTTCCTGTCGCAGTTCAAGTAAGCCATCTTTCGCCACACACGCAAGAAGATTCCCTTCCGAAGGTTCACGCGATGCAATTTCCCGAGTCGTGGTTGCGCGAGTTCTGCAACCCGCCCCTGAACACCGCCGAGCTGGCCGATCTGCTGACGATGGCCGGCATGGAAGTCGAAGAGCTGCGCCCGGCCGCTCCGCCATTCACCGGCGTGGTCGTCGGCGAGGTGCTGGCCGTCGAGCGCCACCCCGATGCCGATCGACTCAATGTTTGCCAGGTCGATGTCGGTGCGGCCGCGCCGCTGAACATCGTCTGCGGGGCGCCGAACGTGCGTGCGGGCATCAAGGTGCCGTGTGCCACCGTCGGCGCCGAATTGCCGCCGTCCGATGAGAAGGTCAGCAGCGAGCCGTTCCGCATCAAGCTCGGCAAGCTGCGCGGCGTCGAGAGTCAGGGCATGCTCTGTTCGGCGCGCGAGCTGAAGCTGTCTGACGAGGCCGGCGGCCTGCTGATCCTGGCGGCCGATGCGACGATCGGCCGCAGCATCCGCGAGCACCTGCTGCTCGACGACACGCTTTTCACGCTGAAGCTGACACCGAACCTCGGGCACGTATTGAGCGTCTACGGCGTCGCGCGCGAAGTCGCTGCGCTGACCGGTTCGCCGCTGCGGCAGCCAGCCTTTCCAAAGGCGCCTGTCGAATCTTCGGACGTGCTGAAAGTTCAGGTTCAGGCGAGTGATCTGTGCGGTCGCTTCTCCGGCCGTATCGTGCGCCAGGTCAACCCGAAGGTGACCACACCGGCTTGGATGGTCGATCGCCTCGCGCGTTGCGGACAGCGTTCGGTCAGCCCGCTCGTCGACATCTCGAACTACGTGATGTTCGAGTTCGGCCGGCCCTCGCACATCTTCGACCTCGACAAGATCCACGGCGGACTGCAGGTGCGCTGGGGAAGGGTGGGCGAGACTCTGAAGCTGCTGAACGGCAGCACGATCGAGGTCGACGAGAAGGTCGGCGTGATCGCCAATGACGATGCGGTCGAGTCGCTTGCCGGCATCATGGGCGGCGACGCGACCGCGGTGTCCGACGATACGAAGAACATCTATGTCGAGGCCGCATTTTGGTGGCCCGAGGCGGTCGCCGGTCGCTCGCGCCGCTACAACTTCTCGACCGACGCTGGCCACCGCTTCGAACGCGGCGTCGACCCGGCCACGACGGTCGAACACATCGAACGCCTGACGCAGTTGATCGTCGAGATCTGCGGCACGCCCGACACCGTGTGCGGCCCGATCGATGACCAGGTGCTGGCGCTGCCCTCCGCGACGCCGGTGAGCTTGCGCATCGATCGTGCGGCCAAGGTGATCGGCATGCCGCTGACGCAAGCGCAGTGCGCGGGCGTGATGCAGCGGCTCGGGCTGACCTTCGCCGAAGCGCCCGGTGTGCTGACCGTCACGCCACCGAGTTGGCGCTTCGACCTGCAGATCGAGGAAGATCTGATCGAGGAAGTGATTCGCGTCATTGGTTTCAACAGCCTGCCCGACGTCGCACCGCGTGCCCCGATCACCGCCCGCGTGCGGCCCGAAGCCCAGCGCTCACCGCATGCGGTGCGCCGCCAGATGGCCGGGCTGGATTACTTCGAGACGATCAACTTCAGCTTCGTCGAAGAACGCTGGGAGCGCGAATTGGCCGGCAACGCCGACCCGATTCGCGTGCTGAACCCGATCGCGAGCCCGCTGTCGGTGATGCGCTCCAGCCTGATCGGCAGCCTCGTGAACACGTTGCGCTACAACCTCGCGCGCAAAGCGCCGCGTGTGCGGTTGTTCGAGATCGGTCGCGTGTTCCGGCGCGATGCGAGTGCTACCGACGGGCCGCTCGGCGTCGCAGGCGTGGCCCAGCCGATGCGCGTGGCCGGCCTCGCCTACGGCCCGGTCGACGCATCGCAATGGGGCAGCAAGGAACGCGCGGTCGATTTCTTCGACGTGAAGGGCGACGTGCAGGCGCTGTTCTCGCCGCGCACCGTGCGCTTTGCACCTGGCGAACATCCGGCGCTGCACCCGGGGCGCAGCGCAATGATCGAGATCGATGGAACGGTGATCGGGTACATCGGTGAGCTGCATCCGCGCTGGCGCCAGGCTTACGAACTGCCCGGCGCGCCAGTGGTTTTCGAGATCGAACTTGCGGCGCTGTTGCGCACCACGGTTCCGTCATTCACGCCTCTGCAAAAACAGCAATCGGTGTGGCGTGACATCGCCGTCATGGCCGACGAGTCGGTGACACATGACGCGCTGATGCAGACGATCCTTGATCCGGCTGGCGGCTTGGTTCGCTCGGCGAATCTCTTCGACGTGTTTCGGCCTCCCGCAGCAGCAGGCTCGACCACCTCCGAGCGCAGTCTGGCGGTGCGGCTCGAACTGCTTGACGATGAAACCACGCTGACAGACGAACGCATCGACGCCGCAGTGGCTCAGGTGCTAGAGGCACTGCGCACACGGCTTGGCGTGCGCCTGCGGGGTTGATGACGATGAACGACGACGAATCCAAACCGATGCCGCTGATGCTGTCCAGTCTGGACACGCCCACGTTGACGAAGGCCGAGCTTTCGGACCTGCTGTTCGAGCGCCTGGGTCTCAACAAGCGCGAATCTAAGGACATGGTCGAGGCTTTCTTCGACATCATCCATGCCGCGCTGATCACCGGCCGCGACGTGAAGATGTCAGGCTTCGGCAACTTCAACATCCGCCGCAAGGCGCCGCGGCCCGGGCGCAACCCGCGCACCGGCGAGGCGATCCCGATCAAGGCGCGCAACGTGGTCACCTTCCACGCCAGTCACAAACTGAAGGATGTTGTGCAGGGCGACACACCTGCGCTCGATGACTTCGAGTAGAGTGTTTGCTCCTCTCTTCATGTCATTGATTTAAATGGAGAATTCTCTTCCTGCCATCCCCGCCAAACGCTACTTCACCATCGGGGAAGTGAGCGATCTGTGCGGCGTGAAACCTTATGTTTTGCGATACTGGGAGCAGGAGTTCACGCAGCTCAAGCCGATGAAACGGCGCGGCAACCGGCGCTATTACCAGCACCACGAGGTGCTGCTGATCCGCCGGATTCGCGAGTTGCTGTACGAGCAGGGCTTTACCATCAGCGGCGCTCGCAATCGCCTGGTCGAGCCTGCTGTGGCCCTCGCTGCTGCGGCGTCTGCAACCGAACTGGAGGGTGACGAGCTCGATGCCATCGAAGGGCACGACGTCGATCATCCGATCGAAGCAACGCCCGTCCAGGTGCTGGCCGAAGCGACATCGGTTTCGGTTGCTGCGCCTAGGCCTTCCGGCCATGGCAGCGTGCTGTCGACAACCCAGATGCGCTCGGAATTGCTGTCGATTCGAGTGCTGCTGACGGTCTGAGCTGCTCCCGTTCCAATCTATACTTGCAACCTGTCGGGGCGTAGCGCAGCCTGGTAGCGCACTTGCATGGGGTGCAAGGGGTCGCGAGTTCGAATCCCGCCGTCCCGACCAATCAAATCAATGGGTTAGCTCTCACAAGGAGCTAGCCCATTTCGCTTT
>JAURWR010000098.1 GCA_030654805.1 Burkholderiaceae bacterium
GCTTGGCACCTGATGTGTCGGTCGGAAGCTCGCTATTTTAAGAACAGCGAGTTTATACACGCGCCTGGATTGGCGCTCGCAATGCAGTCGGTCCATTCCATCGAGAGAAAGTTCGGACTAAGTCCAGTTAGCGGGAACTGACCAGATCTGACATCCCCAACGACCGCTTTGCGCCCAGAAGCGGCCGGTTGCGATTGGGGGTACCAAACTGATCACCCGGCACAAAGTGATACGCTCGCGACAGAGCGACGCGGAGGGCGGGATGGCGGAGGACCTTGAGGCTGTTGCCATGTAATTTGCGCCGGCTGTCGCTCGGCGGACAACGGGAAGCCGAATGGCAAACTGTCCCGCCTCGCTACGAACGATAGGCGCTGCGTCTGGCTCCAGCATGATCAATTGTTTTCATTTCGTCAGCATGGCTGATGCGCTGCAGCGGCTTGATCCAACGCAATAAGGGGGAGCCCATTAGCTGCGAAGTTTGGCTCTTGCCATGGGCAGGAGGACTGAGGCTTGCCTACCCCGACAATCGCATCGTTCGATCCGAAGGCGTTCCTAGAAAATCTGGGCGCGGTGAAGAGGATTCTGAATATCCAAAAGGGACGACACGTATTTTTCCAAGGCGATGCTGCCGACACCGTGTTCTATGTTCTATCTGCAAACGGGAAGGGAGAAAGTGCTTCATGCCCATCACGGCCCAGCAAGCGATCCGAAGGTTCGGGCTCTCGCGAGATGCGACAACGGTGACGACCGGCGCTCTTACGCCTGTTCGGGTGGCGGAGCAGGCGCCATGACCGCGCCACTGCTGTTTGCAGCCATTTCGGCCGCGATCTTCGTTGAGGTCGTGATCGGCATGGGCATCGCGTTCTGGCGGCTTCAGTATGGGGAAGCCGATCCACTGCCGATCAACAGCGAAGACGTTGCGACGGCCACGACAGGCGCATGGGCCGGATGGCGCGAATTTCGCGTCGAAAGCGACGCCTTCGAAGATTGCGGCCGGACTCAGCGCTCGCTGATCTTCACGCCGATGGATGGTCAGCCGCTACCGGACTTCGCGCCTGGACAATACCTGACATTCTCGCTCGATCTCGCGGCATCGCCGACAGAGCCGAAGCGGACAATCATACGCTGCTATTCCTTGTCCGACCAGCCAAATGCAAAGACCTACCGGATCACCGTCAAGCGCATGCCAGCGCCCTCAACGCTGCCTGATCTCCCGGCGGGCGCGGCGTCTAGCTTCATTCACGATGACGTCAAGGTCGGCGACCTTCTGAACGTCAAGGCACCCGCTGGGCAATTCGTGCTGGACAAGACATCGGACGCGCCCGCTGTCTTCATTGCTGGCGGCATCGGTGTGACGCCGATGATCAGCATGATCTCGTGGTCGCTCGCTCATCAACCAAAGCGTCGACTCTACCTGTTCTATGGGGCGCGCAACAGTTCCGACCACGCCTTCAAGGCGTTACTTGAGGGATTTGCCCAATCGCACACCAACTTCACTCTGAATGTGCTCTACGGCGCGCCCTGCGCTGACGATGTCGAAGGCCAGGATTTCCAGCATGTCGGGTTTGTCGACGTCGCGCTGCTCAAGCGCGTTCTGCCCCACGGGCGTCATCAGTTCTACGTGTGCGGTCCGCCGGCCATGATGGCTGCGCTCGTGCCCGCGCTGGCGGATTGGGGCGTGCCGAAGACGGACATTAATTTCGAGTCCTTCGGGCCGGCATCCTCAGGCTATATCCGGCCGACCACAGGTCCCGTGGGAGCGCCGCTCCAAAAACCTCTTGATGTCCAGTTTCGCAGGGCGCGCCGGACCGTCGCATGGACTGGCGAAGACGCAAGCCTTCTCGATTTCGCCGAACGACATGGCATCTTTGTCGAATCGGGCTGCCGGACCGGCAGTTGCGGGACTTGCGAAACGCGGCTCGTTTCGGGCGAAGTACGCTACGGCAGCAAGCCTGATTTCGAGGTGCCTGCGGGCGCTTGCCTGTTGTGCGTCGGCATTCCGGCGTCGGCACTTGCGCTTGAGGCCTGATGCTCATGAGAATCAGCCTCTTCACACGCGAAGTCGTCCCGTTCTTCCTGCGGCTCGCGTTGCTCGGCCTCGCAGCATTGGCAATCGACGCGCTTCTGCACTGGCTTAACGCCGTTTGGATCGGACGCTACCTCGGGATTCCCGGAGTGATGCTGATCATTGGGTCCTTCGGATACTCCCTGCGCAAACGCAAGCTCATCACGGCCGGTAAACCTACGACGTTTCTCAGGCTGCACGAGCGCATGGCTTGGGGGGGATCTCTTCTCATCCTTGTCCATGCAGGCATCCACTTCAATGCGATCTTGGGCTGGCTCGCAGTTTGGGCCATGCTCGTCAACATCGCCAGCGGCCTGACTGGCAAGTTCCTATTGCAGCGCGCGCGCACCAGGCTGGAAGAAACAACAAAGCAAATGCGCGCGCAGGGTTTGTCTGGCGCTGAACTTGAAGACCGCCTCTATTGGGACAGCTTGACCTTCGACGCCGTCAAGCAATGGCGTTTGGTCCACTACCCGATCACGCTGGCCTTCGCCGTTCTGGCGCTTGGCCACATTGTGAGCATTTTCCTGTTCTGGGGGTGGAGATGAAGCGACGCTGGATTCTCCTCGTCATCGCGGCTAACCTCATCGGGCTCACCGCGCTGGTTTTTCTTTACCCGCATTTTATGGTAGCACCGGGACCGCTTGTTCCTGCACACGGCAGCCTTGAAACGAATTGTTTCGCTTGTCATGCGCCCTTACGCGGCGCCGTAGCGGAGCGATGCATCGCGTGCCACAAGGTTGCAGATATCGGACTGCGCAGGACGACAGGTGCGCCCATTGAACGAGCTACAGCGATCACGCCGTTTCATCAAGGCCTGACGTCGCAGGATTGCATGGCGTGCCATACTGATCATACCAACCCGATGTTCACGCCGCGCAGCCGGACCGCCTTCTCCCACGCGTTGCTGAACACGGCGATCCGAGAGAATTGCACCTCATGCCATGCTGCTCCCAAGACGGCAGTCCACAGCGGCATAACTACCCAATGCACGCAGTGCCACAGCCAGGATCGCTGGAAGCCAGCCACATTCGATCACACCCGATTCTTCGTGCTCGATCGAGATCATAACGCCACCTGCACCACCTGCCATACGACTAGCGATCGGCGGCAATACACCTGCTACGGCTGTCATGAGCATACCGAAGATAAAATCCGCGCCAAGCATATCCGGGAAGGTATCCCGCACTTCACGAACTGTGTGTCCTGTCACCGGAGCGCTCACGGCGAAAGCAGGGAAGGCGGCAGGCGCGAGCGAAAGGACGACGACTGATCAGCTCGCCTCTCAATTCAATCCAATCGAAAGAGCCATTGATACATTCGCGATGGCTTCTCCTCTACTCTTCCTTATCAGTCACGAGATGCTGTTTGCGTATGAACGGCCGCCTCGCGCCAATAGCCAACGATCAAGCGGGATCGCTCCCGCAGTTAATTATCGCTGGCACTACCCAGACCGTTAGACCGGGTTCTCTCTGACAAGCTCGCTGGGCGCCCGAGAACACGACCTAACCACCCACGCCGATTACGCCGGTCGCGTTGATCTCCACCTTGAGCGGCGGGCTGGCCTTGGGCGAACCAACGCGCTTTACCTCGATTAAGGTTGAGCAGGGAAAGTCGCCGGTGAAGAACTCCCGGCGCGCGCGCCACACCTCGGTGTTTTCATCGAGATTGGTCACGTACACCGTGATAGACATGATGTCATTCATCTTGCCGCCCGCGGCCTCCAGCAGGTCCTTAAACTTCTGAAAGATCGACTTGGCCTGAATGTACATGTCGTCGCCTGGATGCTCCCCGTTAGGCCCCGAGCCGGTCATCCCCGCGATGTGGAAATATCCGTTTGCCACTTTCATGTTGGACCAAGTCTGCGGCGGCGCTTCCGCCACTTTGGGCGACCGGATAGTTTTCATGCTCAAGGTTCCCTCCTGTAAAGCGGATTCGAAGTGAGCAAGGATGCCATGTCGTCTGGACCTTTCCGTCCAAAGAGTTCGTGGCGGCTTCCCAACTCGCGACGCGCAAGCGGATCGTACCACGCGCGTCGCGATCGTTAATGGGCCGAGTTTGGGTTCGCGCGGTGATTTGAAGACAGCATGTCGGCCTTGGCTAAACCGAGCCCCGAGCCCTCCGGCGAGGCATGTCCGTTCTGCCGCTGGGAGGGGACATGTGCTGACCGGCCGCTTTGCGCCAGACGCGGTCATTCGCTGCTCCCGGAAACCGGCGGACATGCGCTACCTCGTGACCGGCTCGCTGCTGATTTATCCTCATTTTAAGATCTCGTACGATGCGGCTGCCGCACTGTTAAAGCTGGTTTGTTTGCAATTGAGCTATCCCATAAACAGGCGAACCAGACGGCAAGTGCGACAATGACGCCGGGAGGCGCGCGCTGGCTCTGGCGCAGCAACCACACTATCGTCCGCGAGTATGTCGCAATGTCCCTCGCTCGAATGAACTCCGCAAAGGCGAGGTCGCGCGTCGATGAGAACTTGATCGGCGCGTCGAGGAGCCCTTGTAGCCTGGTTTATACAAAGGAGTTTCCCGCTCTGTTCGCGGGCGAGATCAAACAGGGCGACATTGAAAGATGAGGCGCGCCGTTGTCGATCGATGGGTAGCGAGCTACTGCCCCGACGGCGTGCGCAGGCCGTGCCAGGCATCGCGCACCTGAT
>JAURWR010000047.1 GCA_030654805.1 Burkholderiaceae bacterium
CGTGCTGCACGACGGCCCGCCGTACGCCAACGGCCAGATCCACATCGGCCACGCAGTCAACAAGGTGCTGAAGGACATGATCGTCAAGGCGCGCCAGCTCCAAGGCATGGACGCGACCTACATCCCGGGCTGGGACTGCCACGGCCTGCCGATCGAGAACCAGATCGAGAAGACCTTCGGCCGCAAGCTGCCGCGCGCCGAGGTGCAGGCGAAGAGCCGCGCCTACGCGACCGAGCAGATCGCGCAGCAGATGGTCGACTTCAAGCGCCTGGGCGTGCTCGCGGACTGGGCGCATCCGTACCGCACGATGGACTTCGGCAACGAGGCCGGCGAGATCCGCACGCTGAAACGCGTGATGGAGCGCGGCTATGTGTATCGCGGCCTGAAGCCGGTGTACTGGTGCTTCGACTGCGGCTCGTCGCTGGCCGAGTTCGAGATCGAGTACGCCGACAAGACCTCGCAATCGCTCGACGTGGCGTTTGAGTGCGCAGAACCTGAGCGCCTTGCTAAGGCGTTTGGATTGCCACGATTACACGGCAATGCATTTGCCGTGATCTGGACTACCACTGCTTGGACAATTCCTGCAAATCAAGCTCTGAATGTGAATCCAGACCTTGCGTACGCGCTTGTCAAAGTTACTGGATCTGCTACGTGCGACTACCTGGTTTTAGCTCGAGATCGCGTTACTGAATGCTTGACCAAGTACGGCTTTACCGGGCGCATCGAAGAGGTCTGTGCGGGTCGAAATCTCGACGGCATCAACTTCCACCACCCACTGGCCCAGGTCGATGCCGGCTACGACCGCCTGAGCCCGGTCTACCTGGCCGACTACGCCACCGCCGACGACGGAACCGGCATCGTGCACGCGGCGCCGGCCTACGGCGTCGACGACTTCAAGTCCTGCGTTGCGCACGGGATGGCGATCGACGACATCCTGAATCCGGTCACCGGCAGCGGTGTCTACGACACCGGCCTGCCGCTGTTCGGCGGCCAGCACATCTGGAAAGCCTGCGCGGTCATCATCGAAGCGCTGCGCGATGCCGGCCGCCTGCTCGCCACCGCGACGTTCCAGCACAGCTACCCGCATTGCTGGCGCCACAAGACGCCGGTGATCTACCGCGCGGCGGCTCAGTGGTTCGTTCGCATGGACGACGCGAACGACGATACCGCCGGCGTGTTCGCCACCGACCCCGCGCAGCAGACGCTGCGGCAAAGCGCGCTGGCCGCAATCGACGCGACCACCTTCTATCCCGAGAACGGCCGAGCCCGGCTGCGCGACATGATCGCCAACCGGCCCGACTGGTGCATCAGCCGCCAGCGCAACTGGGGCGTTCCGCTGCCGTTCTTTTTGCACCAGGACAGCGGCGAGCTGCACCCGAAGACGCTCGAGTTCATGGACCGCGCCGCGGCGCTGGTCGAGCAGGGTGGCGTCGAAGCCTGGTCGCAGCTCGATCCGCGAGACTGGCTGGGCGACGAGGCGGCGCAATACACCAAGAGCACCGACATTCTCGATGTGTGGTTCGACTCGGGCAGCACCTTCAACCACGTGCTGCGCGGTTCACACGATGGCGCAGGCCAGCCCGACGGCCCGGAGGCCGACCTCTACCTCGAAGGCCACGACCAGCACCGAGGCTGGTTTCATTCGTCGCTGCTGATCGCCTGCGCGATCGAGGGCCATGCGCCGTACCGAGGCCTGCTGACGCACGGCTTCGCGACCGACGGCCAGGGCCGCAAGATGAGCAAGTCGCTCGGAAATGTCGTCGCGCCGCAGACGGTGAGCGACAAGCTCGGCGCCGAGATCGTGCGGCTGTGGGTCGCCAGCACCGACTACTCGGGCGACCTGAACATCGACGACAAGATCCTCGCGCGGGTCGTCGATGCCTACCGGCGCATCCGCAACACGCTGCGCTTCCTGCTCGCCAACACCAGCGACTTCGATGCGGCGACAGACGCGGTGCCGCTGGCGGAACTGCTGGAGATCGACCGCTACGCGCTGGCGCGCGCGGCGCAGTTCCAGGCCGACGTGCTGGCGCACTACGAGGTCTACGAGTTCCACCCGGTGGTCGCGAAGCTGCAGGTCTATTGCAGCGAAGACCTCGGCTCGTTCTCCCTCGACGTGCTGAAGGACCGGCTGTACACCACCGCGCCGAAGAGCCATGCACGACGCAGCGCGCAGACCGCGCTGTGGCACATCACGAACGCGATGCTGCGTTGGATGGCGCCTTTCCTCAGCTTCACCGCAGAAGAGGCGTGGCCGATCTTCGCGCCGGGCCGCTCGTCGTCGATCTTCATTGAGACCTACAGCGACACGACCGGCTGGGGCGACGAGGCTCTGTTGGCGAAGTGGTCGCGCATCCGAACGATTCGTTCTCAGGTCCTGAAAATCATCGAGGAAAAACGCACTGAAGGGCTTATCGGTTCCTCATTGCAGGCAAAGGTCGATATCTCAGTTCCGGCTCATGCGCTTGAGTTCAAAGAGGCAGATGCTCCGACCGCTGAATACTGGCTCAAATCGCTGGGCGATGAGCTGAAGTTCGTTCTGATCGTTTCTGAGGCTGTTTTGACGCAAAGCAGAAGCAGTTCCGGATCTATCACTGTGACGCCATCAACCGCCCCGAAATGCGAGCGCTGCTGGCACTACCGCGACGACGTCGGCCATGACCCCGCCCACCCGACGATCTGCGGCCGCTGCACCAGCAACCTCTACGGCGCCGGCGAAATCCGTCGGGTGGCCTGAGATGAACCCGAACTTATTAATTCCTTGCCTACTGGTTGATGAAGCGCGCGATCACGCCGACGGCGTGCGCTGCTCCGCTCATGCCCAGGGCTTGCGCCCTGGGCGTTCGCCAGGCACAAACAGTCCACTGGACTGTTTGTGTCCGGGCTCA
>JAURWR010000099.1 GCA_030654805.1 Burkholderiaceae bacterium
TGCTGGTCGACCACCTGTTCGGCGATGGCGTGCGGCAGCCGATCGACTACGCGATGGTGCCCACGGCGGTGTTCACCCACCCGAACATCGGCACCGTCGGCCTGGGCGAAGAGGCCGCGCGAGAACGCGGGCCGGTGCGCATCTACCGCAGCGATTTCAAGCCGCTGCAGCACACGCTGAGCGGAAGCACCGAACGCACGCTGATGAAGATCGTCGTCGACGATGCGACCGACCGCGTGCTGGGCATGCACATGGTCGGTGCCGATGCCGGCGAGGTGATCCAGGGTTTCGCGGCGGCTCTGCAGGCCGGCATCACCAAAGCCCAGCTCGACCGCACCGTCGGTATCCACCCGACCGGTGCCGAGGAGTTCGTGACGATGCGCGAGGTGGCGCGGCGCTGAATCGCGCTCCGCGCATCCGGTTCAGCGCAGCGTGTAGCCGCGCCCGTCCATGCAGGCTTCGGTGGCGCGGTTGAACACGCTGGAGTCGCTCATCGCGCTCGGCTGCGTGGTCGCCCAGCGGTTGCACTCCTGCCGGTCGGCTTCGATCTGCTGCGCACTCTGGCCGTTGCGTGGATAGATGATCGGATCGGGTCGGGACACCGGTGCTGCCTCGCGGATGGGCACCTCGCGGTACACGGTGCGTGGCACTTCACGGTAGACGACCGGTGGGGGCACCTCGCGGTAAACCACGGCCGGCTGGTCGATCACCACATATCCCGGGGCCCCGTAGTAGCCTGAGTAGACCGGCGGGCCGTACGAATACGCGTACCTCGATGCGCCGAGCCAGCCCAGCCCGATGCCGAGACCCAAGCCCAGACCGACACCGCCCCAGCCTGGGCCGGAATTGCGATACCCGCCTCCACCTCCGTATCCGCCATGGCGCCCGCCCGCCTGGGCATCTGCCGCAGGCAGGCCGACGGCAAGAATCACGGCGGCAAGAGCGGTGGTGCAGCAGCGCATGAACGTGTTCATCGGGAGCTCCTTTCGAGATGGAAAACCTGGCCAATTGTTCGACCGGCGACGGCACGGCGGGTTCCGAACTTTGCAATTCTCGACCGATGCCGGCGGATCTGCCTGCTACGCTGACGCATGACATCTCGCATCGCGCTGCGGGGAGACCTGCTCGATTTCACCGCCGACCCCGGCTTTTCACCGGCCGCCGAGGCGCCGGGCGTCCGCTGGCGCCCCGACCACTGGCTGCTGATCGAGAACGGTCGCATCATCAACGCGCTGCCCGCCGGTTCGGTGGACAGGGAGGCGGATGGCGGCCCCGACGCCCGCTGGCAACGCATCGATCACCGCGGCCGGCTGATCCTGCCGGGCTTCATCGACACCCACGTGCACAGCCCGCAGCTCGACGTGATCGCCAGCCACGGCGGCGCGCTGCTCGACTGGCTGGAGCGTTACACCTTTCCGGCCGAGCGGCGCTATGCCGACCCGGCCGTGGCCCACGCCGGCGCGGCACGGTTTGTCGACGCGTTGTTCGCGCATGGCACGACGGCTGCGGTGGTGTTCCCGACGGTGCACAAGGTGTCGGCAGAAGCCTTGTTCGCGGCAGCCCAGCGGCGCGGCATGCGCCTGATCTCCGGCAAGGTGCTGATGGACTGCAACGCGCCCGACGGCCTGCGCGACGACGTGGAACAGGCCGAGCGCGACTGCACCGACCTGATCGCCCGCTGGCACGGGGTCGGCCGGCTGGCCTACGCGGTCACGGTGCGTTTCGCCGGCACCAGCACCCGCGAGCAGCTCGCCATGGCCGGGCGGCTGTGTGCCGAGCACGACGGCGTCTTCATGCAGACGCATGTGGCCGAGAACACCGGTGAGGTTCACTGGATCGCGGGGCTGTTCCCCGAAGCGCGCAGCTACCTCGATGTCTACGAGCGGTACGGCCTGATTCACTCGCGTTCGGTGCTCGCCCACGGCATCTGGCTCGACGACCAAGATCGCTCGCTGTTGCACGAACGAGGTGCGCAGATCGCGTTTTGTCCGTCGTCGAACCTGTTTCTCGGCAGCGGCCTGTTTGACTGGTGGTCCGCTGAGGCGGCCGGGGTGACGGTGTCGATGGGGAGTGATGTGGGTGGCGGCACCAGCCTGTCGATGCTGCGAACCCTCGCAGACGGCTACAAGGTGCAGGCGCTGCGCGGGCTGCACCTCACAGCCTGGAAATCGCTGTACACGGCGACCCTCGGTGCTGCGCGGTCACTGGGCCTCGATCGCGAGATCGGGCGGATCGAGGCGGGCAACGCGGCCGACCTGGCGATCTGGGACTGGTCGGTCGGCCCCGTGGCAATCCATCGCGACAGTCTTGCCGGCGACCTGCACGAACGAGTGTTCGCGTGGGTGATGCTCGGTGATGAGCGCAACCTGGTCGAGACCTACGTGGCAGGCGCGTTGGTGCACGCCAGAAGCTGATCGGGCCGCGTCCGTCCGAGGCTGTTCGGTGCTGTGTGACCAGCCCCGTCTGGCGCGATCCGTCAAGCGTGGATCGCGCCAGCGGTGCCGATGACTACTTGCTCACCACTTCGAGCTTTGCGTTGACAACGCCGGATCGCAGCATGCGGATCTTGCGTGCAGCGGCGTACGACAGGTCGCCGATGCGGTCGGCCTGGGTCGGGCCGCGGTCGTTGACGCGCACCACCACGCTCTTGTCGTTCGACAGGTTGGTCACCTTCACCATCGTGCCGAAGGGCAGGGTCTTGTGCGCCATCGTCAGTGCGTTCGGGTTGAAGCGTTGTCCGCTGGCGGTCTTGCGTCCGGCGAACTTGCTGCCGTAGTAGGCCACCTTGCCTTCGGACGCATCC
Organism: Burkholderiaceae bacterium; assembly: GCA_030654805.1. Classification (GTDB taxonomy): domain Bacteria; phylum Pseudomonadota; class Gammaproteobacteria; order Burkholderiales; family Burkholderiaceae_C; genus PBB1. Next base: position 2,804 of record JAURWR010000099.1, read on the forward strand.
ATGCTGGCAGGTGCCGCCGATGGGGCCATGGCCGGAGCGGCAACCTCGGGAGCGGACGCAGCGGGTGCCTGCTGCGCGTTGGCGGACGACGTGAACGCCAGCATGACGGTCAGGCTCAGGGCCGCGCCTTGGGCAGCCAGGGATCGAAATGACATGGAAAGACTCCTCGTTGTTATGGATTGTCCGGACCCTGTCGGGTCGACTGGGTGGTCGAATTGAACGGAAGTGTCCGGGCACTTGAGTTTGCCGTGGCGGCGTGACGATGTCGATGAAACGTGACGAAGATCACGGTCGGCAACTTCGTAGGCAGAATCAAGGCGTTGATGCTAGGAGCCGACATGCCGCCCGAACTTGAACAGTCCTCCCACGAGCGCCTGCTGACGTTGTTGTGCGACATGCCGAAGGCCGAGTTGCACATCCACATCGAAGGCTCGCTCGAACCCGAGCTGATCTTCGCGCTGGCGCAGCGCAACGGCGTGTCGCTCGCCTACCCCAGCGTCGGTGCCTTGCGCGCGGCCTATGCGTTCAGCGACCTGCAGAGCTTCCTCGACATCTACTACGCCGGCGCATCGGTGCTGCTGCACGAGGCCGACTTCTACGAGATGGCGATGGCGTATTTCCGCCGTGCAGCGGCCGATCACGTCGTGCATGCCGAGCTGTTCTTCGATCCGCAGACGCACACCGAGCGTGGCGTTCCGATCGAGGTGGTCGTCAATGGCCTGGTGCGAGCCTGCGAGGCCGCCGAGGCCGAGTTCGGCATCACGTCGCTCTTGATCCTGTGCTTTCTGCGGCACCTGAGCGAGGAAGCCGCGTTCGACACGCTGGATCAGGCCTTGCCGTCGATCGAAGCGCACCGCGATCGGCTGGTCGGCGTCGGGCTCGACAGCAGCGAACGCGGTCACCCGCCGGAGAAGTTCGCGCGTGTTTACGCGCGCTGTCGCGAACTGGGTCTGCGTCTCGTCGCGCATGCCGGAGAAGAAGGTCCGCCGGCCTACATCTGGAGCGCGCTCGACGTGCTGAAGGTCGAGCGCATCGACCACGGCGTGCGCTGTGTCGAAGACCCGGCTCTGGTCGCGCGACTGGCTGCCGAGCGCGTGCCGCTGACGGTGTGCCCGCTGTCGAACGTCAAGCTGCGTGTGTTCGACACGCTCGCACAGCACAACCTGGCCCGGCTGCTGGAACTGGGCCTGTGCGCCACCGTCAACTCCGACGATCCGGCGTACTTCGGTGGCTACATCAACCAGAATTTCGTGGCGACCTTCGAGGCGCTGCCTGCGTTGACTGCAGCGCATGCCTACACGCTGGCACGCAACAGCTTCGAGGCCAGCTTCGCCAGCACGACGCAGAAGACGCGATGGATGCACGCGCTGGACGCGCACTTCGCGCAGGGCTGACCCGAGCCGGCGTGATGGTGTTGGGCGGTGACCTTTGACGATTGCAGGCCCTGCGTGCCGAGCTGCAGTGTGCCGGTGTGGCGGCCGGACCGCCGAGGGCGGTTTCAGCGCGCGCCAGCGCTGGCCTCGAACCAGCGCCGCAGGGCGTCCCGCTCGTCGTCGGTGATCTGTGTCGCGTTGTTCATCGGCATCTGCTTCAGCACCACCGCCTGTTGGTAGATCGCCAGCGCTTGCTGCTTCACCTGTTCCGTGGTGTGCAGGGCCACTCCCTTGTTCTGCAAGGTGGCGTTGTGACAGACCACGCAGCGCTGATCGATGATGGTCTGCACCTGCGCCAGCGTGACCGGCGCATCAGCCTGTGTCGATTTCGGATGCGCTGTCGGTCTCAGCCACACCGCCGTCACGATCAGCAGCAGCACACCGACGATCGCGTGCTCCCATGGCACGCGTCGGCCCTGCACCAGCGCGCGCCGTCGCGCGACGAACGAGTGGCGTATCAACGCGCCGGCCGCCATCAGCAGCAGCAGCACCGTCGCGTTGTGAGGCGCGGCGGACAGGAACGCATGGTGATTGCTCAGCATCGCCACCAGCACCGGCAGGCCGAAGTAGGTGTTGTGCACGCTGCGCTGCTTGCCCCGCCGGCCGTGCACCGGGTCCACCGGCGCGCCGGCCCTCATCTGTGCGATCACCTGGCGCTGGCCGGGGATGATCCAGACGAACACGTTCGCGCTCATCGCGGTCGCCATTGCCGCGCCGACGATCAGGAAGGCCGCGCGCCCGGCGAACAGTTCGCAGGCGGCCACCGCAGTCGCGACGACCAGCAGCGTCACGCCGAGGCCAACGTTTCGATCGCCGCGTGGCCCCTGGCCCAACGTGCGGCACAGCACGTCGTAGGTGACCCAGAACACCACCAGCACCGCCAGCGCTGCCGCCACCGCACTGGGAGTCGACCACGCATGGACCTTCGGATCGATCAGGTACGTTCCGGCCTGCAGCAGGTACAGAAGCGTGAACAAGCCGAAGCCGGTCAGCCAGGTCGCGTAGCTTTCCCAGTAGAACCAGTGCAGCTTCTCGGGCATCGCCGGCGGCGCGACCATGTATTTCTGCGGGTGATAGAAGCCACCGCCGTGCACGGCCCACAGCTCGCCGGTCACACCGCGCGCCTTCGACGCCTCGTCCTGCGGCGGCGTCAGGCTGTTGTCGAGGAACACGAAGTAGAACGACGCCCCGATCCACGCGATCGCGACCACCACGTGCGCCCAGCGCAGCAGCAGGTTCAGCCAGTCGATCAGGTACAGGTCCATTCCACCGTCACTGTTTGGGCAAGGGATCAGCTTCCACGGTAGGTGGAGTAGGACCATGGACTCGCCAGCAGCGGCACGTGATAGTGCCCGCTGGCTTCGGCGATTCCGAAGTCGACGCTGACCTCGTCGAGGAAGGGCGGTTCGGGCAGCGCGACACCGCGAACGAGGAAATAGGCGGCCACCTGGAACACCAGCCGATAGCGCCCAACCGTCAGTGCCGATGCCGCCTGCGTCAGATCGGGCGCGCGGCCGTTGTCGTTCAGCACCGCCTGATGCAGCAGGCTCACCGCGTCGGTGCCGACACGGTACAGCGCCACCGCCATGCCGGCGGCCGGGCAGCCGTTCATCGTGTCCAACGCGTGGGTGCTGAGGGTGGCCATGGGTGAAGGGGTGATTCAGCGGCCAGGTTGGCCGTGCGGGCTCGAGTTTTGCACACCGACCCGGGCGTCGGCACAGGCGATGATTCGCCTGTGCCGACGAACCTTGCATCGGACCCGACATGAATCTGACACCCACCGACGCGCTGACCCTCGATCGCATCAACACCGCGCCGCTGGCCGATGTGCGGGCATCGCTCAGCAACCTGTATGAGCACTCACCCTGGGTCGCCGAAGCGGCGCTCGCGTCGCGGCCGTTCTCCGAGCTGGCTGCGCTGAAGCGCGCGATGGCCGAAGCGGTGCGCCGCGCAGGCCGGGAGAGCCAGCTGGCGCTGATCCGCGCACACCCCGAACTGGCGGGCAAGGCGATGCTGGCCGGCGCACTGACGCGGGACTCATCGAACGAGCAGTCGACCTCGGGGCTGACGCATTGCTCGCCCGAGGAGTTGCAGGCGCTGCACGACCTCAACACCGAGTACACGGCGCGCTTCGGCTGGCCCTTCGTGCTGGCCGTGCGCGGTCCGACCGGTCGCGGGCTGACGCGCTCCGAGATCATCGCGACGCTGCGTCAGCGGCTGATGACGACGCCGCAGGTCGAAATGGACGAATGCCTGCGGCAGATCGACCGCATCGCGGAGATTCGGCTGCACGAGCGGATGGGGCTGAGCGGGGAGTCCTCTTGAACACCCAGCCCATCCGCTTCTTTCATCACGGTGAGATCACCGAAGTCAGCGGCGTGCATCCGACGCTGTCGGTGCTTGACTGGCTGCGCGAGCACGCGCGCTGCACCGGCACCAAGGAGGGCTGCAACGAAGGCGATTGCGGCGCCTGCACCGTCGTCGTCGGCGAACTGCCCGAGCACACCGACCACCCGGCCGATGCGGTGCGCGGTCTGAGCCTGCGCACCGTCAACGCCTGCCTTCAGTTCCTGCCGACGCTGAACGGCAAGGCGCTGTTCACGGTCGAAGACCTGAAGCCGATGGCCGGTGGTGCGCCGCACCCGGTGCAGCAGGCGATGGTCGAGTGCCACGGCTCGCAGTGCGGCTTCTGCACGCCGGGGTTCGTGATGTCGCTGTATCAACAGTACGAGCAGCACTGCGCGATGGTCGACCGACCGGACCGCCAGCAGATCGCCGATGGCCTGTCGGGCAACCTGTGTCGCTGCACCGGCTACCGGCCGATCCTCGATGCGGGCGAGCGCATGTTCGAGCTGCCCGCGGTGCAGCTCGACACCGCGCCGGTGATCGCGGCATTGCGATCGATGCGCAGCGACGACACCTTCATCTACAGCGCGGTGAACCGGCATCGGGCGCTGGACTCGGGCGGGCTGCGCACCGATCACTTCCATGCGCCGACCACCCTGGGCGAACTGGCGGCGCTGCGTCTGGCGAATCCGAATGAGTGCGTGTTGGCCGGCTCGACGGACATCGGCCTGTGGGTCACGAAGCAGTTCCGCGATCTGGGCGACATCGTCTACCTCGGCGACGTGGCGGCGCTGAAGCGCGTCGAGACACGCGAGGGCGGACCACGGGATGGCTTGCTGGACGACGCATCTCCCGAGCTTTTCATCGGTGCCGGCGTGTCGCTGGACACCGCGTGGCGCGCGTTGGCCGATCGCTGGCCGGGTGTCGCCGAAGTGGGGCTGCGCTTCGCCGGCCCTCCGGTGCGCCATGCCGGCACGCTGGGCGGCAACGTCGCCAACGGCTCGCCGATCGGCGACGCGGCGCCGGTGCTGATGGCGCTCGACGCGCAGATCGAGCTGCGACGCGGCGATGTGGTCCGCCGCTTGCCGCTCTTCGAGTTCTACGTCGACTACCTGCGCAACGTGATGCAGCCAGGCGAGTTCGTTCAGGGGCTCGCGGTGCCGCTGGCATCGACCCGGCGCATGGTTCGTGCCTACAAGATCAGCAAGCGCCACGACTGTGATATCTCGGCCTTGTGCGCGGCCTTCTCGATCGAGCTCGACGGCGACACCGTGCGGGCGGTGCGGCTCGCCTATGGCGGCATGGCGGCCATCGTCAAGCGCGCGGCTGCGGCTGAATCCGCCCTGGTCGGCCGGGCCTGGAACGCCGAGGCTGTCGAGGCCGCGCAGCAGGCGCTGGCGCGGGACTTCCAGCCGCTGTCCGACCTGCGTGCCAGTGCCGGCTACCGCTTGCAGGTCGCGCAGAACCTGCTGCAGCGCTTCTGGCTGGAGACGCGAACGGTCGACCCGCTGCCCGCGCAGGTCACGCGCGTCTGGCCGATCCGGTCGCAGGACGCCGCCCGCGTGAAAGCCCCGACATGAGCCCACCGGGCCGCCCCAAGGGCGAATACCGGAGTGCGCAGAACGAAGGTACCCCAGTGAGCGAGTCGGTCGATCCCGCGCTGCATCGCGTGCCTCCGGTCGATGCGCCCGCCGACGCTGTGTCGCGTGACGCCGTCGTGTCGAGCGCCGGCGCGCAGCTCGGCGTTCCACGCGCGCACGAATCGGCGCACCTGCATGTGGCCGGCGACGCGCCGTACACCGACGACCTGCCCGAGGTCGTCGGCACGTTGCACATCGCGCTGGGCCTGTCGCCGGTGGCGCATGGCCGGTTGATTGGCCTCGCGCTCGATCGCGTGCGGGCGCTGCCCGGCGTGGTGGCGGTGCTGACCGGTGCCGACTTTCCGGGCGCGAACGACTGCGGCGCGATCGTTCACGACGAACCCATCCTCGCCACGATCGCATTCGGCGACGACGGCACCTGCGTCGGCGAGTTGCGCTACCTCGGTCAACCCGTTTTCGCGGTGGTGGCCGACACCCGAGATGCCGCACGCCGCGCCGCCGCGCAGGCGCGGGACGTGATGGCGATCGAGCCGCTGCCCGCGGTGCTGTCGATGCAAGAGGCTCATGCGATGAGCCAGTACGTGCTGCCGCCGATGCACCTGACCCGCAGCGTCAGCGGCAACGGTGCGTGCGCTGCCATCGCCGCTGCACCGCACCGGCTGCGCGGTGTGTTCGATGTCGGCGGGCAGGAGCAGTTCTATCTCGAAGGCCAGATCAGCTACGCGCTGCCGACCGAAGACGACGGGCTGCTTGTGCACTGCTCGACCCAGCACCCGAGCGAGATGCAGCACGTGGTGGCGAAGGCACTCGGACTGTCGTCGCACCAGATGCGCATCGAGTGCCGGCGCATGGGCGGCGGGTTCGGTGGCAAGGAGTCGCAGTCCGCCGCGTTTGCCTGCATCGCTGCGTTGGCCGCGCGGCGGCTCAAGCGGCCGGTCAAGCTGCGCCTCGATCGCGACGACGACTTCATGATCACCGGCCGGCGTCATGGCTTCCACATCGACTACGACGTGGGCCACGACGACGACGGCCGCGTGCTCGGCGCCGAGGTCACGCTGCTGGCCAACGCCGGCCATTCGGCCGATCTGTCCGGCCCGGTGATGTCGCGCGCGCTGTGCCACGTCGACAACGCCTACTGGCTGCCCGAGGTCGCGCTGCACGGCCACTGCTGCCGCACGAACACGCAAAGCAACACCGCCTTTCGCGGCTTCGGCGGGCCGCAGGGCGCGATCGCGATCGAGGGCATTCTCGACAGCATCGCGCGCCGTCTCGGCAAGGACCCTCTGGAGGTGCGGCGCGCCAATTTCTACGGTGTTGGCGAGCGCGACACCGCCCCGCATGGGCAGACCGTCGACGACTTCATCCTGCCTCCGCTGATCGATCGACTCGAACTCGGCAGCGATTACCGCGCTCGCCGTGCCGACATCGCGCAGTTCAATGCGCACAGCCTGGTGCTCAAGCGCGGCCTGGCGCTGACGCCGGTCAAGTTCGGCATCGCGTTCAACGTCGCGCACCTGAACCAGGCCGGCGCGCTGGTGCATGTCTACACCGACGGCAGCGTGCTGGTGAACCACGGTGGCACCGAGATGGGCCAGGGCCTGAACACCAAGGTCGCCCAGGTCGTGGCGCATGAGCTCGGCATCGGCTTCGACCGCGTGCGCGTCAGCGCGACCGACACGCACAAGGTGGCCAACACCTCGGCCACCGCCGCGTCGACCGGCAGCGATCTGAACGGCAAGGCCGCGCAGCACGCGGCGCGCCAGATCCGCGATCGGCTGGCGGCGTTCGCGTCAGGGTTGCACGGCGGCGATGCCGCGCAGGTCCGCTTCGCGAACGATGCGGTGCGGGTCGGAGGCGTCACGCTGCCGTTTGCCGAACTGATCGCGCAGGCCTACATGGGCCGGGTGCCGCTGTGGTCCGACGGCCACTACGCGACGCCGGGCCTGCACTGGGACCGCGAGACGATGCAAGGGCATCCGTTCCAGTACCACGCCTACGGTGCGGCGGTCAGCGAGGTGGTGGTCGACACGCTGACCGGCGAATGGAAGCTGCTGCGCGCCGATCTGCTGCACGACGTCGGCACGTCGTTGAACCCGGCCATCGACATCGGCCAGATCGAAGGCGGCTTCATCCAGGGCATGGGCTGGATGACGACCGAAGAGCTGGTGTGGCACCCGCAGGACGGCTCGGTGCAAGCCGGCCGTCTGATGACCCACGCGCCCAGCACCTACAAGATTCCGACCGCCAACGACTGTCCGCCGGTCTTCAACGTCAGTCTCTACGACGAGCCCAACTCAGCCGACACCATCCACCGCAGCAAGGCGGTCGGTGAACCGCCGCTGCTGCTGTCGTTCTCGGTTTTCTTCGCGATCCGCGATGCGGTCTCGGCCGCTGGCGGTCACCGCATCGACCCGCCGCTGAACGCCCCGGCGACGCCGGAGGCGATCTTGCGGGCGGTCATGGCAGTTCAGACGAGCGGTGTTGCCTGAGTTCGTCTTCGATCAGAACCGGTAGCCGATGCCGACACCGATCAGCCACGGGTCGATCTTCAGTTCGCCGACCTTGGTGGTGCCCGACTTGACTGCCGTGTCGAGCCCCACCTTCTTCACATCGAAGTTGAAGTAGACGTTCGGAGCGATCTTGTAGTCGAAGCCGATCTGCGCCGCAGCACCGACGCTGCTGTTGTCCAGGCCCGGATGCAGGGCGGCTTTCACGGCGGGCGAGAAATGGACGTTCGAGATGCGCGTGAAGTTGATGCCTGCTCCGATGTAGGGCTTGAAGTCGCCGAAATTGGTCAGGTGGTACTGCATCAGCAGCGTGGGCGGCAGGTGCTTCAGCGAACCGATGTGGTCACCACCCGCGCGCAGATCCTGCTTCTGTGGGTAGGTCAGCACCAGTTCGGCCGCGATGTTCGGCGTGAAGAAGTACGAAATGTCGAGTTCCGGAATCCACCGGTTGTTGATCGACAGGTCGAGGCCAGTCGTGTCCTTGTTGCGGCTGTCGAGGTGGAGGGCGCGAACACGGACCATCCATGGACCTTCCTGGGCCTGCGCCTGGGCTGCGAGCGGCACCGCCGCGCTGCCTGCGAGAGCCAACGCCATGGCGACCTTTTTCAGATTCTTGGTTGTCATCATTTCTATGTCCTGCGTGCAGAGGAAACACTCCTCGACAGGAATTTCATACCCGGTGGAAGGGTTGAATGTTGCGGTGCGTCAAGGTTTCGGCGCCTGGTGCGCCCGCGCAACATCCCGAGTGATTCGCTGGGGTGTTCGTGGCTCCGCGCGCTCGCGCCTCACCCACTACATTCGAGGTCTGTTTCAGGAGTTCCGATGTCACGCCACCGCTCGATTTCGCACCTCATGACCCTGGCTGCGGAACTTTCGTGGGCCGTGCCTCAGGTGGTCGCGCACCGGCTCACGCGCATGGCGATGGCCGGTGCATCACCCTCGCCACGGGATCGCAGGGAGTTCGATCTCATGACAGCCGAGAAGAGCGATGCATTCAACGAGTCCTGGGCCGCGATGACCGCGCATTCGCTGCACGTCCAGCAGGCCATGGTGACGTCGCTGCTGTGCTCCTTCGGGTCGCCGCCGTCGGCAGGCCCGTCGTGCGCGACCGCAACGGCCATGAACTGGCACGACGCGGCGATCGGCGTGCTCGGGCACGGCATGGTGCCCGTGCATCGGCGTGCGGTGGCCAACGCGAAGCGGTTGGCGCGCACGAAGCTGCGTTGAGACGGACCGCGTGGCTGGTCCGCAGCGCCCGACCCTGCGTCGCGCAACGAGGCAACGATGAACCGGCTTCGCGAGACCGCCGCAGACTGGATTGCCATCGGTGAGCCGACGGTGCTGGTCGAGGTGCTGCACACGCAGGGTTCGGTTCCACGCGACGTGGGAGCACGCATGCTGGTGAGCACGACGGCTGCGGCCGGCACCGTCGGTGGCGGTCACCTCGAACTGAAGGCGATCGAGCAGGCGCGCCAGCTGCTGAACGACGCGTCGGCACCGTTGCAGGTTCGCTATCCGCTCGGCCCTGCGCTTGGGCAGTGCTGCGGTGGCGTGGTCACGCTCGGGTTCTCTGTGCTGACGCCCGCCACGCTCGCTGCCTGGCCGATCGAGCCGGCGCGCTTTCATCTGCAGCTCTACGGGGCCGGCCACGTGGGCCGTGCGGTGGCGCGGCTGCTGGCCGACCTGCCGGTGGCGGTCGATTGGATCGACGAGCGCGAATACGAGTTTCCCGACGCGCTCGGCACTGCCTGCTGGCCTGCACACATCCGCAAGCGGTCTGTGGATGTCGCCGAGGGCGAAGTCGACTCCGCTGCTCCCGGCGACAGTTACCTGGTGTTGACGCACCGACACGACCTGGATCTGCGCATCACCGAGGCGATCCTGAAACGCGGTGACTTCGGCTTTCTCGGGTTGATCGGCTCGCACACGAAGAAGCAACGTTTTCTGCATCACTTCGAGTCGCGCGGCATTCCGCCCGAGGTCCTGGCGCGGCTGACCTGTCCGATCGGCTTGCCGGGTATCTCCGGCAAGGAGCCCGAGTTGGTGGCCCTGGCAGTCGTGGCTCAGTTGATGACCGACAGGCCGTAGCGCCCGCCCTCGGCCCGGCACCGAGCGTGATCGTTAGAGTCGGTGCCGTGGATACCGGAGCGCTTCATTCATCAGCCTGCGACACCGATCGCGGCCCGTCGCCGGAGCCCAGCTCCGGCCCGGGCCGTGTCGCGGGCATCGACTTCACCAGCCGGCCGACGCCGCGCAAGCCCATCGTGGTGGCGCGTGGCAGTTTCGATGGGCGCAGCGTGCGCCTTGACGCGCTCGATGCGCATGCGCGCTTCGAAGATTTCAGTGCCTGGCTGCTCGCTCCGGGTGACTGGGTCGGCGCCTTCGATCTGCCTTTCGGTCTGCCGCGCGAACTGGTGCATGCGCTCGGCTGGCCCACCGATTGGCTGGCGCTGATGCGTCATTTCGCCGGGTTGTCGCGCGAGCAGATCCGCGACACCTTCGCCGCGTTCTGTGACGCACGGCCCGTCGGCGGCAAGTTCGCGCACCGTGCCTGCGACGGACCGGCCGGCTCGTCGCCATCGATGAAGTGGGTCAACCCGCCGGTCGCGTACATGCTGCACGCTGGCGTGCCGCTGCTGATCGACGCCGGCGTGCACCTGCCAGGCCTGCACGCGGGAAATGACCCAAGAGAGGCGAGCCGTGTCGCGGTCGAGGGCTATCCGGGGCTGCTGGCGCGTGAGGTGCTGGGCAACCGGTCGTACAAGAGCGATGCCAAGGCGAAGCAGACCCCCGAACGACTGATCGCGCGCAAGGACCTGGTCGATGCTCTCGAACAAGGCCGCACGCGGCTCGCGCTGCGCCTGCGGCTGAGCCATGCGCAGCGCGACAACCTGGTGGCCGATGCCAGCGGCGACCGGCTCGACGCGGTGCTGTGCCTGCTGCAAGCCGCGTGGGCGCGCACGCAGCCCGGCTTCGGCCGACCCGCCGACTCCGATCCACTGGAGGGGTGGATCGTCACGGCCGCCGCGCCGTGAGACCCGACGACCGATGAATCAGGCGAGGTGTTTTGCGGCGCTGCTGATCGCCGCATGCGCAGGGGGCCAAGTCGCTGCGAAACCTGACGCACCGACCCTGACCGGCGTCGTCACCCGCGTCAGCGATGGCGACACGCTGTGGGTGCGACCGAACTCCGATGGGAAGCCGCTCAAGCCAATCAAGCTGCGGCTGCTGGGCATCGACGCGCCGGAGCGATGCCAGGCGGGCGGGCCCGCCGCGACGGCCGCGCTGACGTCACACGTTCTGCATCGCGTGGTGGTCGTTCGGACGGTCGGCCGCGACAGCTATGGTCGGTTGCTGGGTGACGTGCACCTGCAAGGCGAGGACTTGGGGGCCTGGTTGGTCCGCGAGGGACACGCCTGGAGCCACCGACGTTTCGGCGTCGCCGATGTCTATGCGGCCGAGGAGCGCGACGCTCGAATGGCGCGGCGTGGGCTGTTTGCCGATTCCGGCGCGCTTGAGCCGCGCGTGTTCCGCAAGCGGAATGGGCCATGCGATTGAATTTTCATGACGTGCACGTCGGACGTTTTCGCTGGAGACTGTTCCAGTCGGCATTCCCGACTGTTGAACACGTGACCTTGCGCTTTCTGTTCGCAGTTTCGATTGGTTTGAGCCATGTCCGTCGCGTGCCCACCGTGCCGCTGGCGGCGATGTTCCAATCCACGCGCGTCTCGTGAGAGACGCGCGACGGTTTCACGTCGGCGGATCACCTGGCCGTCGAGCTGTTTCAATCCACCCATTGACGAGAATTAAGGATCTCTGCAAATGTTTGCGCCGCGACGGCCACGGCTACCAGATGCTCGCGTAGTGCGTGCGGGTTGCCGTCTGCGCTGATGTGCGCCAGATACTCAGACGGTTTGGGCGTGCGGCGGTGGTTCGTCATTGATGCTGATCGTATTGGTCTACTAGCTCATGTGGTGAGCCAGTTAATTTAATTTTCGAACGGACCTACGCCGCCAGTTCCGCCAGCCACCCCGCTGCCTCCACCACCTCCACCCGCCCACGCTGTGCCGGCTGCCGCAGCTCGTCGACGACTTGCACCGCACGCGCAGGCGCGAATCGTTCGGCCATTCGATGCAAGTACGCGCTGGGCACGGGATCGCTGAGCTTGACTTCGATCAGGTCGGTGATGGCGTCGCCTTCGGCCAGCACGAAGTCGATCTCGTGGTGTTCCTTGTCGCGGATCGTGTGCAGCGCCACAGGCTTGCCTTCGGCGTCCTGCCGGTGGTGGCAGTGCTTCAGCAGCATCGCGGCGACGGCGTTTTCCAGTCGGGCGCCGGCATCGCCGATCACCAGGCCGGCGTCGAGGAAGTACACCTTGGCCTCCTTGAGCAGGCTGCGCGACACGTCGCGGTGCCACGGTGTGACGCGAAAGACGATGTACAGGGCCTCCAGGATGTCGAGGTATCGCGCGGCAGTGGTCGGCGAGATCTGCAGCGCCTGCGCGAGGCTGGATACCTTGATCGGCGAGCCCACCCGTTCGCGCAGCATCGTGAACATCAGTTGCAGTGTGCGCACTTCGTGCACGCGCGAGAAATCGAGCACGTCTTCGCGGATCAGGTCGGTGCTGTACTGCGCGCGCCATCGATCAGCGTCGACGGCGCTGTCGGCCAGACAAGGTTCGGGAAAGCCGCCGCGTTCCAGCAGGCGGGCCAGCGCCTGCTCAGCGCTCAGGCCTTGGGTTTCGACCAACTCGCGAACCGAGAAGGGATGCAGCCGCCAGTTGTAGTAGCGGCCGGCCAACGACTCCCCGCCCTGCCGAAAGGTGTCCATGCGGGCGCTGCCGGTCACCAGCATGGCCTGCTCGGGGCTGCGGCCGTCCCAGGCGCCTTTGAGGAAGGATTTCCACTCCTTCATCTTGTGGATTTCGTCGAATACCAGCAGCCGGGCCTTGGGCGACCAGGCGTGGTCGGCGATCAGTGACCGGTCGGCCGGTACGTCCCAGTTCAGGTACTGGGCGGGCTCGAAGTCAATCATCAATTGCTTCGCCAGTGTTGTCTTACCCGATTGGCGTGCGCCGGTCAGTACCACCAGCTTGCGACCCAGGTCGCGGCGGACGGCAGTTGCAAGGCTTCGATGCGACGGATCGAGTGTCATCTGGAAAATAGTCTAGACTATTTTCCAGATGAATAGTGAAAAGTCATTACTTCGCTGAAGAGGTCTTCCGTTATCGCCGCATCAACGTGCTCTTGCCGAACAGGCTCTCGATCAGGTCCACCGCCACCTCGGCGGTCTGGTTGCGCACGTCGAGTGCGGGGTTGAGTTCCATCACGTCGAGGCTGGCCAGGCGGCCGGTGTCGGCGATCATTTCCATGCACAGCTGGGCTTCGCGGTACGTGGGGCCGCCGAGCACGGTGGTGCCGACACCGGGGGCGATCGGTGGGTCGAGGAAGTCGACATCGAAACTCACGTGCAGGTGGGTGTTGGCGTCCAGCGTGGCGAGCGCCAGCTCCATCGCGTGGCGCATGCCCATCTCGTCGATGAAGCGCATGTCGAAGACATCGAGCTCCTGCTCGTGCACGAAGCGCTTCTCGCCGGCGTCGACGCTGCGGATGCCGATCTGGCGCACCCAGTTCGGATTGATCGCGGGCACTTGGCCGCTGAGCTCGATCAGTTCCTTCGGCCCGTGTCCGCAGAGGCACGCGACCGGCATGCCGTGGATGTTGCCGCTGGGGGTCAGCGTGTGGGTGTTGAAGTCGGCGTGCGCATCGAGCCACAGCACGCGCAAGCGTTTGCCGGTTTCGCGGCAGTGACGCGCCACGGCGCTGATGGATCCGATGCCCAGGCAATGGTCACCGCCGAGCAGGATGGGCAGGCGGTTCAGCTTCAGCTCGGTATGCACGGCGTCGTGCACGAGACGGTTCCAGGCGATGACCTCGGACAGGTGCCGGTAGCCGCCGTCAGGCGGCAGCCAGGGATTGGTCGGGCCGTTGAGGTTGCCACGATCGAGTACCTCCAGGCCGTGACCTTGCAGCACCGGCACGATGTCGGCCACGCGCAAGGCTTCGGGTCCCATGCTGGCGCCCCGGTTGGCTGCCCCGATGTCGGTCGGCGCACCGATCAGGCTGATGTGGGGGCTCATCTTCGGACTGTCGGGGCAGCGGCGGTGCGGGTATCTGAGCGCGTCAGATGTCGGTGGCGAATTCGCCGGTCTCGGTCGGCGGCAGGTCGAAGCCGTATTCCGATTCGAGGACCGCCCAGGCCTCCTCGGCGGTCTCGACATAGCGGAACAGGTGGATGTCGCCGGGCGAGATCATGCCGGTCTCGATCAGCACGTCGAAGTTGATCAGCCGCGACCAGAACTCGCGCCCGAACAGCAGGATCGGCCGCTTGCGGCACTTGCCGGTCTGGATCAGCGTCATCGTCTCGAACAACTCGTCGAGCGTGCCGAAGCCGCCGGGGAAGGCGACGAAGGCGTGCGAGTAACGCACGAACATCGTCTTGCGCGCGAAGAAGTGACGGAAGTGAAGCGAGAGGTCCTGATAGTCGTTGGCCTTCTGTTCGTGAGGCAGCTCGATGTTGAGTCCGACCGACAGCGCGCCGGCGTCGCGGGCACCGCGGTTGGCCGCCTCCATGATGCCCGGGCCGCCACCGGTGATGATCGAGAAGCCTGCGCGACCGAGCTGTGT